>CANITX010000095.1 GCA_947470575.1 Rhodospirillales bacterium
CTCACGGGCGGCGGCGCCCTCCCCCCTCTCCCTGTCCCTCCCCCTCAAGGGGGGAGGGAACCATGTGGCACTACCGCAGCTTATTGTCATGGAGACGGGAGATGGTGACAACGTTCCCTCCCCCCTTGAGGGGGAGGGACAGGGAGAGGGGTAGGCAAATACGATGACCCTGCCTCGCGGAGAGGAGGACAGGGTGGGGGGTAACATCGTCGCCGACGGATGTCGAAAGGCCATATGCGATTTCCTGCCTTTGCCGCTCCGGCGGCTTTGCCTATGTTGGGGCGAGCGCCGAGCCCTTCGGTACAACGACAATCCCTTGGAGTAAACCATGTCGCTGAATGCCAAGATTGTGAAAACCCTGACCGAGGTTTCCACCGCCACCATCACCACGATCCTGCTGAAGAAGGGATTGCGCAACGTCTGGATGCGCGGCACCCAACCGCTGCGCCCGAATCAGAAGCGGATTGTCGGGCCGGCCTTCACGCTGCGCTTCGTGCCGGCGCGCGAAGACCTGGCGACGCCGGAATCCTGGTCCTCGCCGATTTCGACGCGGGCCGCCATCGAGGCGATGCCGAAGGGTTGCGTCGCCGTGGTCGACGCCATGGGCGTGACGGACGCCGGCATCTTCGGCGACATTCTATGCAACCGCATGCAGCAGCGCGGCGTCGCCGGGCTGGTGACCGACGGCGTGGTGCGCGATGTGGCCGGCGTGCTGAGCACCAAGTTGCCGGTGTGGTGCCGGGGCGTCTCGGCGCCGCCGTCGGTGGCCGGGCTGACCTTCGTCGCCTGGCAGCAGCCGATCGGCTGTGGCGGCGTCGCCGTATTTCCCGACGACGTGGTGGTGGTCGACGCCGACGGCGCCGTGGTGATCCCGGCGGCCTTGCTCGACGAGGTGGTCGCCCATGCCCCCGAGCAGGAGCGCATGGAGGCCTGGATCATGACCGAGGTGGATCGTGGCGCCAAGCTGCCGGGCCTTTATCCGATGAATGCCGAGACCAAGGCGCGCTACGAAGCTTCGAAGAAGGGCAAGAAGAAGGGCAAATGAGCGACGCTCGCCGACAACGGAGGGGACGAGTTTTCAACGGCAACCAACGGTTCCCCCTCGCCCCGACCCTCGCCCCGCCGGGGAGAGGAAGGGAACCCCAGCGCAAGCCCTTCGCCGCGGACGCCCATGGCTGAACCCTTCATCCCCTACGGCCGCCAGAGCATCGACGACGACGACATCGCCGCCGTCGTCGCCGTGCTGAAGGGCGACTGGCTGACCCAGGGGCCGACCGTGGCGGCTTTCGAGAAGGCGGTGGCCGAGCGGACCGGGGCGCGCCACGCGGTGGCGGTGGCGACCGGCACAGCGGCGCTGCACGCCGCCTGTTTCGCCGCCGGGGTCGGGCCGGGCAGCGAGATCGTCACCGCGCCGATCACCTTCGCGGCCAGCGGCAATTGCGCGCTCTATCTCGGCGGCGAGGTGCGCTTTGCCGATATCCGCGCCGATACCTATTGCCTGGACCCGGCCAAGCTGGAGGCGGCGATCGGACCGACGACGCGCGCCATCGTGCCGGTCGACTTCACCGGCCAGCCGGCCGACATGAACGAGATCAATGCCATCGCCAAGCGTCATGGCCTAATGGTCATCGAGGACGCGGCGCATTCGCTGGGCGCCACCTATCGCGGCCGGCCGGTGGGCACCTTGGCCGACATGACCATCCTGTCGTTCCATCCGGTCAAGCATGTGGCGACCGGCGAAGGCGGCATGGTGCTGACCGATAACGACGTGCTAGCCGCCCGCCTGCGGCTGTTCCGCACCCACGGCATCACCGGCGAGGCGGCGGAGATGACCCTGGCCGAGCAGGCCGCCGACGCCGACGGGCCGAATACGGCCAAGCAGAAGAACCAGGGCAAGGCCGGCTGGTATTACGAGATGCAGGAACTCGGCTTCAACTATCGCATCACCGACCTGCAGTGCGCGTTGGGCATCAGCCAGATGGGCAAGCTGGAGTATTTCCTTGAACGGCGGCGCGCCATCGCCCGGCGCTACAGCGACGCCTTCGCAAGATCGCCGCTGCTGACCGTGCCGCACCAGGAAGGCGACCGGGAAAGCGCCTGGCATCTGTACATGCTGCGGCTGCGCCTGAGCGCCATGGGGCGGACGCGGCGCGAGGTGTTCGAGGATCTGCGCGGGCGCGGCATCGGCGTACACGTGCATTACATTCCGCTGCACCTGCAGCCCTATTACCGGCAGCGCTACGGCCATCGGCGCGGCGACTTTCCGGTGGCGGAAGCCTATTACGACAGCGCGCTGACCATCCCGCTGTTTCCGGCGATGACCGACGAGATGGTGGAGCGGGTGATCGCCGCCGTGCTCGACGCGGTGCGTTAAGAACCCTAGAGCAGATCGCGATCTGCTCTAAATTTAATGAGAAGTGAGCCCTTATCCATCGCATGCGATCAATAAGGGCTCTGGAGAGCGACGAATCATGAAGATGACGGGGGGCTTCACAAACTACGGGCAGGACATCGGCATTCTGATGCTCGATACCTCGTTCCCGCGTCCGCCCGGCGACATCGGCAACGCGAGGTCTTTCGACTTTCCGGTCCGCTACAAGACGGTGAAGGGCGCCGTGCAGAGCCGCATCATGGGCCATGCACCGGATGCGGCACTGATCCAGCCGTTCATCGAGGGGGCGCGCGAATTGGAGCGGGACGGCGTCGCCGCCATTACGACGAGCTGCGGCTTTTTGACGCCGTTCCAGAAGGAGCTGGCGGCGGCGGTGAAGATTCCGGTGTTCGCCTCGGCACTGATCCAAGCGCCGCTGATCCACGCCATGCTGCCGCCGGGGCGCAAGATCGGGCTGTTCACGGAACGCGCCCAGTTCATCACGGAAGGCCACTTCCAAGGCGTCGGCTGGTCGAGCCGCGACATTCCGGTGCAGGTCAAGGGCATGAAGCCGGATGCGGTCTTTCCCAAGGTCTATATCGGCAACGGGCCGGAGCTGGACACCGACGTGCTGGAGGCCGAGATGGTCGGGATGGCGCGGGAATTCATGAACGAATGCCCCGAGGCCGGAGCGATCCTGTTCGAGTGCACCAACATGTGCCCGTTCAGCCGGGCGGTGCGCGAGGCGACGGGACTGCCGGTTTTCGACATCAACACGATGATCAACTGGTTCTGGCGGGCGAACAATCCGGTGCGGTATCTGGGATAGGACGCGCTCTTCCTCACCCTGAGGAGGCGCGCAGCGCCGTCTCGAAGGGTGGGCAGGCGATGCGAATGTTGCCCATCCTTCGAGACGCGCCTTTGGCGCTCCTCAGGATGAGGATAAATTCAGGGAGGAAATAGCATGCGGGTCGCCTTAGCCGGGTTCGGCAATTCGGGACAGGAGGTGGCGCGGCGGCTGACGGCGGACGCCATCCCCGGCGTGACGCTGACGGCGGTGACGGCGCGCGACCTGGACAAGGCGCGCGCCAATGCGGCAAAGATTTCGCCGGCGCTGAAGGTAGTGACGCTGGCCGAATTGCCGGAACACGCCGACATCGTCGCCGAATGCGCCATCGCATCCGCCCTGCCCGACATCCTTAAGGTCTGCCTGGGGGCGGGCAAGACGGTGATCGTGGTCAGCGCCGCCGGCCTGCTCGGCATGCCGGATGCGGAGGACTTCGCGCGCAAGTCCGGGGCCCGGCTGCGCATCGCCAACGGGGCGCTGCCCGGCCTCGACATCCTGCGGGCGGCGAAGGAAGGCGAGATCCAGAGCGTCAAGCTGACATCGCAGATCCGCGCCGACTCGCTGGCCCACGAGGACTACATCATGAGCAAGGGGTTCGACTTCGCCAAGAACCCGCCCGCCGACCCGGTGCTGGTGTTCCACGGCACGGCGGGCGACGCGGCCAGGGCCTTCCCGCGTCACTTCAACGTGGCGGTGACGCTGAGCCTGGCCGGCATCGGCTTCGAGCGCACGGAGATCGAGGTCTGGGCGCGCTCCGACCTGCCGGGCGCCGTGCATATGGTGGAGATCGAGTCCGACAACATCGGCCTGACCCTGATCAGCCGCAACCGGCCGTCGCCGACCAACCCGCGCACCAGCCGGGTGGTGGCGCCGAGCATCGTCGCGGCCATCCGCGCCATGGTGGCCCCGCTGGTGTCGGGGGGGTGAGGTGGATTAGAAAAGCGTCAGCAACATCCGTCGCCGAAGGGTGCCCCCTCTCCCTGTCCCTCCCCCTCGCGGGGGGAGGGGACGCTGTCACGGTCTCTCGTCTCCACGACAACAAGTTGCAGTAATGCCGCATGGTTCCCTCCCCTCGCGGGGAGAGGATCAAGGAGAGGCGGGACTCCGGGCACCACCGCTGTGTTTCGTGCGCTACCGTTCGCGCCAGGGGCGCGAGGTGCTGGCGGGTGGGCCGAAGTCGCGGGGGCTCAAGCCGGCGTGGAACCAGCAGGCGAAGCTGTACATGTCGTGGACCGGCAGGCCGACCGCTTCGCGTAGGGCGCGGGCGTAGGGGATCATGTTGGTGCATTCGAGCACGATGGCGCCGACATTGGGGTGAGCCCGCACCAGCTCGCGGCCGGCGGCGAGGATGTCGGCTTCAGCGGCGGCGACGTCCATGTTCGCCTCGTCGCCGATAATGACGCGGCTGAATTCGCGGCCGCCTTCGGTGCCGACAACGGGGATGTCGGCGGCGATACCGGCGGTAGCCAGGTGTTCGGACGTCAGGGTGCGGCGCGAGATGGTGATCACGCCAACCCGTTGACCCGGCGGCAGCAGACGTTCAAGGAAGGGCACTTGCATGAGCGAGGACGTGGCGACCGGCACGCCGACGGCGGCGGCGATCTCGGCCTGAAACAGGGTGAGAAAACCGCAGTTCGTCGTGATGCCGTCGGCACCGTCGGCAACCAGCTCGCGGGCGGCGGCGATGAAGGCGTCGCGCAGGCCTTCGGCGCGCCGCGTTACCACCCGTTCCGGAGTGGCCCCGCGCACCAGCTTGTAGAGCACCGGGAAGGGCCAGGTCAGGCCATTGCCCATGTCGCCGGGAATGCGCGGAAAGCGGGCTTCGAGCATCAGGATGCCGAGCCGGGCGCCGTAGAGGGACTTGCCGCCGTGGGCGTGGCGGGGAGATAGGCTTATTGGTTCATTCATGAAGAAAGCCCCCTCTCCCTGTCCCTCCCCCTCGCGGGGGGAGGGGACGCTGTTGCAGCTTCCCGGAACGCGGGGCGAGGTGTCCGCGGCAGTACCCATGGATACCCTCTCCCCTTGAGGGGAAGGGACAGGGAGAGGGGGGCCCGCGATATAGCGCTCACGCCACCCATTCGCTGACCGGGGCGCGGGCTTCGTGGAGGGGTTGGGCGATGATGTCGACGAGGGTCGGGCCGCCGGATTCGATCGCCTTCTTCAACACGGAGCCGAGCTGTTCCGGGTCTTCGACGCGCCACGCCTTGAGGCCGAAGGCCTCGGCGACGCGGGCGTGGTCGGTGCGGGTGAAATCGGTGGAGAAATAGCGCTGCTGGTAGCCGGTCTTCTGGCCCGCCTTGATCCAGCCGAAGCAGGCATTGGAGAAAACGATGAAGGTCACCGGCAGGCCCAAGCGGACCACCGTTTCGAATTCGCCGCAGGCGAAGGCAAAGCTGCCGTCGCCCATGACGCTGACCACCTTGGACGACGGCCGGCCGTAATGGGCGCCCATGGCACCGGCGATGGAGTAGCCCAAGGCGCCATGGGCGCGGTTGGAAATGAAGTGCCGGCCGGTGCGGTTGCAGCGGTAATAGGCCGAGAAATACGGGCACGGCGTGCCCGGATCGGCGACGACGATGGCGTCGTCGGGCAGGACGCGATTCAGTTCGGCGACCACCCGTTCCGGGCGGATCGGGCGTTCAGTGGAGCGCGCCAATTCGTCAAAGGCGGCGAACTTAGCCTGCTTCGCGGCGGCGACGGCAACTCGACCACGGGCGCGCTTCGGCGGCGACTCGAGGCGCGCCCGTAATTCGACGAGCAGGGCAGCCAGCACCAGCTTGGCATCCCCCAGGACGGCGACCTCGGCCTCGTAGGTGGCACCGAGTACCATCGGATCGGCATCGATCTGCACGATGCGGGCCTTGCCGGGAGCCGGATAACGCCAGCGTTCGGTGGTCACCGAACCGGCGCGACAGCCGACGAAACAGACCAGGTCGGCACCCATCAACACTTCGCGGGTCTGCACGACGCCGCCGTTGCTACCGACGACGCCGACGGCGAGCGGGTGATTATCGGGGATCGTGCCCTGGCCGCTGATGGTGGTGGCGACCGGGGCTTCGAGCAGTTCGGCGACGGCGATCAATTCGGCCTCCGCCCCGGAGATGACCGGAGCGCCGCCGCAGACGAAGATCGGTTCCTTGGCCGACAGCAGCGCCTCGGCCAAGGCGGCGACGCGGTCGGGGTCGGGCCCGAAGCGGCGCGACGGGAACACGCCGAGTTCGGGATCGCCGCGCACGTCGGCCTCGTCCACCGGATCGCGCTGCACATCGAAGGGCAGGCCGATATGGGCGGCCCCGGCGCGGCCCGAGGTCATGGCGCGGAAGGCGGCGCGGAAGGTCGACGGCAGCTCGGCGGCGCGGTCGATAACCTTGTTCCATTTGGTCAGCGGACGGAAGAGGGCGGTCTGATCCAGCTCGGTGAGCGTGAATTTGCCGCGCGAGGACACCGAGATGTCGGTGGTGATGGCGAGCACCGGGATCGAGGATTCGTTGGCCTCGACAACACCGGGCAGGATGTAGGTGGCGCCGCCGCCGGACGGCCCCTCGCAGACGCCGACGCGGCCCGACACCCGAGCGTAGCAATCGGCCATGTAGGCGGCGTGGCGTTCGTCGCGGGTCAGCACATGGGTCATGCCGTGATCGAGACGGGCGAGCGCGTCGTAAAACGGCAGGCTGGTATCGCCGCACAGGCCGAAGACGTGCTTGACGCCGTGCATCTGCAACAGCCGGACCGCCGCCTCGCCGCCGTTCATCTGGTTGGACTGTGTCATTCGTGCTCCGCTTACCGGTGTGGCGACCATCACCCTGCCGAGCAATGACCCAGCAGGCCACCCCGGGTCAATAGCCTAGCGTCCCTTCGCGGATGCCGCAGCGATCGATGCAAAGCCGGGTGGCAACGCTGCCTGGCCCGATCGGGCCAGGCAGCGTTCCGCCGCGCGTTCCGTCAGGCCGGCAGACGCCGGTCGTATTCCTCCCGTAACCGGGCCCAGCCGTCCCAGAAGGGCGCCGGCTCCTGGCCACTGGCGCGGGCCACCAGGATGTCGAGGTGCATGTGCCAGCCAGCGCTGACCTTGAGCATGGTGGCGCGGTCGGGCAGGCGGCGGTGGATGACGGTCAGCAGCACCTGGCTGCCCTTCGGCTCCAGCTCGAAGGAGACGTCGCCGCCGCCGGTGCCCCAGGTGAAGACGATCTTGCGCGGCGGGTCGAGCTCGGTGATCCGGCTCGCCATGCGGTGCTCCGCGTCGAAGCCGGCCGGGCGCTGGCTCGGCGGGTCGTTCAATTCGTCGTTGCGCCAGACGAATTCAAAGGGCGCGCCGACCTTCATCTCCATCTTGCCGGCGGCCAGCCACTGGCGGCGCAACTCGCTGTCGGTGAGGTAAGCCCAGCAGCGCTCGATGGGGCCGGGCAGCAGGCGCTGGGCGGTCAGGGTGGCGGGCTCGGTCAGCACGCCATAGGCGTCCGGGGTTGCGAGCTTGGTCATTTGTCGTCTCCTTCGGGGGCTTGTTTGGGATCGGAGGCATTGCGGGCGTCTTCCTCGCGCAGCAGCCGTTCGAGCACGTCGAGGCGGCGGTTCCAGAAGCGCTCGTAGAAGCTCAGCCACTCGTGGGCGGTAGCCAACGGCCCCGGCTCGAGCCGGCACAGATGGGTGCGGCCACGCACTTCGCGGCGGATCAGTCCGGCGCTCTCCAGCACCTTGATGTGCTTCGAGGCGGCGGCCAGCGACATCGCGAAGGGCTCGGCGAGCTGGCCGACCGTCCGCTCGCCGGCCGCCAGTTCCAGCAGCATTCGCCGCCGAGTGGCATCGCCCAGGGCGTGGAAGACGGTATCGAGCTGAGACGTGTATAATTCAACCATATGGTTGAATATAGAAGTGGGCTCTCGAACTGTCAACCATTTGGTTGAATGATTGACGGGTGTACGCTTGACCCCTACCCGCCGGCATTGGCGCCGGTCACCGCGATCATGTTAGCGTCGCCGCCATGAAACTTTCGCGACGCGATCAGGAGATGCTCGACGGCCGGCACGGCGCGCCGCTGCGCCGGGCCATGGAGGGCCTGGTGACGCTGGGCAAGGCCTATGGCGCCGCCGATATGGTTGACATCGGCTATGCCCATATCCACGCTGGCATGGCGATGTACAAGGACGATGTCGAGCTAATGGAGGAGCTGGCCGACGCGGGCGCCACCATGGCGGTGCCGGCCTCGGCCAATATCGCCAACGCCGATCTGGTCAACTGGCGCGATACCGGGGCGCCGGAGCCGCTGGCCCGGTTGCAGCAACGGGCGGCGGGCGCACACCACCGGATGGGCAGCGCGAGCGCCTTCACCTGCACGCCCTATTGGGCCGGCCACTGGCCGACCTGGAACATGCATATGGTTTCCATCGAATCGACGGTGACCATCTTTTGCAATTCGGTGCTGGGAGCGCGCTCCAATCGCGACGGCTTCTTCGCGGTCTATGCCGGCATGACCGGGCGCTATCCGCGCTTTGGCTATCACTTGGACGAGACCCGGCGCGGCACCCACCTGGTGCGCGTCGAGACCATGCCGGAGAACATCAGCGACTTTTCCGCATTGGGCTACCACGTCGGCAAGTCGGTAGGCGGCGGGGTCGCCGTGTTCGACGGTTTCGCCCGGCGGCCGACGCTGGACGAGTTGGACTCGTTGGGCGCCGCGCTCGGCACCTCGGGCGGCATTTCGATGTTCATCGTGCCGGGCGTGACGCCGCCCTATGCCACGGTCGAGGACTGCTTCCCGCAGGGCCGGCCGAACGACGCCATCGTCGCCGATGCCACCGGCATCGCCGAGACCTATGCATCCTTCTCGGACGCCACCGATGTCTTCGACCTGGTGCATATCGGCTGTCCGCATGCCTCGTTCGAGGAGATGAAAGACTATGCCCGCCTGCTCCACGGCAAGAAGGTGAAGGACGGCGTCGAGCTGTGGATCACCACCAGCCGCAGCGTGCGCAACATGGCGGTGGAGGCCGGCTATATCACCGTTATGGAACGCGCGGGTGCGAAAATCATTTCCGACACCTGCCCGATGTCGTGCCACTTCGCGCGCACCGCCTCGCCGGATCCCAAACTGGGCGTCACGCCGCCGACGTTGCGCGGCATCGTGCTCGATTCCGCCAAGCAGGCGAAATACGTGCGCGACATGGTGCGTTGCCCGACGCTGTTGACCAGCACGGAAAAGGCCATCGAGACGGCAATCAGCGGCCGTTTCGTGCCGCGTTTCGGATGAGCGGCGCACGCACCATCCAGGGCCGCGGCTTGGTCGCCGGCAGGGTCGAGGGCACGGCGCTGGTATCGCAGGAGCCGGTGTCGTTCCTGGGCGACGTCGACATCACGACGGGCGCGATCATGGGCGAGCTGCCGAGTATGAAGGGCAAGCGGCTGGGCGGCAGCATCCTGGTGTTCCCCGGCAGCATGGGCTCGGCCGGGGCATGGCGGTTCATCTATCAGCTGTTCAAGCACGGCACGCATCCGTTGGCGCTGATCGCGCAGACGCTGCCCGATCCGTCGGTGGTGCAGGGCGCTATTCTGGCCGGCATCCCGGTGATCTGCGAGCCCGATGAGAATGTGCTGAAGACCATCGAGAACGGGGATCGGCTGAGCATCGATGGGACCAAGGGGACGATTGCGGTTTTGGGATAGGGCGGCAGTGGAAAACACCCGGCGACCGCCGTCCCCCTCTCCCTGTCCCTTCCCCTCAACGGCGGGAGGGAACGTGGTTGTCGCCTCCCGTCAGTGTAACGAGGCGCCGCGGTGAACGAATGAAAGCACCTAGAGAATGGAGTCCGGCTTTGCTGACAGCAATGCCGCCAGTTCCCTGACCTCCGGAGCCTGGGCGAGACCGTCCAGCGCCTTTTCCAGCGATGCCATACGGGCCGGCGCGGCGACGGAAGCGACGAGGCCCTGGAACTTGGCGCTGAGTTCGGCGTCGCTGAGCGGCGTTTCGGGATAGCCGCGGGCGATATCGTTGCGACGTTCGAAACGCCGGCCATCGCGGGTGCGGATTTCGACGATCGAGGCGTAGAAATCGGGGAACAGCTTGTTCAGTTCGTCGTCGGCGACGACCGAGGTGCGCCGGGCCAGATCGGCGATCAGCGGATCGGTCAGGCGGCGGTCTTCGAACAGATCGGCGACCGCGATCTCGCGTCGGGCGACGGCGATGGGCAGGATGTACTGGGCGCAATGGCTTTTCAGCGGGTTGCCGTCGACGCAGTGGACGCCGGAGCGCGGGAAGCGCAGCGTCAGGGCTTCCACATCCTCGCCCTTGATGTCGTTCTCGCGCACCAGGCCAAGCAGGGCATCGAGGGCCGGATGCAGGAAGGAGACGCTGGCGTAGGGCTTGATCGCCAATTCGGTCATGCCGTCCCAGCGCTGAGCCAAGTCCTTGACCAGCAGTTCCGGCCGAGGGGCGCGGCTGAAGGCGCGAAAGACGGTGTGGCCACGGTCGAAGATCGCCGCCGGACCGCCGAAACCGGAAGCGGCCAGCATCGCTGCGGTAACGCCGTTACGCGCCGCCATACCCATTTGGAAGGGCCGGGCGTTTTCGGTGGGGTCGCTTTCCCAGGCCATCATGCCGGAGGCCTGGCAGCCGGCGAGACCGAAGGCGCGCACCACGGCGTCGCGATCCAGGCCGAGCAGGCTAGCTGCCGCTGCCGTCGCGCCGAAGCAGCCGGCGACGGCCGAGGGGTGAAAGCCCAAATCGTACATCTGTACCGGACCGATCGACATGGAGACCCGGTATTCGACCTCGCAGCCGAGCGCTACGGCGCCGAGGAAGGCGAGACCCGAGGCACCGGCCCGCTCGGCCACGGCGAGCGCGGTCGGCACCATGACGGCGATGGGATGGAGGATGGCTTCCGGGTGGTGCGGCTCGAAATCGCAGGCATAGCCCATGGTGCCGTTGGCCAGCGCCGCCATGGCCGCGCCGGTCTTGAAGCCATGGCCGACGACGCTGCTTTCCGGCCTACCACTCTGGTCGGCAGCGAAGCCCGCTATCAGTCGGCCGGTCGAGAATCGGGGATTGGCCGCCGCCAGCAGGCAGGCCACGCCATCGCGGACCATAGCGCGGGTAACGCCCAACACGGTTGCCGGCAGCGCCGTCGCATCGAAGCCGGCGACAAAGTCAGCGAGCGCTTGGGTCAGCGGCGCGGCAGCGGTCCCATCTGGGTCGGTATGTGTCATCTTCGATCGCAAGAGAGCCCTGTTGCGGAATTCGCGCCCGTCACGGCAACGATACGAAGCCTACCGGAGTTTCGCCAGAACGTAATCGCACAGCTCGGCGGCCGAAAGAACCTTGCAACCCTTGGGTTGCGGCATATCGTGGCTGCGTATGCCGTCCTTGAGCAGACCGGCGACGGCCTGTTCCAGACGCTTCGCCACAGCCGGTGCGCCGAACGAATAACGCAACGCCATGGCAAGCGCGAGAAGGGTGCCGAGCGGATTCGGCTTATCTATCTTGGCCCGCACCGCCAGCGACGCATTCATCTGATGGTAGAGTCCGAAACGTAGACCGTCGGCCCCCTTGTCGGTCAGCATGGCCGAAGGCAGCATGCTAACCATGCCGGTTATGCCGGCAACGGCATCGGACAGGATATCGCCGAACATATTATCGGTCAGCAACACATCGAACTGACGGGGATTGAGCGTCAGCTCGTGGGCAACCGCATCGACCGTCATATGGCTTAAATCGATGTTGGGAAATTCTTCGTCGCGCAGAGCCTTGGCCTCTTGGTGCCACAAGAGGCTGGTGTCGATCATCGTGGTCTTTTCGACGGAGCAGACACGACCGGATCGCTCGGCGGCGCATTCGAAGGCAACACGGGCAACCCGCCGGATTTCCTGGCTGGTATAGGTCAGGGTATTGAGCCCGCGCCGTTGAC
>CANITX010000096.1 GCA_947470575.1 Rhodospirillales bacterium
CCGAGGGCGAGCGCCCGGCCCGCCGCCGGCGCAGCCGCCGGCCGCGCGCCCAAGGCCCCCGCGAAGCTTCGGAAACGACGGCCGAGGCCGCCGGATCGGCGCACGACACGGGAGAAGCAGGGAACGACGCAGGCGGCAGCGCGCCTCTGCTGCCGTTGCCGCCTTCCGGGCCGCGGCCGTATTGGGCTTCCCGACCGCCGGTGGTCAGCGAACCCGAACCCGCCGCCCCCATGGCGGTGCAACCCGAGCCCCCTACCGGAGCCACGGCACCAGTCGCATCAGAACCGGCCAAGGACGTCGCAGCGGAAAGGACGGCGGAACCCGCCCATAAGGACAATGGCGCCACACCAGAAGCACCGCCGGCAAGCCCCGATCCGAACGTCATCGTCGTCGATCGGATCGACTCTGCGCAATCGACGCGGCGCGGCTGGTGGAAGCGCCTGACCCAGTCGTAGAACGAGCCGTGGGGACAGCTATTTCTTCTTGAGCCAGCTTTGCAACTGGCGGGCAGCCGTCGCCATGTCTTCGGTGGCGCCGGCGAAGGAGAAGCGCAAGAAGCGGTGGCCACGTTCGGGATCGAAGTCGATCCCCGGCGTCGCCGCCACCCCGGCTTCGTGCAGCATGCGGCGGCAAAAATCCACACTGTCGTTGGTCAATTCGCCGACGTCGGCGTAGAGATAGAAAGCGCCGTCGGCCGAGGCCAACCGATGAAACCCGGTCTTCGGCAATTCGGCCAGCAACAGAGTGCGGTTGCGGGCATAGCGGGCGACGTGCCCGGCCAATTCTTCGGCACAATCGAAGGCCGCTTCGGCGGCAACCTGGGCCAGAGTCGGCGGCGAGATGAACAGATTCTGCGCCAGGCATTCGACGGGGCGCAACAAATCGTCGGGCAACACCATCCAGCCCAGGCGCCAGCCGGTCATCGAAAAATACTTGGAGAAGCTGTTGACGACGACGGCGTCGTCCCCAAAGGCCAGGGCGGTCGCCGCCGGCTGGCCATAGACGATGCCGTGATAGATTTCATCGGAGACAAGGCGAACATCGCGCCCGGCGCACCAATGCACGATGCCGGCGAGTTCATCGCGGCCGATCATCGTGCCAGTTGGGTTCGACGGACTGGCGACGATCAGACCGTGCAGCGGACCGGGAATCCGGTTTAGCAGATCGACCGTCGGCTGGAAGTTGGTGGCGGGATCGACCGGGATGTTCACCACCTCGACCCCAAGGGCCGTGAGGATGTTGCGATAAGCCGGGTAGCCGGGACTGGCCAGCGCGACGCGGTCGCCGGCATCGAAGGCCGCCAGGAACGACAGCACGAAGGCACCCGACGAACCGGCAGTTACCACCACCCGTTCGGGATCGACGGCAACGCCATAGGTTTCGCCATAATGTCGCGCGATCCGCTGGCGCAACGCCATCAGGCCGAAGGCATCCGTATAGCCCAGCCGATGGCCGTCGAGCGCCGCATGGGCGGCGGCCAGAACCTTGGCGGGAGCCGGCGTCGAGGGCTGCCCGACTTCCATATGCACGACGGCACCGCCGGCCCGCTCGCGTTCCCCGGCGGCACGCATGACGTCCATGACGATGAAGGGCGGGACGTTGCCGCGGCGGGCGATTTTCAGGGGCATGGGCGGGACTCCGATATCCGGCTAGCGCCGAGACCACGCTACCGGTCGGCGCTGGCAGCCAGGCCGGCGCCGCGGGGGTCGTTGGCCACCGCGCAGGAGTCGGGCTTCGTCGGCAGGCCAAGCGGACAGTAAATGGCATTGACCAATCCAAGGGAATGGGTTGGCGCGATGCTATAGCCGCGAGCCAGCAGGCCATCGAGCACGCCACGGTCCATGGACTGTTCATAATAGGCGAGATCGGGTACGCCGCGGTGGTGCAGGCGCGGCTGGGCCACCGCCTGTTCGAGGGGCATTTGCGCCGCCATGGCCGCCATACCGACTTGCACGAGCGCCGTCGGCGCCGTTTCGCCGCCCGATGCAGCAGCAGCGAACCGGAACTCCTTGGAGTTTTCGTTGATCACCAGGACCGGCCCCAAGGATATCGCACCCCGCCCGCCGTCGTCCGGCCGTGCGGCCAGCAACATACCGGTGCCCTCCGCCACCCGACCGGTACCGAACAGATTGTTCAAGGTCACGGCACATGCCACGGCGGAACCGGTACGGTCGACGGCGACGAAGGCGGTGGCGCCGGCCGCTTCCGGACGATCCACCGGCGGCGGCTTCAATTCGGCGGCCGGCGTGTGGCGGTCATCGCGCCAGCCGGCCATCATCTGACTCACCCGAACCGATGCGGTCAGCTCGGCCAGCGGCACGCGGCTCGACCCGTCGGGGGCCATCCATTGGCCGCGATCGGCATAGGCGCGCATAGCGGATTCCGCCACCGCATGGGCACGTAGCGCCAGATCATTGCCACGGTAGCGGCCGGTTTCGGCCAATTGCGCCCACATCTCCGCGGCGACGGCACCGGCCGCAGCCGGCGGCGGGGCGAAATGCGCGATCTCGTTGCCGAAGGGCAGGCGGACGGTATCGCGCCAGATCGGGGCGTAAGCGCGCAAATCCTCAAGCGACAAGGATCCGCCGGCAGCCGCCGTCGCCGTCACCAAGGCACGCGCCGTTTGACCGACATAGAGTTCGCCAGGCCCTTGGCTGCGCAGCCTGCCGAGGATGCCGGCCAACTCCGCCTGACGCAGGAAATCGCCTTCCTTGACCAGGCCACCGCCGTCCGCCGCCAGCAGACGCCGCGTCGCGGGCTCGGCGGCAAGGGCACCGGCATAACCGGTGAGGTCGCGCGAGAACGCTCGCGATACCGGAATGCCGAAGCGGGCCAGATTTTCCGCCGGCGCCACCACCTGTTCCCAACGCAGCTGACCGTATTTGGCGTGCAACACAAAAAAGCCGCGGGGATTGCCGGGGATGGCGGTGGGGCGGGCCAGAAAATCCAGGGCCTCGGTACGGTTCGAGCGGTGATCGTAAACCACGCAGGTACCGCCGCCCGCAAGCCCCGCCGAAGAGGGCAGCGTCACCGAGAGAGCGAAATAGACGCCGGCAGCGGCATCGACCGCGTTGCCGCCGGCCGTCAAGATATCGCGTCCGACCAGCACGGCACGCGGCTCGTCGGCCGCCACGCCGCCGTAGAATCCCTGAACGAAGCCCGGCGTGCCGCGCACGGCTTCGTCGGGTGCCGCGCCGCAACCGGCCAGCACCAGGGCGAACAAGGCGAAGCCGGCCCGCTGCCGCCGGCCGGTCAATTGACGAGTTCGGCGCCGACCACTACCTATAAAGTACGCTAGAGAAGGACTTCCCGTGTCCAAACGCATCGCCGTCCTGTTTATCGTTGCCGTGGCCTTGTCCGTCGCGGTCGCAGGGATCCCACGGACGGGAAATGCCCAAGCGCCCAGACTGTCCCTGATCCGCGATGCCGAAATCGAAGAAACCATCCGCGCCTACAGCACACCGTTGTTCCAAGCTGCCGGTCTCGAACCCTCTGCCATAAAGGTCCTGCTGGTCAATGACAACAGTTTGAACGCCTTCGTCGCCGGCGGACAGAACCTATTCATCAATACCGGGCTTTTGATGCGCACGGAAAACGCCGGACAGGTCATCGGCGTGATCGCCCATGAAACCGGACATATCGCGGGCGGACATATCACCCGGCTGAGCGATGCGGCGAGCGACGCCTCGATGAAGAGTATCGTCGCCATGCTTTTGGGCGCCGCCGCCGGCATCGCCAGCGGCCGCGGCGACGTTGGGCAGGCCATCGCGCTCGGCGGCTTGCAGGTCGGCCAACGCGACCTGTTGAGCTTTACCCGCACGCAGGAAGGGGAAGCCGACCAGGCCGGGTTGAAATTCCTGAGCGCCACCCAGCAATCGGCACGCGGTTTGCTAGAATTCTTCAACATTCTGGGCGACCAGGAACTGGTCGGCGCCCGTTACCAGGACCCTTATACACGGACCCATCCGTTGACACGGGACCGCATCAATGATGTCGGACATTTTGTCGAACGCTCCCCTTACAGCAACAACCCGATCAGCCCCGAATTCAGCGAGATGCACAGGCGAATGCGGGCCAAGCTGGTCGGCTTCCTCGAACCGTTCCAGACAACGCTGCGACGCTATCCTGAATCGGACACCCGCGCCGACGCACGATATGCCCGGGCCGTCGCCTATTACCGCAAGGCCGACCTGACCACCGCCCTGCCGTTGATCGATCGGCTGATTGCCGAAGCGCCCGGCGATCCCTATTACCTGGAGCTCAAAGGCCAGATGCTGTTCGAAAATGGCCGCGTCGCCGAATCGGTGGCGCCCTACGAGGGTTCGGTCCGCCAGTCGCCTGCTTCCGGGTTGCTGCGTCTGGGCTTGGCGCGGGCGCAAATTGAGTCGGGACGGACGGACTTGCTCGATGCCGCCATCGAAAATTTGCGCGCCGCGCTGCGCAGCGAAACAGGCAGCGCCTTCATCTGGCGCCAATTGGCCGTTGCCTATGGCCGCAAGGGCAACGAGACGGAAGGCAGCATTGCCCTGGCTGAGGAAGCGCTGTTGCTGGGCAAGCCGCAGGAGTCCCTATACCATGCCAAGCGGGTCGAGAATCAGGTGCCCCGGGGTTCGCCGTCATGGCTGCAGGTGCAAGACATCGCGAACGCGGCGCAGCAGCTCAAGGAACGGATGGAACGCGAGCGGAACTGAGGCTGGGGCCGCGCCCGGCATCTGCCCGCCGCGTACTGGCCGTGGGACTGGCACTCCTGCTCGGCGCCTGCGCCACCCCGCCGCCTGACCTGCCGACCGCCGCCCAACTCGACATCCTGATTCCGGAGCCGGAGTTCGGCCGGCTCGGTCGCGTCAATGACTGGACAATCGCCGGCATCGGCCATGGCGAGCGAGCGCCCAGGCTGACGGCCATTCAACATGGCGGCGAACCGGCGATCCGCGTCAGCGCCGGTAACAACCGACTGATCGCCGTAAGGCAGATCGGGGCGTTGCTGCCGGCGACGCCCTATCTGTCGTGGTGGTGGCACCTGTCGCCATCGTCAGCCGAGTTTCATCCGGTGCGGCTGATCGTTGGATTGCGCACCGTCGAAGAACGGTCGCCGCGGAAACGGCCGCCAGCGAGCGACCCCGCCCTGCCCGATCACCAGCGTCTTTTGAGCTTCGTGTTCGGCGCATCGGCACTGCAGCGCGGCACGCTGGTCCGCGCCGAGGGGCCCGGTGACACCGGCGTTTACATCGTCAGCGGCGGCGGAGAGAACACCGGGACCTGGCGGACCGAAGCCGTGGACCTGGAAGACTTGTACCGACGTCTTTGGCCGACGGACGATCCAGCCTGGGTCGAAGTGGTTTTCATCGGCATCGCGGCCGAACCAAGCGTGACGAAGGAAGCGGCCGACTTGCGGAACATTGCGCTGCAGCGCTAGCCCCAGGACCGCGACGGGCTGCCCTTCCCGTGTCGATGCTTGCGACGCGGCGAAAGGATCGGCCACCGACAGCACTTCGATTGTTGCGGTCGAATCGAAATCGGTAAGTACGGCGGACAGGACGGCTGGCGCTTAGCCTTTTGTCTCGCGGTCAAGCAGGGCGCGCTTGCGTTCGATGCCCCAGCGATAGCCGGATGTCGCGCCGTCGCGGCGCACCACCCGATGGCACGGTATGGCCAGCGCCAGCAGGTTAGCCGCACAGGCGCCGGCGACAGCGCGCGTCGCCGCCGGTGCGCCGATCTTGCGGGCGATGTCGCCGTAGGTTGCCGTGGCGCCAACGGGGATGTCGCGCAATGCCCGCCAGACACGTTGTTGAAAAGCCGTGCCGCGGATGTCGAGGGGCAGATCCAGCCCGACGCGAGGCGCCTCGACCCAGCCGATTACCTGGGCGACGAGCGATTCGAATTCAGCGTCGGTACCGATCATGTACGCCTTGGGGAAGCGATCTTGCAGCTCGCGCAACAACAGCTCGGGATCGTCCCCCATCGATATGGCGCAGACGCCGTTGTCGCTGCAGGCGACCAGGATCGATCCCAGGGAGCATTCGCCGAGGGCGAAGCGGATCGCCGCACCCGCGCCGCCGTCACGATAGTCGGACGGCGTCATGCCCAGGCGATGGTTCGACGTCGCATAGAAACGTCCATTGGAATTGAAACCGGCGGCATAGACAGCTTCGGTTACAGTCCGGCTTCGCGTCAGTTCGTCGCGGACCTTCGCGGCACGACTTGCGGCGGCATAATCCTTGGGCGTGATACCGGTGACCGCCTTGAAGACGCGATGGAAATAGTGGGGGCTGAGACCTACCGCCTTGGCCAATTCGACCAAAGGCGGCGGCTCTTCCGCCTGTTCGATCAACCGGCAGGCACGCGTTATTTTCATGGCGTTGCGTACTGCCTGCGATGGCCGGTCGGGCCGGCAGCGCCGACAGGGGCGGAACCCGTCGGCTTCGCATTCGGCAATTCCGTCGTGGAAACGGACGTTTTTCGGGTTGGCCCTCCGCGACGGGCACGAAGGGCGGCAGTAAACGCCGGTCGTTGCGACCGAATAGTAGAACTGACCGTCTGCCGTGGGATCGCGGGCGAGAATGCGCGACCACCGCGGATCGCGTTCGGTTGGTGTCAATGCCTTCTTGAGCGAGGCTTTCCCAGGCCTTGCCGTCGCGGGGACACGCATCGTCGGACCCTTATCCATCCGTCTTCAGCCAACACTCTAGCGCCCGCACCAACGGCAAGCACTCCGGGTCTTGCTGTCAAATCGAGGTGGGCCCGCCGGCTTCACACCTCTGTGACCGACAGCCGGTATTTTCAGGCAAGCCTTGTGCCGGCCGATGAGCGCCCTCATCATAGCCGGGTTTCGTGCCACAGCCTGCGGTGTCGCCATGTCGTTTCGTTTGTTATTCCTGGTTTTCGCCGCCTTCGTCGCGGCGGCGCCGGCCGCTGCCCAAGAAGCCTTGAACCCGGCGCAAAAGCTGGCGGTCGAGACCATTGTGCGCGACTACCTGCGCGACCATCCGGAAATGATCCTGGAGGCTTTGCAAAACCTGGAACAGCGCCGGGAAGCGGAGCAGCAGGAGCGTTCACGTCAAACTCTGGCCGAGCGACGTGGCGAATTGTTCAACGACCCGGCGACGCCGGTCGAAGGCAACCCGAAGGGTGACGTCACGCTGGTGGAGTTCTTCGACTACCGCTGCGGCTATTGCAAAGGCGTTTCGGCAACCTTGGCCGATGTGGTGCGCCAGGATGGCAACGTACGTCTGGTGCTCAAGGAGTTCCCGATTCTCGGCCCGGCTTCGGTGGTCGCCTCGCGCGCTGCGCTGGCGGCCTGGCGGCAGGACCGCACCAAATACATGCTGTTCCATAAGGCGATGATGGACGCCAAAGGCGAGCTAACGGAAAGCCGGGTGTTGCAGATCGCCACGAGCCAGGGACTGGACGCCGACCGGCTGGCCAAGGGAATGCAGGCGCCGGAGATCAACAGCGCGCTGCAACGCAACTTGGAACTCGCCAAGGCTTTGGAAATCAGCGGCACACCTGCCTTCATCATCGGCGAACAGGTGGTGCCCGGTGCGGTGGGGGCGGACGGACTTAAGAAGCTGATTGCCGAGGCCCGACGCAAGCCGTCCTAAAGGGACGTCGGCGCGGCGCCCTTCTGCCGCCCGTCAGGGGACCGGAAACAGGACGAGGCGAAAGCCCTCGGCAGCCTCGACCAGCATCAGGATCGATTCCCGTTTCGCCTGCTTGGCCTCGTCGAGCGCCGCCGACACGTGTTCCGGGTTCCAGACGTCCTTCTGATTGACCTGGACGATAATGTCGCCTTCGTGCAACCCGGAATTTTCCAACTTGGCGGCGTCGACGCCGGAAATCACCACCCCCGTTGTCCCCAGCGTAGCCGGAAGCGATCGCGCATGCGGTCGTTCAACGCGGCGAGGGTCAGGCCGGCAGCGGGCAGAACGGCAATCGCGCCGGTCTCGATCTGCCAGGCCGCCGGCTTGGCATCGGCCTTCATCGACAGCTTCAACTCCTGGCCGACACGCAGCACGACGATATCGACGGAATCGCCGGCCGACAGTTTGCCTGCACGCGCAACCAAGGTCTCGAAGGTATCGATGTCAGTACCTGCGAAGCGTACGATGACATCGCCGCGGCGAACCCCGGCATTGCTGGCCGCGCTGCCCAAAGCGGCATCGCGGACGATAACGCCCCTCGGTTTGCCTATACCGAGGGATGCGGCGATGGGTTCGCTCATGCCCTGGATTTGCAGTCCGATAAAGGCCGGTTCGGCCCCCGCCCCGGCAGCACACAGCAGCATGGCAACCACACCGACGGCCAAGCCCGCCGATCGAATTCGAAAGCCCATGTCATCGCACCTTTGTTATAGACCGCCCACCCAGACGAACAGGCGGCGGCAGAATATCCGAATTCCCAGGGGTTGCACAACGGAGCCCAGTAGCTTCCCAAAGCTTGGGTTGCCTACCTCGTGGCGAGGTCGATCAGCAATGGGGCGCATCGAGGGCTTCGATGCTTTGCAGGTGCAGGACGATAGCAAAGTCCGGATAGTCGGCGACGATGGCGGCAGCAATGCCGCTTTGCAATTGCAGGACTTCGACTTCGAAATCGGGCATCAGCGACGATCCATCCGTCGGAAAATAGGCGATACGGATGTTCCAGGCCGCATCGGCCGCATGGCTTCCCAGCTTGGCCGCCAAATCCGCATCCGGCTTCGGCGCCGGGCGGATGAAAGCGGTGGCCAGGCGCGGGCCGATGGCTTCGGTACCGTCGAAGGTAACGGCGGTGACCATCCGTTCGCCGGCCAAAGCCCGGGCGATCAGATGGCGGAGATGCGCGACGGGGAAGAGGGTGCCATCGGGCAACGCCAGGCTGGCAGCGCCGGGCACCGTATAATCGACCTTGGCCGGGCCGGAGGGTCCCTGCGAAACGGCGCTGCCCTTGAAGCTTTCCTTGTCATCGGCGAATTGGCTGCTGGCGACGAACCGATAGGCAGTTCCGTCGACCGATTCCCAACCGGACAGGCGGGCATCCATGCGCACGACCTGGCCATCTTCGGTGGTCAGCTCGGTGGTCATGCGCGAGGTCGAAATCCAGCCGTCGCAAGTACGTTCCATGGTCGTTGCCGCCGCACCGTTCGCCTGCGCGATTCCCGTCGTCGGACTGCGTAGCTGGACGACGTAGAGCGCGCTGTGGGCAAACAGGGGATCGGCGTCTGCCGCAGCGGCGGCAGGCGGACCGGCGAAGACGCCAAACAACGCCGCGACAAGAGCACCGCGCGGCAAACGTATTCGAGTCGGGATCGGAGGCAAGGGTCGGCTTCCTTTTTCGATGTCGATGACGCGAATCCCCGTCGTCAAGGTAGTGAGCCGTCCGCCGTCTGGCAAAGCGGTTCTTGCATCCCGCTCGCCCTACGCGGACATCGGGGGCCGCCGCCCGCGCGGCTGCCCGCCGGAGTGGCCGTCCGGCGGCGCCTACAGGGGCAGTTGACCGGCAACCGGAGATAAGGGCAATCTGCCCGCCAACCATCGGGGACGATCTTCCCCGCCCGGAACATCCAAGAACAGCCTCCCGCGCCGTCGGCCGGTGGCTAGAAATCTAGGGAGACGTCATATGAAGTCCGTTTACAACACCCTCATCCTGGGCGCGTCCTACGGTTCGCTGCTGGCGACCAAGCTGGCGATGGCTGGGCACAACGTCAAACTGGTCTGCCTGCCGGCCGAAGCCGACCTGATCAACAAGGACGGCGCGCGGGTGCGCATCCCGGTGAAGGGCCGCGAGGGTTTGATCGAGATCGATTCGCGCAAGCTGCCGGGCAAGATCTCGGCGGCCGGGCCCGCCGACGTCAACCCCAAGGACTACGACCTGATCGCGCTGGCCATGCAGGAGCCGCAGTACCGGGCGCCGGGGGTGCGCGAACTGCTCGACGCGGTGGCCAAGTCGAAGGTGCCGTGCATGTCGATCATGAACATGCCGCCGCTGCCCTATCTGGCCCGCGTGCCGGGGCTCGACGTCAAAACCCTGCACGGTTGCTATACCGATTACACGGTGTGGAACAGTTTCGATCCGGCGCTGATCACCCTGTGCAGCCCCGACCCGCAGGCGTTTCGTCCGCCGGAGGAGCCGGTCAACGTCTTGCAGGTCAGCCTGCCGACCAATTTCAAGGTGGCGCGTTTCGATTCCGACGCGCATACCGCCATTCTCAAAAAAATGCAGGCCGACATCGAGGCGATCCGCTACGACGCCGGCGACGGCAAGAAGCTGGAACTACCGGTCAAGCTCAAGGTCCACGACTCGGTGTTCGTGCCGTTGGCCAAGTGGTGCATGCTGCTGACCGGCAATTATCGCTGCGTACGCGATAACGACGTGCAATCGATCCGGGACGCGGTGCATAGCGACCTCGCCGCTTCGAAGGCCGTTTACGAATGGGTGGCGGCGCTGTGCCGCAGCATGGGCGCCAAGGCCGAAGACCAGGTGCCGTTCGAAAAATACGCCCATGCCGCCAGCAGCCTGCTGAAGCCGTCGTCGGCGGCACGCGCCCTGGCCGCCGGGGTGCCCAACATCGAGCGCGTCGACTGCCTGGTGAAGACCATCGCGGCGCAGAAGGGCATGCACCTGGACGCCGTCGACCAGACGGTGTCCCGCGTCGAGGCGTGGCTGAAGAAGAACCGGGCGAAGGCGGCGTAAGGGCAGCCAATCGCAACGGCGCCACCCCCTTTCGGCGCATCGGCACCTGAGGACAAGAAAAAAAGGCCGCCTTTGAGGCGGCCTTCTGAGTTTGGTCTTGAGGGAGGAAACGCAGACACCTTAGCCGTGCGGGGCGGGGCTGACTGTGATGGGCGTCACAACCAGATTGCGACCGTAGAAAATGTTGAGGCGGCAGGCTCCGTTCGAAATGGCGGACACCTGTTCCCCCTCATCCCGACCTTCTCCCCACCAGGGGAGAAGGAGAAGACGGCAGGGAGATGGAATCCTTCAGCGATGGGCGGCGGCCTTCAGGATGGCGATGGTCTTGGCCGCGGTTTGCGCCCAGGACAGTTCCCCTGCCCTAGCCAAGGCGCGGGACGAGAGGTCGGCGCGCAGGCCGGGATCGGTGAGGGCCCGGGTCAGCGTGGCGGTCAGGGCGGCGAGGTCGTGGGGGGCAAAGTAGAGGGCGGCCCCGCCGGCGACTTCGGGCATGGCGGCGGCATCGGACGAGAGTACCGGGGCGCCGCAGGCCATGGCTTCCGCGAGCGGATGGCCGAAGGTTTCGACCAGGGACGGGAAGACGAACAGGCGGCAGCGGCGGTAGAGGCCGGCGAGGTCGGCGGCGGCGACGTGGCCCAGCCAATCGACGCGGCCTTTGAGGCCGAGGCGTTCGGCTTCGGCGTAGAGGTGGTTGGCGTGCTGTTGGTCCACCGGCCGGCCGGCGATCTTGAGACGCAGGCCGGGATGGGCCGGCGCCAGTTGGGCCAGGGCAGCGAGCACCAGCCCTAAGTTCTTCTGGATGTAGAGATCGCCGACGCAGAGCAGAAAATCTTCGCGCGCCACATCCGGCGCGGCTGTGAATTCGGGGCCGACGCCGTGGTGGACGACGGCGATCCTGCTTTGCGCCCGTTGCGGCAGACCATGGCTGAGGGCTTCGGCGGCATAGGCCGAGACGGCGATGGCGCGACGGCAGCGGCGCAAAGACCAGCGGGTCATCAGGGCGAGCACCCACCAGTAGACGCGCTTGGCCAAGCGGTCTTCATTCTGGCCGACGGCCAAGGCGTTGCGCAGCATGATCACGCCGTTCGGAACCAGAAGCGGGCCGAAGTTGGCCGGCGAATAGACGACGTCGGCGCCGAGCCGGCGGGCCAGACCGGGCAGGCTTAGCTGTTCCCAGACGAGACGGCCGATGAAGCCGTCGCGAAAATCGACGGCGATGCGCTGGATGCCCCGTTCGGGCAGCGGCAGCTTGGCTTCCCGGTCGCGGTGAAAACAGACCAGAACCTCCAACTCCGAATCGGCGGCGAGCGCCGGCAGCAGGTTGCGCAGGTAAGTGACGCCGCCGCCGCTGTGGGCGTGGATGGCGTTGATCAGGATGCGGATGGGCGGTGGGGTCATTC
>CANITX010000097.1 GCA_947470575.1 Rhodospirillales bacterium
CGCTCGCCGTGCCGCCTTGCGCCAATACGATCTCCGCCTCGCGCAGCTTGCCGATAACTTCTTCAGGCCCGTGCTTCTTGCCCATGTTCCGTCTCCTTCAGGGTCCAGTCTAAGTTAACTTTTGGACCGCTCTAAAGGGGGCAGATCACGCACCTCCGACCCCGAGATGACCGTGGTTTGGGAGAGTTTGCGGATCGCAGCTTTTGCCGGGCCGCTCGGCGGATTTCTCGCCATCGTCGTCGCCTATGTGGTCGACCGGGTCCGGCCGCCGGGAGCGAACTTGATCGCCTTCCTTGCCCTTATCCCTGCGATCTTGCCGGGCGTCGTTTTCGGCATCGGCTATATCGTCGCCTTTAGCCTGCCTTTCGGGATCAAGGCCCTATCGCTCGCGGGATCGGGTGCAATCCTGGTTCTCAATATTCTGTTCTCCAACCTCTTCGTCGGGGTTCTGGCGGGGCGGGCCGCCCTCCAGCGCCTGGACGCGGCGGTCGACGAGGCCGCCGAGAGCCTCGGGGCCGGAATGGTAAGGAGATTCCTTCAGGTGACATTACCGATGCTGCGGCCTGCATTCCTGCTCGGTTTGCTCTATGTCTTCGTCGACGGCTTGGTGACGCTTTCGTCCATCGTCTTCCTCGTATCCGGCGATTACAAAATGGCCTCGGTCACGATCTACAATCATGCGACCGCTGGCGAGTACGGGCTCGCCGCCGCTAAGAGCGTCGCCATCCTGGCCATCGCCAGCGCAACGATGTTCCTGTTTTGGCTGTACGAACATCGATCTTTCCGCAGATCGCGCCGGGAACGGGCGGCAACGAAGCCGGCCACCGCGAATCACGATCGGATAGCGCTGTTGAGTGCCGGTCCGTGAGCGAACGGCCATGGCAGATCGAAGGGCGGGGTGCCGCCAACAGCGATCTGCTCCGGCGCGACGCCGACGTCTTCTTTCATCAGGAAGGTTCCAGCCCCTGCCTTGCGGCACTTCGGGGTGTCAGCGGCATCTGGATTGAGGACGTCGACGGAAACCGTTACATCGATCTCCACGGCAACACGGTGCATCATCTCGGCCATGCTCATCCGAAGCTGATTGCCGCGCTTGTCGGTCAAATTCACGATCTGCCGTTCAGCCCACGCCGCTTCGCCAACGAACCCGCGACACTACTAGCGGAAAAGCTGGTCTCGCTATGGCCCGGCCCGCGGGCTCGCGTCCTGTTCGCAACGGGCGGATCGGACGCTATCGAGATAGCCCTGCGGTTGGCTTTCGTGGCGACCGGGCGCAGCGAGATTGTCTCGCTCGAAGGCAGCTATCATGGCCACGGCTTCGGTGCCCTTGGGCTTTCCGGCGCATCGGTCGATCCGAGACTTGCCCATGTGGCGCCCGGCCGTCACCACGTTACCGCCTATTGGGACGAGGCGGCGGGCGGTGCCGAGCGCATGATCGAGGATATCGAGCGGGCTTTTGCCGGGTCGAAAGGCGGCATTGCCGCCGTCATAGCCGAACCGATCCGGTCCAATTGCCACGTACCGCCCGACGGGCTATGGCCGGCGGTGCGTTCGATCTGCGACCGTCATGGCGCCCGGCTCATCTTCGACGAAATCCCCTCCGGCCTTGGCAAGACCGGCCGGTTTTTCGCCTTCACGCACTATGCGGTCGTACCCGACGCCGTCGTGCTCGGCAAAGCCCTTGGCGGCGGCCTGCTGCCGATAGCCGCGGTCATTGCCGATGCGGATATGAATGTCGCCCCCGAACTTAACCTTGGCCACTACACGCACGAGAAAAATCCGCTGGCGGCCCGTGTGGCGCTGACGACGATCCAGGTGATCGAGGAGGAGGGCCTCGGCGCGCGCGCCGCGAGGCTTGGCGAGTACGCCATCAGAGCCCTCGCGAAAGTCGCCGAGAGGTCTCCACGGGTGCGGTGTTTGCGTGGCAAAGGTCTGCTTGCCGCCATCGAACTCAACGACGACGTGGAGGGCGGGAGAACTTCTAGTACATTGGCGAACGAAGCCCTCCGAGCATGCTTCCAGCGAGGCGTCTCGACGGTTACCAAGCCGGGAGGCGCGCTCGGGTTCTCCCCGCCGCTGATCATCGGGGAGGCGGAGATCGATTTGACGATGAGCCGTATCGCCGCGGCGCTCGAATCGCTGTAATCGAAATCGGCAAAGGACGGGCTTCGATAACACCTGCTTCTAAGCTGCTCGCGCCGCTACCCGTCCCGGTTGCAGGTGAATCAATTGTCTTGAGGGCCTAGCCGGGACGGTGCGGACGGTATTATGATCTCCCGCATCGGGGGTTCAGACAGGCCTTTCGTTCAAGCAAGTTCAAGCATCGGCCTGCAAGAACACCGAACGAGACAGGGCATAACCTCAGTTGGGAGAAGCATAATGTCTGCAAAGGGAGCGGGCTCCGTCCGTATCGCGCTGCTGGCCTCGGTAGCGCTCATGGCGGCCGGCGCCATGGCGACGGGCGCGGCACAGGCGCAAACGAAAGTCACCGACAAGTGGATTACCGTCATCCTGCCAGGCGAGCCGCACGATATCGAAGGCTGTGAAGCCAGCCGCTCCGTCCAGGGCCGGGTCGCCAAATTCAACATCGTCGAATCGCTGGTGCAGAAAAATCCGGCCGATGGTGTCTTAAAGCCGCGTCTGGCCACGTCGTGGAAGCAGGTCGATCC
Source organism: Rhodospirillales bacterium (assembly GCA_947470575.1). Classification (GTDB taxonomy): domain Bacteria; phylum Pseudomonadota; class Alphaproteobacteria; order Rhodospirillales; family CAMCUA01; genus CAMCUA01. The sequence goes on from CANITX010000097.1 coordinate 2,670, forward strand.
CCTGACCTGGGAGTTCAAGCTGCGCGAGGGCGTAACCTTCCATGACGGCGCGCCGTTCAATGCCGCGGCCGCGAAGCGTTCGTTGGACCGGACGCTGGGCAAGACCATCGTCTGCCAGGACAAGACCAAGTTCTTCAACGGTGTCACCGCCGAGGTCGTTGCCGTCGACCCGGTCACCCTGCAGATCAAGACGATCCGACCGGATGCCATCATGCCGATGCGCCTGGCCAACACGACGATCGTCGGGCCGAATACGCCGATGGACAAGCCGACGCTCGACACGGTCGGCACCGGTCCTTATGCCTTCGACAGTTGGCAGCCGGGTCAGCAGATACTGCTCAAGCGCAACGACAAATGGTGGGGCCCGAAGCCGCAGGCCGAAGGCGTGCGCTACGTCTGGCGTAATGAGTCGGCGGTGCGCGCCGCCATGGTCGAGATCGGCGAAGCCGATATCGCCTCGACCATCGCCCAGCAGGAAGCGACCAATCCGAAGATGGATTTCAGCTACCTGAATTCGGAAACGACGATGCTGCGCTACGACGCCATGCAGCCGCCGATGAACGACATCCGCGTCCGCCGGGCCATGAACATGGCTGTCGACCTGGAATCGATGAAAGGCACGCTGCTGCCGAAGGACGTCATTCCGGCCACCCAGGTCGTGATGCCTTCCATCCCCGGCCACAATCATGAACTCGATAAACATGTCCACGTTTACAACCCGACGAAAGCCAAGCAGCTTTTGGCCGAAGCGAAGGCATCGGGCGTGCCGGTCGATACGGAAATCCTGTTCCTCGCCTCCACCTATCACTACCAGAACTCGGTCGAGGTCGCCGAAGCCATCCTCAACATGTACAAGGCCGTCGGCCTCAACATGAAGATCCAGACCCTGGAGGCCGGCCAGTACGCGAAATGGACCAGCAAGCCCTATCCGGAAAAGGCGCCGCCATCCATCTTGCAGGCGTCGCACGACAACAATTCCGGCGATCCGGTGTTCAGTGCCTTCCAGCGGTTTGCCTGCGACGGCGCCTCATCGAACTTCTGCAGCCCGGAACTCGACAAGGAGATCGCCCGGGTGTCGGATCTGGGCGGCGACGCGCGGATCAAGGGATGGCAGGAGATCATGCGGACGATCTACGAGGACATGGAGCCCGTGCTCTTCATGTACCACATGGTCGGCTTCACCCGGGTGGGTCCGCGGGTCGACTTCAAGCCCGACGTCACCACCAACGCCGAGATCCGCATCGAGGAGATCAAGTTCAAATAAGCCGAACGGAGTACGCCCGGCGCCTGAGCGGCGCCGGGCGGCTTTCCCCTGACACGCGGAGGAATTCATGACGGTCACCATGACGTCGGCGATGAAAATCACCAAGCTGTCGCCGCACATCGGCGCTGAAGTAACCGGGATCGATCTGCGCCAACCAATCGACGCCGAAACGCGTCGCCGCCTCAACGAGGCCGTGGTCGAGAACATCGCGCTGGTCGTTCGCGATCAACACTTCGATGCCCCGCAGTTTTTGGCCGCTGCTTCCTTGTTTGGCGAGCCGTCGGAGCAGGACCCCAACAAGCGGCGTTATTCGGTGTCGGAAGCGCCGCTGGTGCGTGTCGTCTCGAGCCGCCACACCGACAAGAACGGCAATCGGGTGAAGCCCGGCGCCCGTTGGCACACCGATCACACCAATATGGAAGTGCCGCCGAAATATACGATTCTCTATGCCTTGGAGCTGCCCGAGTCCGGCGGCAATACCAATGTCGCCAATACCCGCGCCGGCTATGAATCCCTGCCCGAGGACCTGAAGAAGCGCATCGACGGCATGCAGACGGTCAATGTCTACGTCGCCAGTGTCGCCAAGCATCACGACACCGACCGGGAGGCTATCCAGGCGACCATCAAGCCAAAGCCGATCCTCCAGCCGCTGGTTCGTACCAATCCCGACAACGGTACCAAGGCGATCTACTTCCACCCGAACAAGACAGAGAACATCGTCGGTATGGACCCGGAGGCGTCTCAGGCTTTGCTCGACGAATTGGTGGAACGCCTTTTGCAGCCCCAATTTATCTACAGCCACAAATGGCGTAAGGGCGACATGTTCCTGTGGGACAACCGTTCATCCCTGCACAAGGCCAGCTTCGATTACGACCCGGCTCAGCACCGCATGCACTACCGAGTCCATATCAAGGGCGAGCGCGCCATTTAAGGCACCGGGGCAACCCGATCGAAGGACACGCAAAAATGATGAAAATCACCAAGCTTTCGCCGAATGTCGGAGCCGAGGTCACAGGCATCGACCTACGCCAGCCGGTCGACGAGGCAACACGTCGCCGGCTGAATGAGGCCGTGGTCGAGAACGTCGCGCTGGTCGTGCGCGACCAATCGTTCACGCCCGAACAGTTCCTGGCCGCAGCCACCTTGTTCGGCGAGCCGATGGAGCGCGATCTCAAGGACTATTCGCTGCCCGGCGTGCCCTTTGTGCATCCGGTGTCGAGCCACCACAAGAGCAAGGACGGCACGCGCATCAAGGTCGGCGCCCGCTGGCATTCCGACCATACCAACCACCTCTACCCACCGAAATACACGGTGCTTTATGCCGTGGAGCTTCCCGAGTCAGGAGGCAACACCAATGTGGCCAACACGCGGGCCGGATACGCTGCGCTGCCCGAGGACATCAAGCGGCGCATCGACGGCATGCAGACGGCCAACGTCATTGTCGGCAGTGCCGTGAGGGCGCAAAAGGCGGCCTTCGACAGCGACCGGGTCAAATGGCAGGAACGCGAAAAGCCCGAACCCGTCCTGCAGCCGCTGGTGCGGACTAATCCCGATAACGGCACTAAGGCGCTCTATTTTCATCCCAATAAGGTCGAGAATATCGTCGGCATGGGCCCAGAGGAGTCGCAATCCCTGCTCAATGACCTGCTGGAAAGGGCGGTGAAGCCGGAGTTCGTCTATAGCCATAAATGGCGGATGGGCGACATGTTTCTGTGGGACAATCGTTCCGCCCTACACAAGGCGGGCTTCGACTACGACGAGAACCAGCACCGTCTGCTGCATCGCGTGCTCATCAAGGGCGAGCGGCCGCACTGAACTGGCGTTCCGTATCCTCGGTTTCCGATTTCTTCTTGCCGCGGAGGGTAAAGACGCCATCGGCCCAGCAGGACTCCGATATCCTTTTCTTCCGTTCTGGGCCTCTCGACCGAAACGCCAAGTCCGGACCGTCACGTGGTCCAGACTGTCGACGTGCAGAGCCGTTTCAGCCGCCGGAACGGCCAGGAGCATCGGCGGCCATCGGCACGGGGACGAAGCCGCCGTCTTCCAGTCGGGAAAGCACGCCGCTGCGGATATCGAAGCGCAGACCGTGCAGTTCCAGACGGCCGCCGACGATGGCCTCTTCGATCCACGGGAAGGTCCGTAGATTGCCAACCGATAGGCGCACCACGGCCGTTTCGTAGTGCGTGAGCCGATCGTCACCGACGAGCGACCCGGCATCGGGCTGCAGGTGCGGCCTGGCGATCTCCATCCAAGGCTGGACGAAATCGCGCGCTTCCGCGGGCGCGCCCTCGACCATGGCCTGGACCCCGCCGCATTGGGCATGGCCGAGGATGACGATGCGCGCCACCTTGAGCACGCGCACGGCGTATTCGAGGGCGGCGCTCGTCCCGTGGTAGTCGGCATCCGGACGATAGGGCGGCACCAGACCCGCCACATTACGCACGACGAACAATTCGCCCGGTCCAGCGTCGAACACCGTCTGCGGATCGACGCGGGAATCGGAGCAGGCGATCACCATGGTCTCGGGCCGCTGGCCCCTCCTGGCGAGAGATTCGTAGCGGTGGCGCTCGGCGGGCCAGATGTTCGTCCGAAATTCACGATAGCCGGCAATCAGGCGGTCCATAGAAGTCTTTCATCCGTGCATAAAAGAAAAGAAATGTGTCGAAAGGGGCCGAACGTCATTTCCATTGACCGGTTAGCCCTTGTGGGATGAACGCCTTCCCGCCGCGCCGGGCGACGGTTCGGCCTCCCCGCTACTGGATTCGAGCGTTGAAGCCAGCCGTCGGCGGTTGATCAGGAAGAGCAGCCAGAGACCCACACCGATGGCGCCACCGACGGCTACCGGGATCGGCAGGCCGACCTGGTCGGCAATGACGCCCATGGCAAAGGTGCCGATGCCGGGCGAAGCGCCATTGATCATGCCATAAAGGGCAAAGACCCGGCCTCGCTTGGAATCGTCGACGGCGGCATGGATCAGGGTCTGCGAAATGATGTTGCAGAGGGTGATACCGCAGCCGGCCAGGGCGACGAGCCCAAGCGCCAGCGGAAAATTATCGGTCAGAGCAAAGGCCAGCGTCGCCAAGGCGCCGGTACCGCCGGTCACGGCAAGAACGGTGGTCAGGCCCTTGAGCCCGCTGCGCCAAGATACCCAGATTCCGCCGACCAACGCGCCCGCGCCCAAGGCCGAATTGAGCATGCTGAGACCGCCGGCGCCCTTATGGAACACGGCATCGGCAAAGCCCGGAAACAGATCGAAGATCGGCCGCACCGTAATGGCGTAGACGACGATCATCAGGATCAGTGGCCCGATGCCCGGATGGCCAACCACATAGCGCATGCCTTCCATCGTTTCGCTGAACACGCTTTTACGAACGGCTGGCTGAGCGATCCCCTCGCGCACGGCGATGAATTGGAAGGCAATAATGACGGCGAGGAAGCTCAACGCATTGCAGACGAAAGCCGTGGTGACACCGGCATAAACGATGACGAGGCCGGCGATGGCCGGCCCGACGACCCGGGAGGACTGGGCGATGACCGAACTGAGGGCCACCGCCGGCGGCATGTCTTGACGCGGCACCACCTGGTTCAACAGAGCCATGCGGGCCGGCTGCCAAAAGCCATTGCACAAGCCGAGCAGCCCATGGACGAAAACCACCATCCACACCTGCATGACGTCGAGCGCGTTGGCGAGCGCCAAAGAGGCCGCCGAAAGGCCGGCCAGGGACTGAAAGATCATGGCCAGCTTGCGCCGGTCGAAACGGTCGGCCAGCACCCCGGCAATCGGCCAGACCAGCATGCGCGGGATCAGTTCGGCGATGGCCATGGCGCCCAGCCACGTCGCCGATTCGGTCAGCGTCCAGACTAGCCAGCCGGCAGCGATCTCGTGGATGCGCGTACCGAGAAGGCTGACCAAATTCCCCGACGTATACAGGCGAAAATTCGGGTTGCGCAGGGCTCGCCCCGGCGCACTCGATCTGATATCGGACAACCTCATAGAGCTATCCGGAGCAGGGCTGTTTCCTTGTGGAACACGATTTCCACACCAAGGGCGAGGACAGGCGATTCGCGGTAGCGTAGTCCCCCCCCGCACCGTTTGGTAGAGCCAACCGCGTTTACGTCCGAAGGAATGCGCTTTTTGGGGCTTCTCATCGGCGGGCGGCAGCGCCATCCTGCCGGCGTGGCGGAGCCGCCACGAGGAAAAGGATCGCGTTATGGAAATTGTATCCACCGGTCACGCCCTTGGCGCGGAAATCCGTGGCGTCGACATCCGCCGGGACCTGAATCCCGAACAAGCAGCGGCGCTGCGCGACGCGTGGCATGAACACCTGGTTCTGTTCGTGCGCCGCCAACCGATGAGCGTCGAACAGCACATGGCCTTCACCCGGCATTTCGGCGAGCTGGAACATTCCGGTCCTCATTATTTCCGCAAGTACTACGGCGGCGGCAAGGAAGATCGGGCGGGGGTGGAAATGCCGCCGGAAATCTCGGTCATCTCCAACATCGTCGTCGACGGCAAACCGATCGGCAGCCTGGGTTCGGGCGAGGCCAAGTGGCACACCGACAGTTCGATCGGCGAAGCGCCGCCAGCCGGCGGCTTCCTGCGTTCCATCGAAATTCCGGATGAGGGCGGTTCGACCCATTTCATGAATATGTATGCGGTCTACGATACCCTGCCGCCCGAATTGGCGCGCCGGATTGACGGGCTGCGCATCCTGCATCCGGCGACGCACCGCAGCACGCAGCAGCCGCGCCCGGGTTTCGAGAATGTCACCGATCTTAACCAAGTGCCCGGCGCCCGGCATCCCATCGTCCGCACCCACCCGGAAACCGGCCGCCAGTCGCTCTACCTCGGCCGACGCCTCAACGCGTCGATCGTCGGGATGGACCCGGCTGAAAGCGAACGCCTGCTCGATGCCTTATGGGCGCACACGGTGCAGGACAAGTTCGTCCACCGCCACGATTGGCAGGTGGGCGACCTGGTCCTGTGGGACAACCGCTGCACCATGCATCGCCGCGACGCCTTCGATCCGTCGTCGCGGCGCCTGATGCACAAGACCCAGACGGTAGGGACCAAGCCCTTCTAACCGGGGCCGGCGTTTGGCTCAGCTCTGTGTGCCCTGCCAGCGACTGACGACATCGGTATGCAGGCCGAGCACATCGAGTGCCCGGCCGACCGACTGATCGATAATGTCGTCGATGGTTTTCGGGCGATGGTAGAAGGCCGGTACCGGCGGCATGATGACGGCGCCATAGGCAGCAGCCTTCGAGCACAGCTCCAGATGGCCGGCGTGAAACGGCGTTTCGCGCACCATCAGCACCAGGGGGCGGCGCTCTTTCAGGCAAACGTCGGCGGCGCGGATCAAAAGGTTGTCGGCAAAACCGTGAACGATGCCCGATAGCGATTTGATCGAACAGGGGGCGACCAGCATGCCGGCGGTGATGAAGGAGCCGCTGGCAATGGCGGCGCCGATATCGCGATTGTCATGGACCACATCGGCCAGGGCCTTGACGTCGGCAAGGGAAAGATCGGTTTCCTCGGCGATGGTGCGCGCCGCCGCCTGGGACAGCACCAGATGGCTTTCCACGCCGTCCGCGGCGCGCAGCACTTGGAGGGCGCGAATGCCGTAGATGGCGCCCGAGGCGCCGGAGATGCCGACAATAATCCGAATTCTTGGAGTTACGGGGGTCACGGGCTAGCCTCCATCGCGTCCGGCGACCTCTTAGCATAATCTTGCGGGGCCTGTATGCTGGGGTGTCGCCGTCGTGGGGGAATTGGCAATAAGTGGCTGAGTTCGATTGGCATCAACTGAAGGTTCTGATCCTCGACGGCGATACGTCGTTCGCGGCCTGGGCCAAGGACATCCTGACCGGGTGCGGGGCCGCCGAGGTGCGCAGCACGCTTTCGGCCAGCGACGGATTTCACATGTTGCGCGAGTTTCCGGCGCAGGTGGTACTGGTCGAGGCCAAGATGCCTGACGTCAGCGGCGTCGATTTCGTGCGCTGGGTCCGCAATGCCCGATTCAGCCCGAACACCGAATTGCCTTTGGTATTGACGACGGCCCGGCCCGAAGCCGCAACGCTTCGTCAAGCCTGCGAGATCGGCATCGAAAGTTTCATGCAGAAACCGATCGAGGAGGAAAAATTCCTGCGCCGGCTGGCCATCACCGTGCGCCAACCGCGTCGCTTCGTCATCGGCGGCACGTACTTCGGCCCCGACCGCCGGCGCGGGCAGCAGCCCTTCGAGGGAATTGACCGGCGCGTTTCCCGCGTTATGCAAGGCGAGTCCACACATGGGTTGCGCGACCCTGCGCCCGATCCAGTCTGGCCCGCCTTTCAGGCCCAGCAGGATGCCGCGGCCACGCTTGTGCCGGGTGTTGTCGGCGATGCGGCTTCGGCGGTGCACGTGCCCGGAGCCGCCTTGTCGGCCATGTCGCAAAACACCGAAGAAGAAACGCCTCAGGTGGGTGCTGCCGCCGCCCGTCGACGATCCGCCGCCTCGCCACCTCTGGCACCGCGGACGAAGATGCGCGAATGGGAAGACGATCCGGTGGATGCGGCGGAGGCCGAGGTGCGCCGCCGGCCGGACATTCCGCTGGTCGATGACGCCCTGGCAAAGCGCGACAAGGCGGCCGAGGCGGAACGTTGGAAGCGTCTGTTGGGCGATGACGAAAAGGCCAACGCCGAAGCCGAACCGGAACCTCTTGAACTCGAACCCATCCTGTTGGACCACGGAGTCTGGTTGAACAGCAAGGGGCGTGAGGGTAAACGGGCTGCGCTGGCCGGCGCCGACCTCGGCGGTGCCGATCTGAACGGCGCGATGCTGGCCAATGCCGACATGCAGGACGTCATCCTCAGCGACGCCGTTTGCCGCGAGGCAGACTTCCAGGGTGCCGACATGCGCCGAGCCAATATGTCGAGTGCGGACGCCACCAGCAGCAACCTGGGCGTCGCCCGATTGCGCCATGCCGACATGCGGCGCGCCAAGCTCGACGGCGCCAACCTGCGCGGTACCGATCTGGCCGGCGCCAACCTGCGCGGCGCCAGCCTGAACGAGGCCGATCTGGGTGGCGCCAACCTGCTTAGCACCGACCTGCGCGAAACCGACTTGTCCGGTACGCGCGGCCTGACGCAGGTTCAGATTGCCAAGATACATGCCGATTCCAGCACCCGGCTGCCGCCGGGATTGCGGCTGCCGCGCAAGGAAGGCTGAGAAGGTCGAGGTTCGTGGGCGGGTTTGAAAGCCGCTCTTGCGGTTGCGAGAGCGGGCCGACCATGGCGGCATAACTGTCGGCGATGGCCGACCGCCCGATATCGCGGGTGATGAAGACCAGCCGCGAGCGGCGGTCGGCATCGGGCCAAGCCGGCAGTAGGGTCGGTGGATGGAAGATGTGCTGCACGCCATGCACGGCGAGCGGCCGGTCTTCGCCCACGACGTTCAACACGCCCTTGATGCGCAGCAGGTTCTCGCCTTGGGTGGTGGCCAGGCAATCGATCCATTCGACGAAAGGTTCCCACGGCACCGGCGCGTCGATGCTGAGGCAGAAGGCGCGGATGCGGTCGTCGTGGCGGTTGACGTCCAGCGGAGCGTGAGCGCCATGGCCGCGACTGCCGTGCTCATGTCCATGGTCGTGCCCGTGCCCGTGCCCTTGCCCGTGGTCATGGTGGTGATGTTGGGTGCTTTCGGCATAGGCCTCTTCCTGTAGCCAGCGGGCCACATCGGGGGCCTTCTTCTTGGGGTCGAACAGTCCGGCGTCGAACAGACGATCGGGCGAGATGTCGCCTTGCAGCACCGGCAGCACGGGAGCTGCCGGATTGATCGCCGCCAGGCGCGCCTTTAGCGCGCTCATGGCGCCAGCTTCGGCTAAGTCGCTCTTGGTCAGCACGATGCGGTCGGCGACGGCGGCCTGCTTGACCGATTCGTATTGGGCGTCGAGCTGGCGCATGCCGTTGACCGCATCGACCGTGGTGACGATACCGTCGATCCGGTAGCGCGAGCCCAGCACCGCATCGGTCATCAG
>CANITX010000098.1 GCA_947470575.1 Rhodospirillales bacterium
AAACGATAGCAGCCCCATGCGGAACGTTCCGGCGCGCCGACCTCAGACGTTAAACCGGGAGACCGCGCGCACGGCTCGAAACATCCAATATGCCTGGGCGCCGATGCTGGCGGCGATCAGCAACCAGCGAAGCACGCCCGCGACGGCGAAGAGCAGGATGATGAAGCAGAAATCGGCGCGAAACAATTCCCGGGAGTTGCAAGCGCGCCGTTCGATCGCCGACGACGGCATGACCAGGCCGGCAGAAGGTTCGGCCATGGCCGCGCCCGCCTGCGCCGGCTGACGAAGATCCGTGAGAGAAACGTCGCCTGATTGGGTGCCAACGACCGCTGCGCCAAGCAGGGCATCAGCCATCCCGAGGTGAAGCGGACAACGGGGAAGGCTTTGTGCGCCGAAGCGGTCGCTGCCATGGCAATTCTGTTGTGATGCTCGCCTGCGCAACAATTTTCTTACAGATATCTTACAAACTTCTTACAAGTGTCCTACAAGGGGTCGCTTTTGCCAGGGTAAGCGAGGTTCCCGGGGGCAGTCGGTCCTATTTTGTACTTTCGTGCCAGACGCCCAGTCAGCAGGCCCTTCGGGCGTACAACCCACGCACCTCGAAACCGAGATTTGGAGGCTGTTTCCAACATGCCCGTCGTAGACAACAAGAAAACCATCCGCGCAACATCGGCTGTCGGAACCGCTGCCGTGTCAAAAAGCAAGCGGCTGAGGGACATGCTTATGTCCCCCGACCTGCGCTTCATCATGGAAGCGCACAACGGGCTTTCCGGGAAAATTGTCGAGGAAGCCGGTTTCGAGGGCATTTGGGCGTCAGGACTGTCGATATCGGCGGCGCTTGGCGTGCGCGACAGCAACGAAGCGTCGTGGACCCAAGTTCTGGAAGTGCTGGAATTCATGTCCGATGCAACGACCATTCCGATCCTGGTCGACGGCGACACCGGCTATGGCAATTTCAACAATTTCCGCCGGCTGGTCACCAAGTTGTGCCAACGCGACATCGCCGGCGTCTGCATCGAGGACAAGCTGTTTCCCAAGACCAACTCGTTCCTGGGCAGCAACCAGCCGCTGGCGGATATCGAGGAATTCTGCGGCAAGATCAAAGCCGGCAAGGACTGCCAGACCGATCCCAACTTTTCCATCGTGGCGCGCATCGAGGCGCTGATCTCGGGCTGGCCGATCGAGGAAGCATTGCGCCGGGCCGAGGCTTATCATCAGGCCGGCGCCGACGCGATCCTGATCCACTCGAAAAAGAAGACGGGCGACGAAATCCTGACCTTCTGCCGGGAATGGGGCAACCGCTGTCCCGTGGTCATCGTGCCGACGACCTATTACGCAACGCCGACCGAGCGGTTCCGCGACGTCAACGTCTCGCTGCTGATCTGGGCCAATCACAACGTGCGGGCCGCGATCAAGGCGATGCGCGAGATTTCACGGCGCCTTTACGAAGAGCAGACGCTGATCACGCTGGAAGACGAGGTCGCCGTCCTGGGCGATGTCTTCAAGCTGGCCGGGAACGAGGAGCTGGAGCGTTCCGAGGACCGCTATCTGGCGAAGCCCAAGTCGCCGCACGCTGTGTTGCTGGCCGCGACCCGCGGCACGGCTTTGGCCGACCTGACCAAGGACAAGCCGAAGTGCATGCTGGACGTGCGCGGCACCAGCATCCTGCAGCGCCAGGTCGACGCCCTGCGCACCCATGGCGTGCGCGATTTCACGGTCGTCACCGGCTATAAGGACGCCGCCGTTATCGTCGCCGATGTGGCCAAGGTCCGCAATGCGAACTATGCCGAAACCGGCGAGGCGGCGTCGTTGGCGTTGGCCGGCACGGCGCTGGCATCGGACTGCATCGTCGCTTACGGCGACATCGTCTATCGGCCGTTCATCCTGTCCATGCTGATGGAAAAGGACGCCGACATCGCCGTGATCGTCGATGCCGCCGGCAGCGGCAGCGCCGCCGCCGGCAGCATGGATCTGGCGGCCTGCAGCGTTCCCTTTGCCGCCGATTATCTCGACGACACCCCGGTGACGCTGACCGGCATTGGTACCGGGGTGAGCAAGGGCGATGGCCGCTGGGTGGGATTGATGAAGCTGTCGGCAGCCGGCGCGGCGCGAGTCCGCGCCACGCTCGATGCCATGGCCGCCGACGGCACCCTGGCCAAGGCCAGCATTCCCGACGTGCTGAACCGGCTGATCGCGGCCGGCGAGAAGCCCGCGGTCGTCTACATCACCGGTAACTGGCTCGACGTGAACGACGCCTTCGACCTGGCGCAAGCCCGCAACGTCGCGTGACGCGGCCATGATCCAGGCGAAGGATTTTCTGGAGGCGGCGCGGCGCCATTCGATCCGTTTTTTCACCGGTGTGCCGTGCAGCTTCCTGACGCCGCTGATCAACGGCGTGATCAGCGACCCGGATACCCGCTACGTTGGCGCGACCAGCGAGGGCGAGGCGGTGGCCATCGCGGCAGGCGCTTGGCTGGCCGGGCGCGGCACTGCCGTCATGTGCCAGAATTCGGGACTCGGCAATACGGTCAACCCGCTGACCTCGCTCAACTGGCCGTTCCGCATCCCGACGCTATTGATCGTCACCTGGCGCGGCCAGCCCGGTCTGAAGGACGAACCGCAGCACGAGCTGATGGGCGAGATCACCGAGAAGGTGCTCGACGTCATGCGGATTCCGCACCGGCCGTTCCCGACCCAGGCTGCCGACCTGGGCCCGGCGCTGGAAGCGGCGGCGCAGGCGATGGACCGCGACCGCCTGCCCTATGCTTTCATCATGGCCAAGGGCAGTGTCGCCGACTCCACCTTGGACGAACCGCCGCTGCCGCCGCGCGCACCTTGTGTCAGCGAAGCATTCCTGACCGGCAACATGCAGCCGAGGCGCATCGACGCGCTGGAACGCCTGCTTGCCGATCTGCCGGCGGAAGCCGCCGTCATCGCCACCACCGGATTTTGCGGGCGCGAGCTGTTCACCCTGGACGATCGGCCGCAGCACATCTACCAAGTGGGCTCGATGGGCGGGGCCAGCGCCATGGGACTGGGCGTGGCGCTGAACGTCGAGCGACCGGTGGTGGTGGTCGACGGCGACGGCGCGGCCTTGATGAAGATGGGCAACATGGCGACCATCGGCGCCCGCCAGCCGGACAACCTGCTGCACATCGTGGTCGACAACGGCGCCTATGAATCGACCGGCGGCCAGGCGACGGTATCGCCGGGCGTCGATTTCTCCGCCGTGGCCAAGGCCTGCGGCTATCGCTACACCGCCGTTGCCGACAGCGTCACCGGCTTCGCCCAGGCGCTGAAGCGGGCCTTGGCGACGCCGGGACCGCGCCTGATCCACCTCAAGGTGGTGCCGGGCACCATCGATAAGCTGGGACGCCCGACGGTATCGCCGCAGGAGATCGCGCAGCGCTTCCGCGGCTTCCTGGCCGTTCACTGAAAGAGAGCCGCCATGCCGCGCACCGATCCGCTGCTGCTGACGCCCGGACCGCTGACCACATCGGCCACCGTCAAGGCGGCGATGCTGCACGACTGGGGCTCGCGCGACGAAACCTTCATCGCCATGAACCGGAGCGTGCGCGACCGGCTGGTCGAGCTGGCCAATGGGCGGGGCAGCCATGTCGCCGTGCCCGTCCAGGGCAGCGGCACGTTCGCTGTCGAAGCGATGCTCGGCACCTTCGTGCCGCGCGACGGGCGGGTACTGGTGTTGGCCAACGGCGCCTATGGCCAGCGCATGGTCGCCATCTGTAAAGCCATCGGCCGCGATGTCGTGACCTATGAGACGGCGGAGCATGAGCCGCCCGATCCGGCGGAGGTCCACCGGCGACTGGATGCGGACCCGAAGATCGGGCATGTGGCGATGATCCATTGCGAGACCACTGCCGGCATCGTGAACCCGCTCGCCGAGGTCGCCGCCGTCGTCGCCGCGGCAGGACGGCGGCTTTTGGTCGATTCGATGAGCGGCTTCGGGGCGCTGCCGGTCGATGCGGCACGCACGGCCTTCGACGGACTGGCGTCGTCGGCCAACAAGTGCTTGCAGGGCGTGCCGGGGATGGCCTTCGTGCTGTGTCGCGAAGCGGCACTGGCGGAGACGGCGGGATGCGCACCTTCGGTCAGCCTCGACCTTTACGCGCAATGGCGGGCCATGGAAAAGGACGGGCAGTGGCGGTTCACCCCGCCGACCCATGTGGTGGCCGCCTTGCAGCAGGCACTGGCCGAGCATGCGGCCGAGGGCGGCGTCGACGGCCGGCGGCGGCGCTACGAGGAAAATTGCCAGGTGCTGATCGACGGCATGCGGCGGATCGGGCTCGAGCCCTTGCTGCCCACCGCGTTGCAGGCGCCGATCATCGTTACCTTCCTGATGCCGAAGGCCGCGGGTTTCGATTTCGGCCGCTTCTACGACGGGCTCAAGCAAAAGGGCTACGTGATCTATCCGGGCAAGCTGACGCAAGTCGACAGCTTCCGCATGGGCTGCATCGGCGATCTGCATCCCGAGGACATGCGAGGTGTGCTGGTGGCGGTGGAAAAGACCCTGGGCGAGATGGGCGTTTCCCTCAAGGCCCAGGCCATGGCTGGCGGGGTGCTAAGATGAAGGCGATCATGCTCGCCGCCGGGCTGGGCAGCCGGCTTTACGGCCAGGACGACGACCATCCGCACAAGTCGCTGTTGCGCTTCGGCGGCAAGAGCCTGATCGAACGCCATGTGGAGATCCTGCGCGATAGCGGCGTCGAGGAATTAGTGCTGGTCACCGGCTTTCGCGCCGACACGTTGCTGGCCGAGGTGGCGCGCATCGACGCGACGGATTTCGTTCGCCCCGTGCTTAACCCCGACTACCGGCGCGGCTCGGTCGTCTCGCTGTGGTGCGCCCGCGAGACGCTGCTCGATGGCGATAGCTGCCTATGCATGGACGCCGACGTGCTTTATCACCGGGGTCTGATCGAACGGCTGATCGCCTCGCCGCATGAAACCTGCATGCTGCTCGACCGGGATTTCGAGGCCGGCGAAGAGCCGGTCAAGCTGTGCATCCGCGACGGCAAGCCGGTCGAGTTCCGCAAGGCCATCGGCGACATCAAGGCCGACTTCATGGGCGAATGGCCGGGCTTCCTGAAGCTGTCGCCCCAGGCGGCGCGCGCCCTGGTTGCCACCATGGAGGAATTCGTCGCTGGGGCCGGCGCCGGAAAACCGATGGAAGAAGCCGTTCGCGAGATCATGCTGAACGGCAAGGGCGGCGAATTCGGCTGGGAAGACGTTACCAGCCTGCCGTGGATCGAGATCGATTTTCCCGGCGACGTGGCGCGGGCGCGCGATACGATCCTGCCGCAGATTTAAGCGTTTTCGCCGCCGTATAAGGATCAAGCGGGTTCAGACTCGGAATACGTATTCCTTGCCGGCCTGACGCTCGATATCGGGCGGGTAGCTTTTGTGCTTGTCGGCATAGTAAGCCGCCAGATGATCGCCTTCGGACAGCTTGTTGTAGGTGGCGAAGTAGATGCGCCGCACCTTATCCGTCATGTTCGGTTCCGAGGCGTGCGGCGTGTAGGAATCGAAGAGAATGATGTCGCCGCGCCGGGTCGGGCAGGCGATGAGTTCCATGCCGGCCATATCCGCCTCGGTCAGCGGCGCCCATTCGCTGTAGCGCGTCCCTTGGTGATGCCCGGCCACGATCTGCAGGCAGCCGTTTTCGACGGTGGCATCGTCGATGCAGACCAGCACGCTGCAGAAGCGCGACGCATAGCGCCCCCAGCCGGCCTGGGAATCCTGATGCGGCTTGAAGCCATCGCCGCCCGGCATTTTGAAATTGATCTTTTCCTTGAACAGCACCGCCGGTTCGCCGAAGACCTGCCCGCAGACGCCCTTCAACGCGTTGGCGAGATCGCGAAAGCCGTCGTGAAAGGGCGCGATATACTCGATGCGGCTGACGATCTTTTGGCCCGGGTTCTTCAGGCTCTTTTCCCAATAGACCCAATGGCGCCCCGGCATTTCCGGCCTGCCAAGCAGCTCGTTCGACCAACGGTCCATGAGATCAACTTCGGCAGCGGAAAAGGCGCCCGGCAGAACAACGTAGCCCTTGTCGTGATAGTGGGCGATCTGGCGTTCGTCGAGCTTGGGTTCGGTCAGCATGGCGTCCTGGCTTCCACTACGGAGCAACGGTTAGGATATCATCTATCGCCCGCGCGGCGGCGCGGCAAGATGCGACGACAGCCCCATGGCCTAAACCCCGTTGTCGCTATAGCCCCAAAGCCGACAGGGTCAGGCGCCCTGCCGCGGAGAGCAGCGTTGCATAGGTCAGGACCATTCCCATTACGCGCAACGGGATCGAATTCCCGAACATTCCGGTGGCATGTAGGGTCCTGCCAACTACCAACGCCCCGCCCAGCATCCACATCGTTCCGGCCGACGCACCGCCGCCTTCGACCAGCGCCAGGCACACCAGCGCCAGGGGCACGTATTCGATGAAATTTCCTTGAGCGCGGATGCGGTTGCGCAGGATGCCGTCCCCCGCGTCGCCGATTGTGGCTTTGACAGCGGCCCGGCGCAAACTGACCCATCCGGACAGCCCCACCAAGGCAACGGCGAAGACCGCCGCGAAGATCGACGTGATCGGCAGACTCATCATTGCACACTCCCCATCGACCACAGGACACCGCCAACCGGCCAGCGCGCCAATAATCGACTCTAACGGCTGGGCTTCGGCTATACGAATCAGCGACATGCTATATGATGCTGGGGACTTGCGGATAGGTAGCTCAGCGATGATCAGTTCCGGCCAGATACGCGCCGCCCGGATGCCGCTTGGCATCGGCCAACGGCGGTGCATGAGCCTATCGGCCGTACCCCTGCCAACGATGTCGCGGTCCAGGTGAAGGGCATTGTGCCATGACGGTGATCGTGGCCTTGTGGTGCGTGGCCGTCCTGCTTGGGACTGCGATCCTTGCCACGGCCGTGGCCCGACGCCCTTACGGCCGCACTTTCGTGTACGGCGTTAGCCTGATCGCATCCGCCGCAGCCCTGATAGCGGCGGTGACCCACCTTTTGACCGGTGGAACCCTGGCGCCGTCGGTAACCCTGCCCGTTGGCCTGCCGTGGCTGGGAAGCCATTTTCGCGTGGATGCGCTGACCGCCTTCTTTCAGGCCGTCGTCAACTTGGGCGGCGGCGCCGCCAGTTTCTACGGGCTGGGTTATGGCCGCCACGAGGCGGCACCGCAGCGGGTGCTGCCGTTCTTCCCGGCCTTCCTGGCCGGCATGAACCTGGTGCTGCTGGCCGACGATGCCTTCACCTTCCTGCTGTCCTGGGAGTTCATGTCGCTGGCGTCTTGGGCACTGGTGATGGCGCACCACGGCGAACGCGACAATGCGCGGGCCGGTTACGTCTATCTGGTCATGGCCAGTTTCGGCACGCTGGTGCTGGTGCTGGCCTTCGGCCTGATGGCGGGACCCGACGGCGGCTATGGGTTCGGTTCGATCCGGGCGGCGGCGCACGCGCCGGGTGTCGCCGCGCTGGTGCTGGTGCTGATGCTGGGCGGCGCGGGTTCGAAGGCCGGCCTGGTACCGCTGCATGTCTGGCTGCCGCTGGCCCATCCGGCGGCGCCGAGCCATGTTTCGGCGTTGATGAGCGGCGTCATGACCAAGGTCGCGATCTATGGCTTCGTGCGCGTCGTCTTCGACCTGATGGGGCCTTCCGACTGGTGGTGGGGCGTCCCGGTAATGGCCGCCGGAACGGTCACGGCGGTGCTGGGCATCCTGTCGGCCACGATGGAGCGCGACATCAAGCGACTGTTGGCCTTCAGCACCATCGAGAACGTCGGCATCATCTTTGTCGGACTCGGCCTGGCGCTCGCCTTCCAGGGCAATGCGATGAACCTCGCGGCGGCACTGGCCTTGACCGCCGCCCTGCTCCACGTACTGAACCATACCCTGTTCAAAAGCCTGCTGTTCTTCGGCGCCGGCGCCGTGCAGACGGCTACCGGCGAGCGCGACCTGGAATGCTTAGGTGGCCTTATACATCGCATGCCGCAAACCAGCTTCGCCTTCCTGGTCGGCTGCGTTGCCATCGCAGCGCTGCCGCCGCTGAACGGCTTCGTCTCGGAGTGGCTGATCTTCCAGGCGATCCTGCAAAGCCCGCAGTTTCCGCAGTGGGGGTTGAAGATCATGGCGCCGGCAGTCGGCGCCCTGCTGGCCATGTCGGCGGCATTGGCCGCCGCCTGCTTCGTCAGGTTGTTCGGCATCGCCTTCCTCGGCCGGCCGCGCTCGGCGGCGGCGGCAGCGGCGCAAGAGGTAGACCTTCCATCGCGGAGTATCATGATCGCGCTGGCGGGGCTCTGCCTGCTGGCTGGCGTGCTACCGGGCTTGGCGATCGACAGTCTCGCCGGGGTCACGCAAAGCATGGTCGGCGCCAAATTGTCCGAACAGGCGACCATCGCCTGGTTGTCGGTGGTGCCGATCGGCGAAAGCCGAAGTACTTATAACGGCCTGCTGGTCTTTCTGTTCATCGCCGCATCGACGGCGGTCTCCGCGCTGGTCATTTACCGCTTAGGGCCGCGAACGATCCGGCGCGCGCCGGCCTGGGACTGCGGCTTTCCCGATCCCAGCCCGGCAACACAATACACCGCCGGCAGCTTTGCCCAGCCGCTTCGCCGTGTCTTCGGCGGGCTTGCGTTCGGCGCCAGCGAGCGCGTCGATATGCCCGCCCCCGGCGATACCCGGGCGGCGAGGCTAACGGTCACGATGCACGATCGCTTTTGGGAGTGGCTTTACACCCCCTTAACGCAAGTCGTCAGCCTGGTGTCGGGCACGCTCAACCATCTGCAATTCCTGACCATCCGCCGGTATTTGACCCTGGTTTTCATCGCCCTGGTCGCGCTGCTTCTGGTGCTTGCCCTATGGCCATGACGATCGATCTTCTCATCCAGGGCGGGCAGATGGCAGTGGTCCTGCTGCTGGCGCCGCTGCTGACGGGTTTCGTGCGCAAGATCAAGGCGCGCCTGCTGCGCCGCCGCGGACCGTCGGTGATCCAGCCTTACCGGGACCTGCTGCGGCTGCTACGCAAGGAGGCGGTGCTGGCCGACAATGCCTCCTGGCTGTTCCGCGCCGCGCCTTATCTGATTTTTGCCACCACCTGGGTGGCGGCCGCGCTGGTTCCGACATTCGCCACCGGCTTGCTGTTCAGCTGGACAGCGGACCTTATTGCCATCATCGCACTGTTAGGTAGCGCACGCTTTTTCCTGGCGCTCGCCGGCATGGACGTCGGCACCAGTTTCGGCGGTATCGGTGCCAGCCGCGAGACGATGATCGCGTCGCTGGCCGAACCGGCAATGATCATGATCGTCTTCACGCTGGCCCTGGTTGCCGGCTCCACCCAGCTGTCGACGGTTTCGGCCCATATGACCTTGCCGGCGGTCGGGCTGCGTGTTTCGCTGGGGCTGGCGGCGATCGCGTTGGTCATGGTGGCCATCGCCGAAAACGCGCGCATTCCTGTCGATAATCCGGCGACGCACCTTGAACTCACCATGGTCCACGAGGCCATGGTCCTGGAATATTCCGGCCGCCACTTGGCGATGATCGAAATCGCCGCGTCGCTCAAACTGCTGCTGTACGTGGCGCTGATCGCCGCCGTCTTTGTGCCTTGGGGACTCGCCGGACCCGGCGAGGGGCTGGACCGCCATGCGCTCGGCCTGGCAGCCTTTGTCGCCAAGCTCGCGGTCGGCGGCGTGCTGTTGGCGCTGTTCGAAACGGCGATCGCCAAGATGCGCGTGTTCCGCGTGCCCGAATTCATGGGCGCCGCGCTCATGCTCGGATTGCTCGGCACCCTGCTGCTGTTCGTGTCGCGGAGCCTGTGATGACGAATCTCGTCTTCGACATCGCGCACCTGCTGGCCGGCGGCTTGGTGCTGATGAGCCTGGTGATGCTCTATCAGGTGCGGCTTTACGCGCTGCTCAAGGTCTTTACCTTGCAGGCCCTGGTGCTCGCCCTTTCCGTCGCCTGGCAGGCCTTCGCCCAAGATGCGCCGCACCTTTACGTCACGGCAGCCGTGGCGCTGGTCTTCAAGGCTATCGTCATCCCGATGGCGCTGCACCGCATCATCCAACGCCTGGGCATCCACCGCGAGATCGAGACTGTGGTCGGCTTCGGCCCGACGATGCTGGCCGGCATCGGCCTGGTGGCGCTGTCGCTGGTGGTCATGCTGCGCGTCACGGCAGGCGCCGATCCGATGGCCCGCGAAGACCTGGCCTTCGCGCTGTCGGTCGTGCTGCTGGGGCTGCTGATGATGGTGACGCGGCGCAACGCGGTGAGCCAGGTCGTCGGCTTCATGTCGCTGGAGAACGGGTTGGTGCTGGCCGCCACCGGCGCCAAGGGCATGCCGCTGGTCGTCGAGTTCAGCGTCGCCTTTTCGATCCTGATCGCCTTCATCGTCATCGGCATTTTCCTGTTCCGCATCCGCGAGCGGTTCGACACCGTCGACATGCGGGCACTCGACCGATTCCGGGGAGAACAGCGGTGAACGCGCTGTCCTTCGGAATTTACATGCCGATCCTGCTGATACCGGCCGGCGCCGCGGTGCTGCTAGCCCTGCTGAGCAACTACCGGCTGGGTGCGCGCCTAAACGTGCTGGCGGCGTTCCTGACACTGCTGGCAGCGCTGTCGCTGTTCGTCGTCGAGCGGCCGGCGCCCGAACCGTACTTTCTGATCGACGACCTCAACATCGTGTTCGTGGTTCTGAACACCTTCATCGGCTTCACCACCAGCATCTTCAGCGCGAACTATATCGCCCACGAGATCGCCATCGGGCGACTGACCGCGACGCACCTGCGCTTCTACCACGCGATGTATCAAGTCCTGATGTTCGCCATGAACCTGGCGCTGATCGCCAACAACATCGGCCTGATGTGGGTGGCCATCGAGCTGGCGACGCTGACCACCGTGGTAATGGTCGGCATCTATCGCACCCACGAGGCGCTGGAGGCGGCGTGGAAGTATTTCATCCTGGGCAGCGTCGGCATCGCGCTGGCGTTGTTCGGCACCATTTTGGTTTACATGGCGGCGCAGCCGGTGGTCGGCGAAGGCCAGGATGCGATGATTTGGACGGTACTGATCGCGCGCATCGGCGAATGCGACCCGGCGCTGCTCAATCTCGCTTTCGTCTTTCTGCTGCTCGGCTACGGCACCAAGGTCGGCCTCGCCCCGCTGCACGCCTGGCTGCCCGACGCCCATGCCGAAGGTCCGACGCCGATCTCAGCGGTGCTGTCGGGCCTGCTGCTCAACGTCGCACTCTACGCTGTGCTGCGATTCAAGCTGCTGCTGGCCGCCAATCCGGCGGCCCTGGCGCCCGGGACGTTGATGGTGGCGATGGGGCTGACATCGGTCGTTTTTGCGGCTTTCATGCTGTACCGGCGGCGCGACATCAAGCGGATGTTCGCCTATTCCTCCATCGAACACATGGGCATCATCGTCTTCGCTTTCGGCATGGGCGGGCCGCTCGCCAATTTCGCGGGCCTCTTGCACATGACCATGCACAGCCTGACCAAATCGGCGATTTTCTTCGCAGTCGGCCATGTCGCCCAAGTCAAAGGCACGCAAAAGATGGCCGATATCGGCGGGCTCACCGAGACCCATCCCTGGCTCGGCTGGAGTCTGGTCGCCGGCGTCGTCGCCATCGCCGGCCTGCCGCCGTTCGGCATCTTCATGAGCGAGTTCCTGGTACTGAGTTCGACCTTCGCCCGCGAACCGCTGCTGGCCGTGGTGCTGGTTGGCGGTCTGTTGGTCGCCTTTGGCGCGCTGCTCATGCACCTTCAGGGGCTGGCCTTCGGCGAGGCGAAAGGCCGTCGGGCGCCCGTGGAAGCCTCGTATGTGCCGATGTGCGCCCACTTCGCCCTGGTGCTTGCAGCAGGGATCTACCTGCCGCCGCCGCTGGTCGCCTGG
>CANITX010000099.1 GCA_947470575.1 Rhodospirillales bacterium
CGGCCGATTGATGAATGTACCTTGGGTTCTGCCCGAGCCCTTTCCCATCGCCGCCGTTGCCGCCTCGCGCGCCTTTTGGTGGTTGGACGACCGCGACGGAGACTTGTCCCGGCGCTTCGCCCGTGCCGCCTTCGATGCCTATTTCGGTAAGGGGTTGGACATCATGCCAGTTGCCGCCGTTGCCACCATCGCGGCTTCGGTCGGCGCCGATGGCCCTGCGGTCGCGGCTGCATTGCAGGACCAGGCAGTGAAGGACCGGCTACGCATCGAAACCGCCTCGGCCACAGCGGCCGGCGTTTGCGGATCGCCATTTTTTATCGTCGACGGCGAGCCGTTCTGGGGCGCCGACCGGTTGCCGATGGTACGTCGCTGGCTTGAACGAGGCGCTTGGTAAGGAGAAACGCATGCCGATAACCACGGGCTACAAAAAACTGCTGGCCGAGGCCGAAAGCCGCATCGAGACCATTGGCGTCGAAGAGGCCAAGACGCTGCTCGGTCGCGACGATGTCGTCTTCGTCGATCTTCGCGACGTGCGCGAACTCGACCATGCCGGCATGATCCCCGGCGCCGTGCATGCGCCGCGCGGCATGCTGGAGTTCTGGGTCGATCCGGAAAGCCCTTACCACCGCGACGTCTTCGCTTCCGGCAAGCGCTTCGTCTTCTATTGCGCCGCCGGCTGGCGCTCGGCGCTGGCCACCGATGCGGTCGCGCGCATGGGGCTGGAGCCGGTTTGTCATATCGATGGCGGCTTCGGTGCCTGGGTCGGGGCAGGCGGTGCCGTCGTTCCCCGGCCGACGCGCAAGCCGGAACCGGCAAAAAGCTGATTTGGGAGACACCGGATGGCCGAGAATCCCGTTCTGCTTTCCGTCGACGCCGGCCGCGGCATCGGCTGGTTGACGCTCAACCGTCCCGATATTCACAACGCCTTCAACGATGTCCTGATCGCCCGCCTGTCCGAAGCCTTGCGTGCGTTGGAAGCTGATGCCCGCGTCCGCGTCGTGGCGTTGACCGGCGCGGGGCGAAGCTTTTCAGCCGGAGCCGACATGCATTGGATGCAGCGCATGGCCGGCTACACCTTCGAACAGAACTTGGCCGATGCACGCGCCGCCACCGCGTTGATGCGCACCCTCGACCGCTTGGCCAAACCGACGGTGGCCGTCGTTCAAGGATCGGCTTTCGGCGGCGGCGTCGGCCTGGTTGCCGCCTGCGACATGGCAATCGCCGCCGAGGAAGCACAGTTCAGCCTGACCGAGGTTCGCTTGGGTTTGATCCCCTCGATCATCGGACCCTATGTGCTGGCCGCCATCGGCGCCCGTCAGGCCCGCCGTTACGTGCTGAGCGCCGAACGCTTCTCTGCCGCCGAGGCGCGGCGCATCGGCCTGGTGCACGAGGTCGTGCCCGGCGCCGAATTGTCGGCCGCCGCCGACCGACTGCTCGATGCCATTGCCGCCAACGGCCCGGCGGCGATGGCCGCCGGTAAGAACCTGATTGCCGATCTGACCGGCCGGCCCATCGAGGATGGGACGGCGGAACTGACCGCCCGGCGTATCGCCGAAATTCGTGCTTCCGATGAGGCGCGCGAAGGCCTCGCCGCTTTTCTCGAAAAGCGCAAGCCAATCTGGCCCGGGCGCTGACCCGTACGTTAGGAAGGGATGATCGACGCGGGCGGATGCCCCGTGCTAATGCTGGCAGGCGTTCCTACCCCTAGTCGTTATTTTTGGAGATCGGTCGCGTGATTCGGGTGCCATCGAAGATCAAGCTGGTCGAAGTCGGGCCGCGCGACGGGCTGCAGAATGAGGCTGGCGAAGTTTCCACGGCCAATAAGATCGCGCTGATCGACCGCTTGAGCCGCGCCGGTTTTCCGGTGATCGAAGCCGGTAGTTTCGTGTCGCCGACCTGGGTGCCGCGCATGGCCGATACAGCCAAGGTGCTGGCCGGTATTCACAGGCGCGACGGTGCCCGCTATCCGGTCCTGACGCCGAATATGAAGGGCTTCGAGTCGGCGGTTGCCGCCGGGGCCGAGGATGTCGCGGTATTCGCGGCGGCGTCCGAGACATTTTCCCAGCGCAACACCAACTGCTCCATCGCGCAAAGCCTGGAACGCTTGGGCGAAGTCTGCGCAGCCGCCAAGGCGCGTAGCGTTCGTGTCCGCGGCTATCTATCGTGCTGCTTGGGATGTCCCTACGAAGGCGATGTGCCGTTGACCACGGTGGTCAAACTGGCGGCGCGCATGCTGGCTTTGGGCTGCGTCGAAATTTCGTTCGGCGACACCATCGGCATTGGCACGCCGGATCGCGCCACCGCGCTCGCCGATGCCGTTTCCGCCGTCATTCCGCGCGACCGGGTTGCCGTGCATTTCCACGATACCTACGGTCAGGGCCTGGCCAATATCCTGGCCGCCATGCAGCGCGGCATCGCCATTGTCGACGCCTCCGTCGGCGGGCTGGGCGGCTGCCCCTACGCGCCCGGTGCCGGCGGCAATGTCGCGACCGAGGACGTGCTTTATATGCTCAACGGCCTGGGCTGCCAAACCGGCGTCGATCTGGATGGGGTGATCGATACCGCCCAGTTCATTTATCAGATCCTTGGTCGTTCGCCGGTTTCCAAGGTGACCCGCGCGCGTCTCGCCGTTGCGGCGCGCTGATCTCCGGCCACATCGCTTTCGCCCGCCGTCGACATGCCGCTCAACCTCATCAAGCTGGCTGTCGGTGTCGAACACCTCGATGACCTCGCCACCTTCCAGCAGCGTCGCTTGGCCGAATGCCGGGCCCGGGGTGAAAAGCCGGTGCTGCGTCATATCACCCGCAACATTCCGCGCCGGGCCGACGAGCTGTTGGCCGGCGGCTCGATGTACTGGGTGTTTCGCGCTCACGTCCGCGTGCGCCAAGCCTTGATCGGCGTCGAGCCAACCGTCAACGCCAAGGGCTTGCCGGCCTGCGCCTTGATCCTCGATCCGCTGCTGGTGCCCGTCGTGCCGCGGCCGCAACGGGCGTTTCAGGGGTGGCGTTATTTGGACGGCCGCGCCGCGCCGGCCGATGCCGACGGCCGGGATTCGGGAATCGACGCGCTGCCTGAAGGGATGGCCGAGGAATTGCGGGAACTCGGGTTGCTTTGAAGCAAGCTTTGCCGCTCGGCAGCGTTATCCCGAAATATCCCTAAAACGGCCTCTTTTGCGCCATGATTGTGCGAAATAGTGAAGCTTGCGACATCTTGTGCCCAAGGATGTGCCGTGACCGGACGCAGTCTCAAAAGCCTCACTGTCCTTATGCTCGATGACGATCCCCGCATGCGTTCGACTGTGCGCGCCATGCTGCGGGCCCTCGAGGTCGGTCATATCGGCGAAGCCCTCGATGACGTGCGGGCGCATCGGGAGTTGGATCGCCTGGTCCCGGACGTGTTGCTCTGCAACGAGTCGATGCACTCCACCGATGTCCTGGATTTTGTCCATGGATTGCGACGTTGGACGGCGCATCCGCCGGCGGGCCTGCCCGTCGTCTTGTTGTCGGAGCGCGGCAGCACGGCGCGGTTGTCGGCCGCCCGCAAGGCCGGTGTGACCGAATTTCTATGGAAGCCCGTATCGACCCGTTCCCTCCACGAGAGCATCCGAAGGGCCATGGAAGCCAGACGGCCGTCCGTGCGGGTCGATGCTTATTGTGGGCCCGATCGGCGCCGCGGCCGGGTTGCCGACCGTCGCCACGAAGCTGACTCCGCGCCCGCGTTCGATGTTCGACTGAGCGACGCCGAAATCAAGGTTCTGTTGGGAAATTGAGGGCCGCTCAGGCGTCCGCGCGCAGCGATCCGGCCAAGCCTTCGAGCCAAACGAGCTGGGCTTCCAGTTGCCCGATGTCGTGTTCCAGCCAAACGCCGAGATAACCACTATCGGCCTCATGGGTTTGCTTCAGATCCTGCAGGCGAGCGATTTCCGCCTCGCAGACATCCATCAGCATGTCCACTTGGGCGCGGCGCTCGGCCGCGTCGAGCAGGTGCAGGAAGCGGAATTTCAAGCCGACCACCAGCTTGTTCAACTCGCTGGCGCCGCTGCGCAGGTTGGCGGTCAGCAGGGTCCGCAATTCCAGGCGGCCCTTGTCGGTGATCGTCAGTTCGGCATCGTCTTCCATGCCCTTGCCGCTCACAGGGCGAACCAGACCTTCGTATTTCAGCAATTCGATGGACGGCGCCATGAGGTCGAGGGAGGTGCCCAATATCCGGCCGATGAAGTGCCGCACCGCCGTCGCCAGCGCGCTATAGCGCATCGGCGCCAAGGCCAGGGTGCCCAGCGCGCAAAGCCGCGTTGCTTCCTTCGGGGTCAGGGTATTGTCGGCGTACATGACGTCAACCTCCAATACAAATCATAGCATGCCGCGCCGGCAGAATCTAGGAATCATTCGCAATATCCTAAGCGGCGGCGCGCAGGCCCAACCGGTCCCACACCGCGCGCATGGCGCGCACCAGCGCGTCCATATCGCCATCCGTATGTAGCGGCGTCGGCGTGAAACGCAGCCGCTCGGTACCGCGCGCGACCGTCGGATAGTTGATCGGCTGGACGTAGATGTCGTGATCCTCCAACAGCATGTCGCTGGCCTGCTTGCACAGGCGCGCATCGCCGACCAGCACCGGCACGATATGGCTGACCGAGGGCATGACCGGCAGCCCGCCGGCCGCCAGCTTGCGCTTCAATGTTGCCGCCCGTTCCTGATGTTGCTCGCGCAGCTCGTTGTGCTGCTTCAAGTAACGCACGCTGGCCGCCGCCCCGGCGGCGATGGCCGGTGGCAAGGCGGACGAAAAGATGAAGCCCGTGCCGTAGGATCGCACGAAATCGCACATCGCCGCCGATCCGGCGATATAGCCGCCGACCACGCCGAAGGCCTTGGCCAGCGTCCCCTGGATCACCGTGACGCGGTCGGCCAAGCCCTCCCTTTCGGCAACCCCGCCGCCGCGTTTCCCATACATGCCGACGGCGTGCACCTCGTCGAGAAAGGTCATGGCTCCGTGCCGCTCGGCGACGTCGAGGATGTCGCCGATGGGGGCGATGTCGCCGTCCATCGAATAGACCGATTCGAAGGCCACCAGTTTGGCCCGCCCTGGCGCGATGCCGGCAAGCAGGGAGTCCAGATGCGCGGCGTCGTTGTGGCGGAAGATCATTTTTTCCGCCCGTGAGCTGCGCATGCCCTCGATCATCGAGTTGTGGTTATGCGCGTCCGACAGGATGACGCAATCGGGCAGGTGGGCGCCCAGCGTCGAGAGCGCCGTCAGGTTGGCGACCCAGCCGGAGCCGAGCAGTAGGGCGGCCTCGCGGCCGTGCAGATCGGCCAGCTCCTGTTCCAGCACCACATGATAGTGGTTGGTGCCCGAAATATTGCGCGTGCCGCCGGCACCGGCGCCGCAGCGGTCGATGGCTTCATGCATAGCCGCAACCACGGTGGGATGCTGGCCCATGCCGAGATAGTCGTTGGAGCACCAGACAGTGATGTCGCGCACCGCGTCGCCCAGGTGGATGGCGGCGCGAGGAAACTCGCCGTTGCGTCGTTCTAGATCGGCGAAGACGCGATAGCGTCCTTCGTTCTTCAAGTTGTCGATACGGTCGGCGAAGAACTTCTGGTAGTCCATGTCATAGGCCCTTCCCGGCGGTCCAGAATCCCCGATGAATTATTTATTATGCCCCAACCAGGCTGCCGTGTCGTCAAGTGCGCGACCCAGGCGTTCGATCAATTTATCGATATCCGCCTCGCCGATGATCATCGGCGGACAGACGGCGAGGGTATCGCCGATGGCGCGCACGATCAGGCCGTGCGCTTCCGTCCGCTTGGCCGCGTATGCGGCCACCATCTGTTTGGGATCGAAGGCTTCTTTCGTCTTTTTGTCTTTCACCAGCTCAAGCCCGCCGATCAAGCCGACGCCGCGAGTTTCGCCGACCAGCGGATGTTCGCCCAGCTTGCGAAGTCCTGCCTGCAGGCGCGGCGCGACCCGGCGCACCAGGCCGACGATGTCGCGCTCGGCGTAGATTTTCAACGTCTCCAGCGCCACGGCCGCCGCCACCGGATGGCCGCTGTAGGTGAAGCCGTGGCCGAAGGTGCCGATCTTCTCGCTTTCCACGACCATGCCCTGGAACACCCGTTCGTTGATCAACAGGGCCGAGATCGGCAGGTAGGCCGACGACAGGTTCTTCGCCACCGAAATCATGTCCGGCTTCAGGTTGTACGTCTGCGTGCCGAACATGTTGCCCGTCCTCCCGAAGCCGCAGATGACCTCGTCGACGATGAACAGGATGTCGTGCTTTTTCAGGACCGCCTGGATTTTGTCGAAATAGGTGGCCGGCGGCACGATGACGCCGCCCGCGCCCATCACCGGTTCGGCGAAAAACGCGCCGATGGTCTCCGGCCCCTCGCGCTGGATCAAGGCTTCCAGGTTGGCGGCCAGCCGGCTGGCGAAATCCTCCTCGCTTTCGCCGGGCTCGGCGAAGCGATAGTGATGCGGACATTCGGCATGCAGGACGCGGGCGATCGGCAGGTCGAAATCGCGATGGTTGTTGGGCAGCCCCGTCAGACTGGCCGTGGCGATGGTCACCCCGTGATAGCCTTTGATGCGCGAGACAATCTTCTTCTTCTCGGGCTTGCCCATGGCGTTCCAGAAGTACCACACCAGCTTCATCGCCGTGTCGTTGGCTTCCGAACCGGAATTGGCGAAGAACACCTTCGACATCGGCACCGGCGCCATGCCGATCAGCCGCTCGGCCAGGTCGATGCCGGTATCGTGGGCCTTGCCCCCGAACTGGTGGTAATAGGGCAGGCGGCGCATCGCCGTGGTAGCGGCCTCCACCAGCCGGTTTTCGTTGTAGCCGAGCGCCGTGCACCACAGACCGGCCATACCCTCGATATACTGCTTACCCTCTTCGTCGTAGACGTGGACGCCGTCGCCCCGGGTGATGACCAGCGGACCGTTTTGCAGGTGCGTCTTGAGGTTGGTATAGGGGTGGATGGCAAAGGCGATATCCCGGCTGGCGGCCGAGTTGCCCCGCGGGTCCGTGGTTATCTTGTTCATCGTCTCAGTTCCTGAAAGGTAACCCCGGCGCCGGCCGCCAAGGCTTCCGGTGGTCGATCTGACGTCATCGCTGCTGTCCGGGTTCGCCGGCAATATACCGCAATGCAGCAAAATTGCCACCCCGCAGGCGGCATACGGCTATTTCGGCCGGTTTCCGAGGGCTAAAACGGCGTATCGGCCACTCAATAGGCGTCATAGGCGTCGTCGTGGCGGGTGATGTCGTCCTCGCCGAGATAGCCGCCCGACTGCACCTCGATCACCCGCAAGGGCTCCTTGCCGGCGTTTTCCAGCCGGTGGCGGGTGCCGACGGGGATATAGATCGATTGGTTCTCGGTCATCGTCAGGTGCTGGTCGTCGCGGGTGACCAGCGCCGTGCCGCCGACGATCACCCAATGCTCGGCGCGCCGTTTGTGCGACTGCAGGCTCATCTTGGCGCCGGGCTTGATCATGATGTGGTTGACGCGGAAATTGCCGCCGGCATCTACCGTCTGATAATGGCCCCAGGGGCGATAGACGATGCGGTGGCGGCGGTGCTCGCTACGCGCCTGGTCCTTCAGCTTGGTGACGATATTCTTGACCTCCTGGGCGCGCGATTTGTCGGCGACCAGCACGGCGTCGTCCGTCACCACGACGATAACATCGCGCAGGCCGACGGCGGCCAGCAGGATGTCTTCTTCGGTGCGCAGATAGCTGTCGCGGGTGTCGTCGGTCATAACGTCGCCCATGGCGACATTGCCGTCGGCGTCCTTCAGGCCGATCTCCCACAGCGCCGACCACGAGCCGACATCGCTCCAGCCGAAATCGGCGGGCACCACCACGGCGCTTTCGGTACGCTCCATCACCGCATAGTCGATAGAATCCGATTCGCAGGCCGCGAAGGCCTCGGTTTCCAGCCGGAAGAAGTCCAGGTCGCGTTGCCCCTTGTCGATGGCTTGGCGGCAGGCAGTCAGGATGGCCGGACGGAAGCGCTCCAACTCCGCGATGAAACGCCCCGCTTTGAACAGGAACATGCCGCTGTTCCAGGCGTGCAGGCCGTCGGCGACATAGGCCTTGGCTTTTTTTAGGTTCGGCTTCTCGACGAAGCTCGCCACCTTGAAACAACCCGTCACGCCGGCCAGCGGCTCGCCCCGCTTGATGTAGCCGTAGCCGGTCTCCGGGCCTTCCGGCTTGATGCCGAAGGTGACCAGGTTGCCGGCGGCGGCGGCCTTGGCGGCGGTGTCGACGGCCCCGTGGAAGGCGGCCACGTCGCCGATGACGTGGTCCGAGGGCAGCACCAGCATCAGCGCCTCGGGGTCTTCGGCGGCCAGGATCAGGGCGGCGGCAGCCACCGCCGGTGCCGTGTTGCGTCCGACCGGCTCCAGCACCACGGCGCGCGGCGTGATGCCCCCATCTCGGGCCTGTTCGGCGACGATGAATCGGTGCTCGAAGTTGCAGACGATCAGCGGCGCGGCGAAGCACGTGTCGGCCCCATGGACCCGTAACGCCGTGTCCAGCAGCATGCTGCGCAACGTATGCAGCGGCAGCAGTTGTTTGGGATAGAGTTCCCGCGACAGCGGCCATAGGCGCGAGCCCGTGCCGCCCGACAGAATGACCGGATGGATGCGCGCTGTAGCGCTTGCGGCCTCGGCCATGACGTCCCTCATGTTGGTTGACGGCCGGCCGGCTGGCCGGAGCGTCTGTGGTGGGGTGTTGATGCGAAAGCCCAATACACCAAATTACGCCGTAAGCACCGCCCTTGGCGAGTGGCCAGCCGGATAGTACCGACCGAGTTGTGATTTGATGATGACAGCTCTTCCTCGATGCAAGGCGATTTTGCGTATTTGCGACGGACTAGTTCGGAAATGAAATCTTTAGACGCAGCGCAATGTCTGTGACCCGCCGGTCACGGGACCAGAGGCGCAGACTGTCTGTCAGGAGGGTGCTGGCGAGCAGGTGCGCATCGACATAACCGATTCCCGATCCCATCAACCGATGATGATCGATGAGGTGCAGCACCTCCTTCTCCTCGGCGATATCCGCCTGAGGCAGGTCGTGCAGGAGGGACAGGATTTCTTGGCGCCGTCGCAAATTTCCGCAGGCCAATTCCCCGATGACAAAGGCATGGGACACCACCTTATCCGCTTCGAGAAGCGCGGTAAGTGCCGGGTCGGTAACGCGCAGATGGTCGACCCATATGGAGGTGTCGACCAAAATCACGCGGAATCGGGCCGCCGTCGCGGTATCGGCGCAAGTTGAGGTTCGCTGCCGCCAAGGCGCGCCAACCGGCGAGCGCTTTCCCGCGCAATCAGCGCCTTTAGACCCTCGCGGACCAGGGCGGACTTTTCATGAACGCCGCTTAGGCGGCGTGCTTTTTCGAGAAGCTCGTCATCGATAGCCAACGTGGTTCTCATCTAGGCCTCCACAAGGCACGTGAGCACAAAAATTAACATCATTTGATGTTGAATTCAATGCTGTCTACCCCTCCATCGCCTTCGGGTCGAGCGCATCCTGCAACCCATCTCCCAGGAAATTAAAGGCGATGACGGTGACGAAGATCAGCGTGCCGGGATAGAAGGCCAATGCCGGGGCCTCCCAGATCAGCTCCTGGGCATTGGTCAAAAGGTTGCCCCAACTCGGGATCGGCGGCTGGATGCCGAGGCCAAGAAAGCTCAACACGGATTCGAGCAAAATGACGTTGCCGACCGACAGCGTCGTGGCGACGACGATCGGCGAAATCAGGTTGGGCAGGATATGGACCAGCATGATCCGTCCCGCTCCGGCGCCGGCCCCCGTCGCCGCCAACACGTAGTCCCGCTCGCGCAGGCTCAGCGCCGCGCCGCGCACCAGGCGCGCCACCGTTGTCCAGCCGGCCAGCCCGACGATGGCGACGATGCGATACAGGCTGATGTCTTCCGACTGGGCGATCTCCGCCGGCACGCCGATCTTGCTCAGGTCGAGCGCCGCCAGCACGATCAACAGCGGCAGCAGCGGCAGCGCGATCACGGAATCCGTCAGCCGCATCAGCAGCGAGTCGAGCCAACCGCCCCGATAGCCGGCGATCAGCCCGATGGCCGTGCCCAGCACCGCCGAAGCCAACGCCGCGGTCAACCCGACGAACAGCGAAACCCGGCCGCCATACAGCAGTCGCACCAGGAAATCGCGGCCGAGTTCGTCGGTGCCCAGCGGGTGCGCCGTCGATGGCGGTTGGAAGCGGGCGAACAGGTCGACCGTCTGGCCGTCGAGGCCGAGCGCCGCTTCGATCGGCGCCGCCGCCAGGGCCAACGCCGCCAGCACGATCAGCGTCAACGTGCTCGCCACCGCCAGCCGGTGCCGGCGGAAGCGTCGCCAGGCCAGCGTCAGCGTGCCTTGCGCCCGGATCGCTTCCGCTTCCATCGCCGCCTCAGCCATAGCGGATCCTCGGGTCGAGCGCGGCATAGGCAAGGTCGGCCAGCAGGTTGCCGGCCAGGGTGAACAGCGTGGCGAACAACAGCGATACGAGCGCCAGGTTGAAATCGCTGCCCATGATCGCATCGAAGATCAGCTTGCCCATGCCCGGATAGGCGAAGATCGTCTCGGTGATCAGCGCCCCGGAAAACAGCGCCCCGAAGTTCAATGCCACGATGGTCGTCACCGGCACCAGGGCGTGGCGCAGGGCGTGCTTGTAGACCACGCGCCGCTCGCCGATGCCCTTGGCGCGCGCCGTGCGGATGAAGTCCTGGCGTAGGGTCTCGATCATCGCGGCACGCACGAAGCGGGTATGCCCGCCGATGCTGGCGATGGTCAGGTTGGCCACCGGCAGCACGGCGTAGCGCAGGCTCTCCCACAGGCCCGCATCGCTCGTCATCGGCACGCCGCCGGCCGGCAGCAGGCCCAACATCACGGCAAAGACGATGATCAGCAGCAAGGCCAGCCAGAACGGCGGCACTGAGATGCCGGCGAAGGCCAGCAGGTTGACCGCATAGTCGGTGCGCGAATAGGGCCTTACCGCCGCCAGCACGCCGAGCCACAGCCCGAACGCCAGCGACAGCGCAAAACTGACACCGAGCAGCAGCGTCGTGTTGCCCAGCGCCGGCAGCAGGATATCCATGACCGGCCGGGCATGGATACGCGAAAAGCCGAAATCGCCGCCGAACGCCGCCGCCAGCCAGTGTCCATAGCGTTCGAGAATCGGCCGGTCGATGCCGTAAAGCGCCCGCAGTCGCGCCGCGTCCTCCGACGTCATCTTCGGGTTAGAATTGATCATCAGGTCGATGGGGTCGCCCGGCATCAATCCGATCAGCGCATAGATGACGAACGACATGACCAGCAGCACGATGGCCGATTGAAGGGCCCGGCCGGTGAGATAGCCGGTCATGCCAGGGCCTCATCGCCTAAGCGAGGCGCCTCGTCTCGGAAATGGCAGGCTGCCGCTTGGCTGGGCTGCGGCGTTACCGTCTCCAGTTTCGGTCGCGTCTTCCGGCAGATGTCTTCGGCGCGCGGGCAGCGCGGATGGAACGGACAGCCGCCTGGCGGATGGGCTGGGCTGGCCGCGTCGCCGGCCAGCGTCCGGCCGCGCGGCCGCTTGCCCCGTCCGACTTGCGGGGCGGCAGCGATCAGCGCCTTGGTATAAGGATGTCGCGGTGCGGCGAACAGCAGCGCCGCCGGCGCCGTCTCCACGATGCGCCCCAGGTACATCACCGCCACCCGGTCGGCGACGTGGCGGACCACCGCCAGATCGTGGCTGATCAGCAGGTAGGACAGGCCGCGCGCCGCCTGGAGGTCGGCCAGCAGGTTGAGGATCTGGCTGCGCACCGAAACATCGAGCGCCGAGACCGGCTCGTCGGCGATGATCACGTCGGGCTCCAGCGCCAGGGCGCGGGCGATGGCGATGCGCTGGCGCTGGCCGC
>CANITX010000100.1 GCA_947470575.1 Rhodospirillales bacterium
ATCATCATGGCGACCAGGATCTGGCCGTTGGCGATGACCGCTGCTTCGGCCTGCGGCACGTTGCGATAGTTAAAATGCACCATGCGCCCGACCAGCGAACGTTTGCCCACCGGCGGATACTTGCAATAGCTCACCAGCCGGCGTGCCATCTCGGCGGTATCCACATGCGGGAAAATGATACCCATGGCGCCGCCGTCGAGCACGCGGCTGGCATGATGATGTTCGTAACCCGGCACCCGCACCAGCGGCGTCACGCCGGCGTCCTGGCAGGCGATGGCCATCTGTGCCGCCAGGTCCAGATCGACGGTGCCGTGCTCCATGTCGATATTGACCCAGTCGACGCCCAGCGGCGCCAGCAGCCGACCGATGTCCGTGGTGCGCCACTGGCGGATTGCGACCCCAATGCCAAGTCCGCCGCCGCGCTTCTTGGCCAGCGCGTGATTATGCATGGCGCTCAGGCCGCTTCGCGGATGCGCAGGTTGAACAAGGTGATGCGCACGCCGGCCCGGTCCAGCTCCTTCTGGATGGCGGCGACGTCCTCGCGTTCGAGCCGGATCGGCACTGGCTTGCCCAAGGTGGCGGATTTGATCCCATGCCAACTGGCGTCCGGGCCGTGTGTATCCAGGCGGCCGGCGCGCAGCATTTCCAGGTGTTCGGGAATGCGGGCGATGCCGTCGACCTCCTTGCCGGCCAGGTCGGCGCCGATCAGCCGGTCGGCGACGGCGGCGGCATCGGCCGTGGGCACGCCGCTCATCTGGAACAGCTTCATGGTCAGTTGGCGCACCTTCAGGGCGTCGTAGTGGTCGGCCGTCTTCTGTTGCGCCATGGCTGCCTCCCTCAGGTTCGTTGCTCGCCGTAGAACAGCGTAACCACATGCCGCGCTTCGGCAAAGAACAACCAGCGTTCGACGGCGAAGCCGGCGCCCAGCGACACGGCGGCCGCAAACGTCAGCGCGCCGGTAAAACCCGCCACCGCCAGCGTGACGCCCAACGCCGCCAGGGGCAGGGCGAAGCCCAGGATCACGGCGATCCGGCGCAGCGTGCCGGCATGCCGGCGCGCTACCCGATAACCCATCTCGCGCAGCACCCAATTGTCCGCCGTGTGCGGCGACAGCAGCGCCCTGACGGCGCCGATCCGTCCCAGGCCCGTTGCCGTCTCCGCCGTGCTGGCGTCGTCGGGCCGGTCGATGTGGCGCCAATAGCCGGCTTTGACGGCAAGCCCCGCCGCCAGCGCCAGCAGCGTCAGCCGGGTCAGCTCCGGCGGCGCTTCGGCGGTGAGCGCGGCGACGGCACTGAGCAGCACGCCGCCGGAGGCCAGCGATAAAATCAGGTAAGCCGGCGACACCCAGCCGTTGTGCCAGGCCGGCACCGTCTTCAGCGAACCGTAGATCATGCTGGTGCAATAGACGGTCAGCAATGCCATGCCCGCCGTCGCCAGGCCGGCCACGGCCCACGGCCCCTGCGTCCGCCCCAGCAGCACCCAGCCGCCGCCGTACAGCGCGACGGGTACGAACGTGGCGACCGCGGCAACGCCTTCGCGCGACAGCCACGACGACCGCCACTGGCTGAACGCCCGCCAGGCCCGCTCCCGATGGCCAAGGTGGAAGGTCGAGGCGATTAGGCCGGTGCCAACCAAGGCGACGGCCAAAGCGAAAGCGGCAAGACCGAACGGCGGCGCCATCGGCAGCAGCCCGGCGGCGCCCAGGATGCCCAGCCACGCCAGCATGCCGTAACCGGCGCCCGACGCGGTGGTGAACAGCACGATGGAGTAAGCTGGCCGCATCGCGGGATAAACTCAGCCCAACTTGTCGAGCGCGCGGTCGAGCCAGCCGAGGAA
Organism: Rhodospirillales bacterium; assembly: GCA_947470575.1. GTDB lineage: Bacteria > Pseudomonadota > Alphaproteobacteria > Rhodospirillales > CAMCUA01 > CAMCUA01. Next base: position 1,837 of record CANITX010000100.1, read on the forward strand.
GCCCTCCGGCCTCTCGTGGCCTGCTGCCACGCCGGCGGCTCCGCGGTCGGTCGCTTCGCGCGCCTGCTTCGGCCGCGGCGGCAGATACTTGTTCACCGGCCGGGTGCCCTGCTCGGGCATCAAGTCGAAGCCGCCGCGCGCCAGCACCAGCAACGACACCTCGGATTGCGGATCGCCCAGGTCGCCGAAGTGCCGGGCCCGGCTCGGGCAGGCCCGCACGCAGGCCGGCTCGCGGTCTTCCTCCGGCAGGTTTTCGTTGTAGATACGGTCGACGCACAACGTGCATTTCTTCATCACGTTGGCCTGCCCGTCCATCTCTCGCGCCCCGTAGGGGCAGGCCCAGGCGCATAGCCCGCAGCCGATGCACCAGTCCTCGTCGACCAGCACGATGCCGTCGGCAAGCCGCTTATAGGACGCCCCCGTCGGACAGACGGTGACGCAGGGCGCATCGTCGCAATGTAGGCAGGAACGCGGGAAATGGACAATCTGCGCATCTTGTCCGGCCGGTGTCACCTCGTAGGCATGCACCCGGTTCAGCCACGCTCCGACCGGATCGGCGCCATAGGCGTTCTGGTCCGACAGCGGCGCGCCGTAGCCGCCGGTGTTCCATTCCTTGCAGCTGACGACGCAGGCGTGGCAGCCGACGCAGGTATCCAGGTCGATGACCAGGCCGAGCTTCTTGGCGGAGGTTCCGGGCAGACACGTCATCGGCACCATTCCTTGCCGAAGGCCACCTCGTCGGGGCCCACTGCCACTGGCGAGCCGGTGGCGCTTAGACTCGGTTCGCTGCCGGCCGCCGGCCGTTCCGCCTTCTCCAGCCTCACGCGCAGGTCGTACCACGCCGCCTGGCCGGTGATCGGGTCCGAATTCGCCCAGCGCAGGCCGTCGCCCTTCGCCGGCAGCAGCTCGTGGATCAGGTGGTTGAGCAGGAAGCCGCGCGTCGTCTCCTCCGCATCGAGCTTCAGCGCCCACGAACCCTTGCGCTTGCCGATGGCATTCCAGGTCCACACCGTGCGGCTGTTGACCGCTTCCATGCGGGCGATCGGCACGGTGATGCGGCCGTGATGCGAGATAACATGCGCCCAGTCGCCGTCCTTGAGTCCGAGCTCGTCGCAGATGCCGCCCGGTACGAACAGCGGATCGCGGCCGTGGATCTGGCGCAGCCAGGCGTTCTGCGAGCCCCAGGAATGATACATCGCCGCAGGCCGCTGGGTGATGGCGTGCAGCGGGAAGCCGTCGAGCTTGCCGGTCGCGGTCAGGGTCTCTTCCTCGAACGGTGGATACCAGATCGGCAGCGGATCGAAGGTCCGCTTCATGCGCGGGCGCAGATGCTCCGGCGGCACCCGGTTGCCGAAGCCCTCGGCGGCGCGCTGGAACTTGGCCAGAGGCTCCAGGTAAAGCTGGAACGTCACCGGCATCGGGCCGTCGAAGAAGCCCATCTCCACCGCCCAGTCCTGGTAACCGGCGTTGGCATGCTTGAAATAGCGGGCATCTGCCGGCACGTGCTCTTGCCAGAAGCCGCCGTTTTCGATGTAGCGCTGCAATTGCTCCGGGTTTGGCCGGCCGCGTCCCGACCGCTCGCCCCTCTCGCCGCGAAAGCCGGCCAGCGGTCCGACGTCCGGGCGGCGCAAGTGGTTGACGATGTAGTCGGCATAGTCGCGGTAGCGGGCCTTGCCCTCGGCGTCGGTGAGCCCGGGCAGGCCGAGCCGCACGCCTAATTCGAGCAGCACCGTCTGGAACGGCCGCACGTCGCGGTCCGGCTCGACCACCGGCCAGCGGATGGCGTCCGCCGCGGCATCCGGCTCGCAGATCGGCCGGTCCAAGAGCGAGATGCAGTCGTGCCGCTCCAGATAGGTGGTGTCGGGGAAGATCAGGTCGGCGTAGGCGACCATCTCGGAAGCATAGGCGTCGGAATAGATGATCTTCGGGATGACGTAGCTGCCGTCCGCCTTTTTCGCCTCCAGCATGGCGATGACGCCTTCGGTATTCATCGACGAATTCCACGCCATATTGGCCATGTAGAGAAACAGGACCTCGATGGGGTAGGGGTCGCCGGCATGGGCGTTGGCGATGACCATGTGCATCAGCCCGTGCGGCGACAGCGGCGCTTCCCAGGAAAACGCCTTGTCGATGCGGATTGGCCGGCCCGCGTCGTCCAGCGCCAAGTCCTCGGGGCCGCGCGGATAGCCAAGGTGCGGTCCGCGCAGCGGCTGGTTCGGGGTCGATGCCGAACTCGGCACCGGATGTGCCTCCAGCGGCTTCGGATAGGGCGGTTTGAAACGGAAGCCACCCGGGCAATCGATGCTGCCCAGCAGGATTTGCAGCAGGTGCAGCGCCCGGCAGGTCTGGAAGCCGTTGGCATGCGCCGAAATGCCGCGCATGGCGTGGAAGCTGACCGGCCGGCCGATCATCGTCTCGTGGCGTACGCCCTTCATGTCGGTCCACGGCTGCGCCAGCACGATCTCCTCTTCGAAGGCGACCCGTGCCAGTTCGCCGGCCAGCCTCTGGATCTGCGCGGCGGCAATACCCGTCTCCTGGGCGACGTTGGCCGGCGCATAGCGCTCGTCCAGGTACGTGCGCGCCAGCAGTTCGAAAACCGGCACCGCGCGCCGCCCATCGTCGAGCCGCACCTCGCCCTTCAACGCCGGCTTGGCATCGACGGCGTCTTCCGCGACCGCGCCGTTTCGTGCCCGGTCCCAGACCAGCGGCTTGCCTGCGGCGTTGCGCGCGAACAATCCGTGATCGGCCTGCCCCTCGTTCTGCACCACCAGCCAGGCGGCATTGGTGTAGCGCAGCAGGTAATCGACATCGACGGCGCCGGTTCTGAGCAGTTCGTGAACGAGCGCCAGGATGAACAGCCCGTCGGTGCCCGGCGTCACCGGCACCCACTCGTCGGCGATGGCGGAATAGCCGGTGCGCACCGGATTGACCGCCACCACCTTGACGCCGCGCTCCTTGAGCTTGCCCAAGCCGAGCTTGATCGGGTTGGAGTCATGGTCCTCGGCGACGCCGAAGATCATGAACATCTTGGTCAATTCCCAGTCCGGCTGGCCGAATTCCCAGAACGAGCCGCCGATGGTGTAAATGCCGGCGGCCGCCATGTTGACCGAACAGAAGCCGCCGTGGGCGGCATAGTTGGGCGTGCCGAACTGCTGCGCCCACCAGCCGGTGAACGATTGGCTCTGGTCGCGCCCGGTGAAGAAGGCGAGCTGGCGCGGATCGTCGTCGCGCAGCGGCTTCAGCCACGACACCGCGATGTCGAAGGCCTCCTCCCACTCGATCTCGCGGAACTCGCCCTTGCCTCGCTCGCCTGTGCGCAGCAGCGGCTTGCTCAGCCGCGACGGCGCATAGTGGCTCATGATGCCGGCTGACCCCTTGGCGCAGATCACGCCTCGGTTGATCGGATGCTTCCGGTTGCCCTCGATGTAGCGCACCTTGCCGTCGCGCAGGTGCACCATGATGCCGCAACGGCAGGCGCACATGTAACAGGTCGTGCAGCGCACCTCGTCCGAGACCTTGGGCGACGGGTCGAGCCCGTGCTCGGCTGTGATTTCGGTCATCGGAAATGGTCCGGGCAGTCTCGATGGAGGTGCGGAATCGCTCCCCTCTCTTTGACAGACCGCGGCCCATTCTCCAAATGTTTTTTGCTAAATCCGTATTCGATTTACCGGGTATTCGGTCGATGCCCGAGACCGACCTAACAGTTCCTGGCTCTCGGCTGCAGGGGGCCGTTGTGCGGATGGCGAAAAATCATTATTCTTACTGGTAAGAGTAAGGAGAAAACATGCGTATCACATCCAAGGGTCAGGTCACGATTCCCATCGAGATTCGGGAACAGGCAGGACTATTGCCCGATACCGAAGTCGACTTCGAATTCGATGGCCGGGCAGTTCGCATCGTGAAAGTGCGGACACCAAAAAGGCCCGGTCGGGGCGACCTTCTCGTTGCCCGGTTGCGCGGACGGGGCGACGTGGCCATGAGCACGGATGAGATCATGGCGCTGACTCGCGGCAAATGAACGCCGTCCTCGTCGATAGCAACATCCTCCTGGATGTGATGTCGGGAGATGGGCGCTGGGCGGCCTGGTCCGCCGATACGCTCGCTCGGGTGGCCGACAGCCATCGTCTATTCATCAATTCGATCGTCTACGCCGAAATTTCCATCCGTTTCTCACGTATCGAGGAACTCGACGAAGCACTGACGCCGGATGTCCTGACCCGCGAACCTATCCCTTACGAGGCTGCCTTCCTGGCAGGTAAGGTTTTCGTGGCTTATCGGCGGGCTGGTGGGACGCGGACCGCTCCATTGCCGGATTTCTTCATCGGTGCCCATGCTGCCGTTACAGGTGCCAGTCTGCTGACCCGCGACACAGCTCGCTACCGCACCTACTTTCCGACCGTCAACCTGATCGCCCCCGACAAGACGCAATAAAGCGGGGGGCAAGACGCTTCACCGCCCGGCCGTGGCGACCGGCTTGGCGTAAATGAAGCCGTGCGTCGGATAGGTGCCGCTGCCCCAGGCCTGCCCCGGTGTATACCACACCTGTACCGCCGACCAATCGTTACCGGGCGAAATATCGCGGACCGGCGTGCTTTCGTGAATGTGGCCGCCGCTCAGCCAGTTGGCGTGGTCGACCACGATCAGCCGGGCATCCACCACCTGCCTGACCACCGCCAGGTGCCCCGACGACTTGGCGGCCGGGCGGAAAGCCAGCACTGCACCCGGCTGCGGCGCCGGCCCGCGCCCGTAGCGCCCGGCCGCCTGGTCCCACCAGGTCCAGGCATCGCCGCTGATCTCAATCCCCGAAGCCTGGCGCGCATAAGGCACGCATTCGAGCGGCGTGCTGCCGGCGACGATGCGCGCCGCGCGCCAGATGTCCGGCTTTTCCGGCAGGGCGGTTGCGTCCGGCGCGGCGCTGCTTCCGCCCGGTGGCGTCCTGGCACAGCAGGCGAGCGTCAACAGGGCGCAAAGCACCGCCGCAAGGGTCCCCAGTCTTTCCGGGAAACCCGGTCCTTTTGGGAAAGCAGCCGACATTCTTCGGTTTTCGCTGGCTCGCCGCATGGTTACTATCGCCGCAGGGTCGCCCCAGCCTGCCGGCGGCTTCCTTAAAGAATTATCAAACCCGGGAGCGGAACGTCATGAAAGTCACCAAGTTCGAAACCCTGCGCTGCGACGCCGGCTGGCGCATGTTCTCCTTCCTCAAGGTGATGACCGACGGCGGCATCGTCGGCTGGTGCGAATACAACGAAAGCTTCGGCAGCCCGGGCCTCAGCCATGTTATCGAGGAACTGGCCTCGACCGTCATCGGCCAGGACCCCTGCCGTACCGAACTGATCAACTGTTTGCTCAGGACCAAGACCGTGCAGTCGCGCGGCGGCGTCGTGCGCCAGGCGGTTGCCGCCATCGAAAATGCGCTGTTGGACATCAAGGGCAAGATCTTCAACGTCCCCGTCTATGCCCTGTTCGGCGGCGCCGTGCGCGAACGCATCCCCGTCTACTGGTCGCACTGCGGCAGTTACCGTGCTCGCTATCCCGAGCTGCTCGGGGTCAAGCGCGTCGTCACCTACGACGACTTGGCCGAACTGGGCCAAGAGGTGAAGAAGCGCGGCTTCACCGCGCTAAAGACCAACGTCGCCATCCACAACGGCAAGCAGCTCGAGTCCTACCGTCCCGGCTTCGGCCACAACAAGGGCTTCCCGGAACTGAATTGGAGCCCACAGATCATCGATGCCGCCTATCGCTCGGTGAACGCCTTTCGCGAGGGCGCCGGCAAGGATATGGGCATCATGCTCGACCTCAACTTCAACTATAAGACCGAGGGCTATATGAAGATCGCCGAGGCCTTGGCCCCGGTCGGATTGAACTGGCTGGAGATCGACACCCACGATCCGGAGTCGCTGGCGCTGATCCGCCGCAACGCTCCGTGTTCCATCGCCTCGGGCGAGACGCTCTGCGAACGCCGCGACTTCAAGCGTTTCTTCGAGCTCTATGCCATGGACGTTGCCATCATCGACGTCATCTGGAACGGCTATTGGGAATCCCTCAAGATCGCCGCCATGGCCGAGGTCTACGAGATCAACGTCGCCCCGCATAACTTCTACGGCCATATGTCGAGCGTCATCTCGGCCCATTTCTGCGCCGCCGTGCCCAACTTCCGCATCATGGAAACCGACATCGACAGCGTCCCCTGGCGCGACGAACTGGTCGATAAGCCCCCGGTCATTGAAAACGGCGAATTCGTCCTGCCGACCGGTCCCGGCTGGGGCATCGAGGTCAACGAGAAGGGCGTCAAAAAGCACCCGCCGAAGAACTGAGATAGGGCCGGCCGGAGAGGGACCCGCTGCCGTATCGGCGGGTCCCTGCGACGGAAGGAGGACGCCCTCAGATCGGGCGTTCGCCCAGCACGGTGGCGTGGTGCATCAGGCGATGCTGGTTGGGATCGTAGTCGAAGTTCACCTTATGCTGCGATGACCGGTTGTCCCACATCAGCACATCGCCCACACGCCACGTGTGGGAATAGATGAACTCGGGGCGGATGGTGCGCTCCATCAGGTCTTCCAGGAAATCCTGCGATTCTTCGGGGCTCATGCCGACGATGTATTCGGTTTTGTTCGGATTGAAGTAAAGCGCCTTGGTGCCGTTGTCCGGATTGGTCCGCACCAGCGGATGCATGATGGGGACGTGCTTGCCCTCGGCCATCAAATGGATGTTGTTGTTGTTGTGCTTGACCTTCGACGCGGCGGCCAGGCGGACGTTGGCCGTCTGCATGCCGTCGACGCGCTGCCGGAGGTCCGCGGGCAATGTGCTATAGCCCAGACGCATGTTGACGACATTTGTGTTGCCGCCTTTATCCGGCACCTCCAGGGCATGCAGGATGGTGAATTTCGGCGGATGCAAGCGGTGCGTCCCGTCGGTGTGCCAGCGCAGGCCCTCTTTCACCGGCTTGCCGGTGATGTCCAGGTTTTGGTTGGAGTGCCGCTTAATGCCGGGCAGCCCGGGGAACGAATACTTCGGGTGATCTTGGTCCATGACCTCGCCCAGCGTCTGGGCGAAGGCGCAGAACTGCTCGGGCGTCAGCGTCTGATGGTGGAACACCAGGGCGATGTTGTCGACCAGAGCGTCGTAAATGGCCTTCTGCGTCGCCTTGTCGAGGGTTTGGCTCAGATCGATTCCGAATACTTCGGCGCCGATATTTTCGGAAATCCTCCGGATGGTCATCGTCGTCTTTTCGGCCTGCATCGGCATGTCATGGGCTCCCCATGGGTCTTAAGCAGGGCTCCGTTCCAACATCGTCGGTCTTGGGGAGGGAACCCAGGTTTCCTACTCGAATGTGGTTTCCCAGCGCGCATAGCCGGTGGTCTTTGAAGACGCCGGAACGCGCCAAATGAACACAGAAGATGATCCAATGAATGCACTTTTTTGCAAATTTACACCCTCTTTGGCTTCTCAAGAAATTGAAATATCCTGCTGCCGGATACTTAGGATTGTCATATGGCCCTGCTCGTATCGATTCTGGGCCGTACCGACGCGTATCGGTTTCTAAATCCTGGGTTGGCCGCACGCGTTGGTTGGGCGCCGGGAACGGTGCTTAGTGGTTTGTCGGACTCGATATCCGAAGGGCCTTGAAGCCCTTTCATCGCTAACAGGCATCAAAACCATGGGAGGTCCTAATGAAAGAGATAGGGAGGATTGCGGCGACTGGCCTGACGGCGGCCGCTGTCGTCGTGCTGGCGGCATCGCTGCCGCTGCCCTCTGCCGCTCAAATGAACGACAAGTGGGTCACCATCGTGATGGCGGCGGAACCGCCGGATCTTGAGGGTTGCGAGTCGAGCCGGTCGTTCCAGGGCAGCATCGCGCGGCAAAACATCGTCGAGACGCTGGTCGATGCGGATGCCACCGATGGTACGCTGCGGCCGCACCTGGCGACCGCCTGGGAACAGCGTGGTCCCAGCGATTGGCGCTTCAAGCTACGCCAAGGCGTGACATTCCATGACGGCACGCCATTCAATGCCGACACGGCGAAGCGCTCGATAGACCGCACCATGAGCAAGGCCATCGTCTGTTCGGATCAGGCGCACAGCTTCACCGATGTCTCCATCCAGGTCGCCGTGGTCGATGACTATACCTTGGACTTCAAGACGTCCAAACCCGAGCCGATCCTGCCGATGCGCTTGGCTCACGTGGCCATCGTCGGGCCCAATACTCCGCTCGATAAGACCTCCTTGCATCCGATCGGTACCGGGCCGTATGCCTTGCTCCGCTGGGATGCGGGACAGCAGATACTTCTCAAGCGCTTTGAGCCGTACTGGGGCGAAAAGAACAAGATCGAAGGCGCGCGTTATATCTGGCGCGATCAGTCGTCGGTGCGCGCCGCTATGGTCGAAATCGGCGAGGCCGATCTGGCGCCTAACATCGCCGCGCAGGAAGCGACCAATCCGAAATGGGACCGCACCTATCTGAACGCGGAAACCATTTACTTGCGCATCGACCCGACCCGCGCGCCGTTGGATGATAAAAGAGTCCGCCTGGCGCTCAACTACGCCTTCGATCGGGAAGGGATGCGCGGTACGCTGCTGCCGAAAGACATCCTGCACTCCACTCAGGTCGTGACGCCATCCACTCCCGGCCACAATCACGAGTTGGACAAGCGCCTCATGCCCTATGACCCCGGCAAGGCGCGCCAACTCCTGGCCGAGGCCAAGGCCGATGGCGTGCCGGTGGACAAGGAGATCATCCTCTACGGCAATCCGGCTTACTACCCCAATGCGCGGGAAGTCATGGAAGCCTTCCTCTCGCTCTACAAAGCCGTCGGCTTGAACGTCAAGCTCATCAACATGGATCCGGCCGGATTCCGCAAGATGTTGAACAAGCCGTTTGACGAAAACCGTGGGCCGGCGCTGGCCCAGGTGACGCACGACAACAACAAGGGCGATCCGGTGTTCAGCGTCATCTATAAGTACGGCTGCGATGGCGCATCCTCGATCATGTGCGATACGGCGCTGGACAAGGAAGTCGAACGCGTGTCGGGGCTCAGCGGCCAGGAGCGTCTCGAAGGCTGGAAGGAAATCTTCCGCGTCCTCTACGACGATATCGTGCCGCAGGTCTGGATGTATCACATGGTCGGCTTCGCCCGGGTGAATCCTCGGATCAGCTTCACACCGAACGCCGAAACCAACGTCAAGATCCCGCTCAAGGACATCGTCCTCAACTAATTCGAGTCGAACCCGTCCTGGGAAACCTCCCCGGGACGGGTCTGTTCTTTTGCCCAAGACCTTGCGCAATTGGGTGGTCTTGGCGACGCGGAAGGAAACCCTCCACCATGACTCGGACCCTGCTTTTATTGCCCGGCGATCACCCCGGTGCGGCCAACATCCAGGCCATCGGCAAGGTGGTCGAACATGTCGCGGCAGAGGTGGGATTCGCTGTCGAATCAGGCCTCGTCGGTGGCGCCTCGATCGATGCCTATGGCGTGCCGATCACCGATCGGACCATGGCCCGCGCCAAGGCGGCCACCGCCATTCTTTACGGTACCGTCGGCGGCCCGAAGTGGCTCTCCCTGCCCAATGACCGCCGCCCGTCCATGGGTTCGCACCGTCTGCGTCAGGAATTGAACCTCTATGCCAATGTTCGTCCCTCGGCGATCTACGACGAACTGATCGATGCTTCCAGCTTCAAGCCCTCTGTCGTCGCCGGCCTCGATCTTATCGTCGTCCGCGAGCTGGTCGGCGGGCTTTATAACGGCAAGCCGAGGGGTATCGAGACGATGCCCGACGGTCAACGGCG
>CANITX010000101.1 GCA_947470575.1 Rhodospirillales bacterium
ATTGACGATGCCCGCTGTGGTCGGACCGCCGATGCAGGCCAGCAGCAGGAAATCGACATCGCGCGCCATCTCCAGCAGGTCGGGGTAATAGCGGTAGGGCACGTCGTCCTTGCGGCGCGGGCCGTGATAGGAAATCTCCATATCGAAGCCGGACGCTTTCTTCGCCACCTTGCGGCCGATGGAACCGAGGCCGACGATGCCGAGCTTCTTGCCCGTCACCCGGCGGGTCATCGGCGCGCGGCCCTTGGCCAGCCAATCGCCGGAGCGCACGTAGCGGTCGGCCCAGGGAATGCGCCGCGCCGTGGCCAGCATCAGCGCCATGCCGAGGTCGGAGACGTCGGTCGAGGTCAGGCCCGTCGAATGGCTCATGCGGATGCCGCGCTTCTTGACCGCCGCAATATCGAATTCGTCGTAGCCGGTCGAGGTACAGGCGATCATCTCGAGCTTCGGCAGGGCATCCAGGACCGCCGGCACCCAGGCGCTGCCGTTGGTGAAGACGGCGCGGGCGTGAGGCGCGGCTTCGGCCAACAGGGCCTTTTTATCCGCCGCGTCGCGGTAATTGTAGACGGTGAAAATCTTGACCAGATCGTCCAGGACCGGCGGATAGGTCGAGTTGATGAACAGAATGGGCGGCTTGGCGGTCACGCATTTTCTCCCGGAATGGCAGCCAAAGGATCTACCGGGGGGGGATTCCCCCGCAAGGGGCCTAGCCTATCCCAGACCGGCCCGATTGACGCAAAGATGTTGCACCGAAAGAAAGCTCGGGCCACCCTGCGGCGCGCGGGGACAAACCCGTCCGACCAACAAGGGAGAATGGCAGCGATGAAGAAGCGTATCATGGTGCAGGTACCGATGACCGACGGCATCCGTTCGGTCCTCGACGGCCGCGACGACGTTGAAGCGGTTCGCTTCACCGAACTGTCGGAAGCCAATATCCTGCAGCACATCGGCGAGTACGACGCCGCCATCCTGACCGTCGCGCCGTTCACCGCGAAGATCATCGAGAAGGCCGACCGCCTGAAGATCGTCGCCCGCCTGGGCGTCGGCTACGATTCCGTCGACGTGCCGGCGCTGACCAAGCGTGGCATTCCGCTGGCCGTGGTCGGCATCGCCAATTCCGTCTCGGTCGCCGAACATGCGCTGTTTTTCATGATGGCGCTTGCCAAGCGCGCCGTGCTGTTCGACCGCGAGGCGCGCAAGGGCAACTGGAACATCCGCTACGACAACATTGCCACCGATCTGTCCGGGCGCAAGGTGCTGGTGCTGGGCTTCGGGCGCATCGGTCGGCGCCTGGTGCCGCGCCTCAAGGCGATGGAGATGAACGTCTTCGTGCACGACCCCTACGTCATCCAGGACACCATCGTCTGTGCCGGGGCGACGCCGGTGCCCGACTGGCGCGCCTTGTTGCCGGAGATGGATTTCCTGTCGATCAACTGCCCGAAAAACGACGAGACCGACGGCATGATCGGCGCCAAGGAACTGGCCTCGATGAAGAAGACCGCCTTCGTCATCAACACGGCACGCGGCAACATCGTCGACGAGAAGGCGCTTTACGACGCGCTGAAGAACAAGGTCATCGCCGGCGCCGGCATCGACCCCTTCGTCGTCGAACCGGTGACTCCCAACGACCCGCTGTTCCAGCTCGACAACATCCTGGTCTCGCCCCATACCGCCGGCATCACGGAGGAAAGCGTTTTCCGCATGGGCGCGGCGGCGGCGCAGAACATCCTCGACTGCTTCGACGGCAACATTAACGTCGAAAACATTATCAATACGGAAGTGTTGAAGAAGAAAAAATGACAGCCGCGACGTCGCGGCGGCGCTCCGATCCCATCGGAGCGCCTTGAACGACATCATTGGGGGGAGAGGTCTCATGGCGACACGACATCGTCAGGTGCTGATCGTCGGCGGCGGCACGGCCGGCATCGCGGTTGCGGCCAGCCTGAGCAAGCGGGACGGCGGGCTCGACATCGCCATCGTCGAACCGTCGCGCCAGCATTACTATCAGCCGGCGTTCTCCCTGGTCGGGGCCGGACAATTCGACATCGACGCGACGCGGCGCCAGATCGAGCTTGTGGTACCGCCGGGGGTCGGCCTCATCCGCGCCGGCGTCACTGCCTTCCGTCCCGAGGCCAATGCCGTGGATCTGACCGACGGCAATACGTTCACCTACGACTGGCTGATTGTGGCGACCGGCGTCGGGCTGGATTGGGACAAGGTCAGCGGGTTGCGCGAGACCCTGGGCAAGAACGGCGTCTGCAGCAATTACGCGCCGGAGCACGCGCCTTATACCTGGCAATGCGTGCAAGCCTTGAAGCCGGACGCCCACGCCGTCTTCACCCAACCGCCCCTGCCCTTCAAATGCCCGGGCGCGCCGCAGAAGGCGGCCTACCTGACGGCCGATTACCTGCGCCGCAAGGGCCAGGGCGCGCGGCTCGATTACTACGTGCACGCGCCGGTGATCTTCGGGGTGCCCTATTTCGCCCGCGAACTGGTCAAGGTCGCGGCACGCCATGGCATCGCGGTGCACTATCAGCACAATCTGGTCGCCGTCGACGGCGGCAAAAAGCTGGCGACCTTCGAGGCGGTCGGCGGCGACGGCCAAGGCCAGCGCATCGAGGTGCCGTTCGACATGCTGCACGTGGCGCCGCCGCAAAGTCCGCCGGCGGCGGTCCGAACCTCGCCGCTGGCCAACCCGGCCGGCTTCGTCGAGGTCGACCAGAACAGCTTGCGCCACACGCGCTTCGCCAACGTCTTCGCCTTGGGCGATGCGTGCTCGACGGCCAATTCGAAGACGGCCGCCGCGGTGCGCAAACAGGCCCCGGTCGTGGCACAGAACCTGCTGGCGGCGGTGGCCGGCCGGCCACTGACGGCGGCTTACGACGGCTATGCCTCGTGCCCGCTGACCACCGCGATTGGCAAGGTGATCATGGCCGAGTTCATCTATGGCGGTAAGGTCACGCCGACGCTGCCGCTCGACCCGTCGCAGGAACGCAGCTTTAACTGGTGGATCAAGAAGACGGCGCTGCCGGTCTTCTACTGGAACTACATGCTGCGCGGCCACGAGTGGTTCCTGAAGCACAACACTGCCTTTACCGGGGACGCGCCGCCGCCGGCTTCCTAGACGGCAGACGGCCCGTGCGGCATGCGCAAGGCGAGAGACAGCATTGCCGACGCGGCCGTTGCACGCGGGTTTCGGGCTGGAGGTTCTCGCCGTCCCTCAACGATCTGTCGGATCGAGGGACGGCGCCGGCATTCAGCGCCGGAAGGTGTTAACCCAAATCCTTGAGCACGTCTTCGGGATGCAGTTCGGCGTCGGGTTTGGCATAAACCTTCAGCACCTTACCGTCCGAGCCGATCAACACCGACAGCCGGGTCGCCCGTTCCTGATCGGGGCTTTCCGCCGCGCCATAAGCCATGGCGACCGCGCGATCGGCGTCGCACAACAGATCGGTGGTCAGGCCGGTTTCGTTCGCCCAGATCTTCAGATCCGCGGGCGCGCTGAAGGTAACGCCGAGCAACACCGTATTCTTGTCTTTGAAGTCCTGGGTTCGAGCACGGAACCCTTGAGCTTCTTTCGTTCACCCACCGCCGAAGGCGCGCGGGAAGAACCAGACCAATACGTTCCTGCCGGCATAATCGGCGAGGCTGACGTTCTTCCCATCCTGATTGGGCAACGTGAAGCCGGGGGCCCTGCTTCCTATTTCCAGCAACGACATGGCGTCCTCGATCCGTTGACACGTCGATTCCAAGTCTACGTATCTCCGACGGCGGCGTCCACTACCGACGGCCTTGCATCGCATCAAACGATCTTGCGGGCCTTGAGATCGGCAAGGCGGTCGGGGCCGATGCCGATGCGGGCGAGAATCTCGGTATTGTGTTCGCCCAATTCCGGGGCGACGCCGATACGGGCCGGGGTTTCGGAGAATTGCCAGGGCGTGCCGTGCACCTTCAGCTTCTTGCCGTGCTTCGGATAGTCCATCTCGGCGATGTAGCCGTTGGCCAGCACGTCGGGGTCGTTGGCGGCTTCCAGCAGGGTGTTGATCGGCGCGGCGACGACGTCGGCGGCACGCAGCGCGGCAACCCAGACATCGCGCGAGCCGGTGGCGAACAGTCCGTCGAGGAGGCCGAGTAGTTCTTTCTGCCGCTCCGGCGAGTCCATGGCGACGCCGAGATCAGCGTAGCCCTGAGCCGAGAGCGCCTCGTAGAAGCCGAGCGCGGTCATCGCCTTCACCCACTTTTCCTGGCGGTTGAGCTGGAAGACCAGGGGCTTGCCGTCCCGGTCGTCGAAGCTGGCGCTGATTGCTGGCTTCTGCGGCGTGCCGTTAATGCGGGCTTGGCCGGTGACCGGGTCCTTGCCGCGCCACATGGCGGTGGTCAGCGTCCAGCCCATCAGGCGGATCTGGCCGCCCAACAGCGAGGTTTCGACTTTCTGGCCGACGCCGGTCTGCTTGGCGCAATAAAGCGCGGCGAGCATGCCGCCGAAGGCGAGGATGGCGCAGGTCTCGTCGGCGACCGAGACGACGCCGGTCTTCATCGGCTGGCCCGGAGTCGAATAGGCCTGGGCGATGCCGCCCAATGCCTGGGCCATGGAATCGGTGCCGGGCAGCTTGGCGTTCGGCCCCTTCGGGCCATAGCCGGAGATCGAGAGGTAAACCAGCTTGGGATTGATCTTGCGTAGCGTCTCGTAACCGAAGCCGTTGCGTTCAGCGGCGCCGGGGCGGAAGTTCTGGCCGAAAATGTCGGCCTGGGCGACCAGCTTGTAGAGAATGTCGAGGGCTTCCGGCTCTTTCAGGTTCAGCGTCACGCTCTTGACGCCGCGGTTGTTGGTTTCGAAGTAAGTGCTGGGCAGTCCGGGAAAGATGCTGCTGCGCCGCGACGGATCGCCGGTCGGCGCCTCGATCTTGATGACCTCGGCCCCGAGGTCGGCCATCAGCATGTAGGGCACGGTACCGGCCTGCGCGGTCGAACAGGCGACGATCTTCACGCCCTGCAGCGGGCCATGACCGGGGATGGGGTGGGTCATCGTGTTCCTCCAGGATATCGGCGGCGGTCACGTTCTTTTAGTTCGATAGCGCTTCTCGGCCAAGGCCCGGGTCGGCTAGGATGCCGGCCAAAGCAAAATACACAGGCCGGCGTCACAGCGGGGAGTTGGGAACATGTCCGTCATCATCGACAGCAGGATGAAGATCACCAAGTTGACCCCGAACATCGGAGCCGAAGTGACCGGGATCGACCTGACCCAACCGATCGACGAAGCGACGCGCCGGGCGCTCAACGAAGCCGCCGTCGAGCACATCGCCCTGGTCATCCGCGACCAGAAGCTCGACGGCCATCAGTTCCTGGCCGCGGGCAAGCTGTTCGGCGAGCCGATGGACCGCGACTTCCTGGACTATTCGATGCCCGGCGTGCCCTTCGTCTTCGAGGTGTCAAGCCGGCACCGCAACAAGGACGGCAGCATCAAGAAGGTCGGACCGCGCTGGCACACCGACCATACCAACCACGAATTCCCGCCGAAATACACGATGCTCTTCGCCGTCGAACTGCCGGCCACGGGCGGCGGCACCAGTATCGCCAACATGCGCGCCGGCTACGACAGCTTGCCCGACGACCTCAAGCGCCGCCTCGACGGCATGCAGACGGCCAACGTCATCGTCGGTAGCGCGGCGCGGCATATCAATGCCGACGGGCTGGAGCGCCAGACGACGCAAAAGCCCGAGCCGGTGCTGCAGCCGCTGGTCAGGACCAATCCCGACAACGGGCGCAAGGCGCTGTATTTCCATACCAACAAGACGGAAAACATCGTCGGCCTGACAGCACAGGAAACCCAGGTGCTATTCGACGAACTGCTGTCCTATGCGCTCAAGCCCGAATTCATCTATTCGCATACCTGGCGGCTGGGCGACATGCTGCTGTGGGACAACCGTTCGGCGCTGCACAAGGCGAACTACGACTACGACCCGGCCGACACGACCCAGCACCGCCTGCTCTATCGCATGATGATCAAGGGCGAACGGCCGCACTGAAGCGGCGACCGTTCGCGAGGCGCGGTATTACGACTTGGCCCGCACCGGCAGGTCGCGCACCGATTCAATGGTCGGCATGTTGTGGCGGTCTTCCGGCTTCAGCCAGCCCTTGTAGTTGGGCTTGCGCTTCTCGGCGAAGGCTTTGCGCGATTCCATGCGGTCGGACTGATCGCCGTGGTGGTGCAGAGCAGCGGCAAGCTTCTCCAGGTCGGGCGCCACCTGCGGGCGCATCTGGCGCATCATGTAGACGGTATTGACCCTGGAAGCGGGCGGAAGAGTCAGCAGATGTTCGGCCATCTCGTAAGCGGTGGGCATCAACTGATCCGCATCGACCAGGCGGTTGATGAAGCCGACCTCGTAGAGCCGTTCGGCGGTGAAGCGGAAGCCCAAGGCCATCTCGGTGGCGATGGGATGCGGCAGGCCGGCGAAGTGGCCGTGGTTGTAGCCGCCGAGAAGCCAGCGCTTGGCTTCGGAAATCTCGAACATGGCGCCGCGCACGGCGACGCGCAGGTCGGTGCCTTCGACCAGCATGAAGCCGCCGCCCATGGCGAAGCCGTTGACCGCGGCGATGACCGGCTTCTGCAACGTGCCCTCGCGAAACGGATCGGGGATCGGCGCCGGCTTCGAGGCGCTGCCGGGCTGGCCGCGCTCCAACGATTCCTTCATGTCCTCGCCGGCGCAGAAGGCCCGCCCGGTGCCGGTGAAGACGGCGACTTCCAAGTCGGCGTCGTCGCGGAACTCGGTGAAGGCCCGGGCCATTTCGGTGCGCAGCTCGTAGCCCATCGCGTTCATGCGTTCGGGCCGGTTGAGCCGGATCGTGAAAATCTGGCCCCGGCGTTCGGTTTCGACGACGCTCATCCCATGTCTCCCGTATGTGCGGCGGCATGGCCCATCGGCTGCCGCCGGCCTGTTACTTCGTGTCCAACCCTAATCCTATCCTACAACATCATGCCGTCCTGAATAGAGCGATGGGAGCAGACATCGTAGGGGGTTGGCGGCTGGGTGCTACGCACCGGAGGCCGGCCTCGATGGCGGACACCAAGGCATCGACCGCGTCGTCCCAGACCGCTTGCGCGACTTCCTGACAACACGACAATTGCGACTTGCGATCGAACGGCTGTCTTCGGGGCCGTCCTAAGCAATCCTTGCTGCGCCATGCCGGGTCAGTTTTCTGAATCCGATATAGAAATTATCGGAGGCGTACTTGACCCCGACATGAACCCGATCGCCGGTCTGGACCTGCACCGGTTCCGCGAACGGGAAGAGCATGATGTTCCAGTGGGACTGCCCCTGCGGTCCTTGTTGGCGGGGATGATTTTCAAAGCTGGTCTCGCCATCCAGGACAAGCCGGTTCCACTGGATCAGGCCGAGGCATGTGCCGTCGCCGGACGCAATAAATTCCAGTTCCCTGGAGCGGATCGGTTCGATGTCCGACGCGAAATCGAGCGTAAAGCAATCCTGGTCGTCAGACAGGTATTCGAAGTCGTAAGGCAGCGGAGGCAGGCTGAAGCTGTTGGGGAGAAATGCGTTGAAGGCACGAAGATCGAATCCGGCGACGCTCCCCACCGAGACAAGATCGGCCAAACCGCGGGCGCCGACGAGACACGCCATGATGGCACCCATGCGGGGGATGATCGGGGCGTCCGGCTCGATCAATTCCCGGCGTGCATGATCGACGGAGGCTATCACCCCCTCTCCGACGATACTGTTGCTTAATATCTCGCTGACCAGCAGGTCGGCGCGCCGGTCGATGTCGCGGCCGACGACGAGATCGGTGGAATCCTTTTCCAGCACCACGATGCGATCGCCATAGCCATTGCCGGCGATAATCTCGCGGGCCCTACGCGCAATCGCCCCGACCCGTTCGCAGGTGACGACCCGTCCGGCGCCGGCCCGCGCGGCGATCATGGCCAGCAGGCCCGAACCCGTGCCGATTTCCAGGACGTGCATACCGGGCCTTACCGCCCGCTCGATGGCGAGCTGGAACGCGGCGTTGCGAGGGGCGTCGTTCATCATCGCGAAGTGCCAGGGCGCCACGATCCGCGACAGGGCAACACCGTAGTTGTGGCGATAGCGGATATCGCCCGCCGCCAGGCCGATGGCCTTCTCCAGGAAGGACAGGCCTTCTTCCTTTTTTCCTCGGCCCGACAGGAGCTGCCCCAGGACATTGTGGGCTTCGGCGTAATCGCTCTTCAGCGCGATGGCTCGCCGGAGAGAGGCTTCCGCCTCGTCCATTTTCCCGGACTTGAAGAGGGCCTCCCCCAACCGTCCATTGGCCTCGGCAAAATCGGGCCGAATGGCGATGGCGCGGCGGAAGGCCGACACCGCCTCGTCGCCCTGCTGCCCCAACGTCATCAGGCAAGAGCCCAGGCCTTCGTAAGCCTCCGCCAGGGTAGGGGCGATATCGAGAGCGCGGCGGAAGGCGGCAAGCGCATCCCGGTATCTGCCCAGGATCGCCAAGACGACGCCCAGATTGAAGGAAGCCAGCGGATGCGCGGGCTCGCTGTCCAGGGCCCCGCGATAGGCGACGAGAGCACCTTCCAGATCGCCCATCTCCTTGAGCACATTGCCCAAATTGTTGGCAGCCTCGGCATGGTCCGGCTTGATGCCGAGGGTGCGACGGTACGCGGCGGCGGCCTCCTCGTGGCTGCCCAGGGTCCGCAGGACAACGCCGAGGTTGTAATGGATTTCCGCGTCTTCCGGCCGCGCTTGGGCGGCTTTGCGAAGGTATTGGCCGGCCGTCTTATGGTGGCCCTTTTGAAACGCCGCCACGCCCAGACATTGCAGGGCATCGGGCTGTGCCGGGTGTTTGCGCAGGATCGCCCTGAAGGCGCGCTCGGCTTCGCTCGACCGGCCGGCCTGAAGGTGCCGCAGGGCCAGTTCGAGATCGTTTCGAAGGGGCACGAATATCTCCTCGGTGGGCGCCAGTCGGCCAATTTACCTTCTTGCCGCAATACGTGCCAGCACCCGACCATCCTTGCCGTCTCAGCTCGCCTGTCCTGTTGGCGATGCCCGAGTGACTCCCCGCAAGCGCCCCAAACCCTTGCTTTTCACCGGACCGCTGTCCAGTATGTTGCTGCGCCTATAAGAATTCCCTCTTCAGGTCGACGGTCGAACGCACGCCGAGAGCGTCGAAGTTGTGCTTCAGCCATTCGGTGGCGAGCGCACGGCCACGATCGCGCAACATGGTGAGGAATTTCCAATCGCTGGACATCTTGCTGGCCGACGACAGATCCGACATCGCGACATCGGCGCGCAGCGAGTGAATCAGCGCGTATTTCAATTTGTCGCGATGCTCTTCCTTGATCCAACCGTCGTCGAGCAGCTTCTGGACGAAGTAGACGGCGCGCAATTCCTTGATGAGCGAGGAATTGAAGGTGATCTCGTTGAGGCGGTTGGCGATATCGGACGAGGTGGTGGGCAGGCCCGGCCGTTCGATTGGGTTGATGTGCAAGATGACCACGTCGCGCGAATCGGTGTGATAGAAAAGCGGGTAGAGCACCGGATTGCCCATGTAGCCGCCGTCCCAGTAATGCTCGCCTTCGATTTCGACGGCCTGGAAAACCTGCGGCAGACAGGCGGAGGCGAGAACCACGTCGGCGGTAACCTCCTCGGTGTGGAATATCCTGGCCTTTCCGGTGCGCACGTTGGTCGCGCAGATGAACAGCTTGGTGCCGCGGCTGCGGTCGAGTTCTTCGAAATCGACCTGTTGCTCCAAAACCTCACGCAACGGATTGTAGTTCATCGGGTTCATCTGATAGGGCGAGATGACGCTCAACATCGACTTCATCAGATCCTGAAGGGGGTTCTCCTTCTGGACGCCGATGTCCCAAGGCATGCGCGGCATGGCAAACTTTTGTCCGGCATCGGAAATAGCCTTCCAGAAGTCGTGCAGCGCCTGGCGCGCGCCGTCATTGCCCTTCAGCTTGCCGTAGGCGTAAACCACCGCGTTCATCGAACCGGCGCTGGTGGCCGAGAGGCCTTCGATGTCGATGCGGCCGTCTTCCAGGAATTTGTCCATCACGCCCCAGCCGAAGGCGCCATGGGCGCCACCGCCCTGCAGGGCCAGGTTGATGGTCTTTTTCGGAACGACCGACGAAGCGCCGGGACCGGAAGCACCCGCGCTTTTAGATGTTGTCGACATAAGTTAAAACCCTTTCGCGCTATCGGTGCGCTGCAAATGATGAAACGGCGTGCTTGCGGATAACCCTACGACCCAGTTCAGCGCAACGGCTGCACCACGGTACGCCTTAGTCACGCACCAAGTATCCCGTTGCACGGTTCAAGCGATAGCTCACGCGAGCTATCGTCGCCGCCGATGCTACCCCACCTTAGCCGAGATTGCACGCTTGGTTAGCACGCCCTCCGCCACGCCACCGCGCGACCTGTTCCCCCTCCTCTATTGGCGATCCCCGGCGGCACCCGCATAATTGCCGTCGACAAGACCACGATACCGTTGACGCGCCGATCAGCCTTTGCAAAAGGACACCTGACCATGAATCGCTTGCCGATCCTCGCTTTCGCCTTGCTGCTGTCCGCTTGCGCGGCTTCGGGCTCCGTTCAAATGAAGCCTGCCGGTTTTTCCGCCGTGGACAGCAAAAAGTCGGCGGCGGTCGAGGTGACATCGTCAGTGGCCGACAAAGCCGATACCGCCACGGCGCTCAAGCAAGCCATCGTGGCGCAACTCGCCAGCAAGAACGTGTTCAAGGCGATTACGACAGCGGATGCGGCGGACTATCAATTGAAGGTCAACGTGCTTTCCGTGTCCGACGTCGGGCAGGGAACGCGGATCATGTTGGGCGCGTTTGCCGGACAGGCGGAAATCTCCGCCCAGGTCGACGTGATCGACAGCAAGGCCGGCAAGGCCATGGGCAGCTTTATCGCCAAAGGGCAATCGTCGGGCGGGACCATCTTCGCGGGAACGACGCAACAGGCCATCGACCAAGCCGCAGCGCAAATCGCCGACCATCTGCTGGCCAACCGCTTACCCTGAACCGTTGCACGGGCCGATCCCAAGCCGGGGCGGCCCGTTCGATGGCCTCGCGACAGCCCGTTCGCCGGGCGACATGTACCAAAGCTGTTGGCGATCGCCGGGGAGGCCCGCATACTTGGCGCTCCGACGGGATCCGAAACGAGGGCAAACCATGGCGGACGCGATCCGGCTCGACGGCAAGGTAGCCATCGTCAGCGGCGGCGGGCGCGGCCTTGGTCGGTCGATGGCGCTGGCCCTGGCGGAGGCCGGAGCGCGGACGATCGCCGCCGACCTGATCGGCGAGAACCTGGAGAAGGTAGCCAAGGAAGCGGCGGCGCTGACCGATGCCGGCACCCTGGTCGGCGTGACCGCCGACATCCGTCGGGCGGAAGATTGCCAGCGCGTCATCGATACCACGCTGGATCGCTTCGGCCGCATCGACATCCTGATCAATAACGCCGGGCTGCTGCCGTCCTATTCGTATCCCGGCCGGCTGCTGGATGGCGCGGAACCAGGCAAGTTCTGGCACTTAAGCGACGAGACGATTCAGAACGTGA
>CANITX010000102.1 GCA_947470575.1 Rhodospirillales bacterium
GGGGCGCCTAAGGTGGTCGCGTTTCCTCCCTCAAGACCAAACTCAGAGGGCCGCTTTCGAGCGGCTCTTTTTTTTTGGCTCGTCGAGCCTTCAACCCGGCAGGCTGTCCGGCATCCGGTAGAGGAAAACCGGGCTGAGATAGAGATCGTCGGCGACGCGGCTGTCGATGGCGCGCCAGCCGGGCAGGGCGAAGGTATTGCAGACTGCCAGCGCGCCAGGCGCCAGGCGGGCGGCAAGTTCGGGGGCCAGATCGGTCATGATCGGGCCGATCAGGTAGCAGACGATCAGGCTTGCCGACTCCAACGGCGCGCCGCGAAAGTCGCCGCGTATCAGCCGCAGGTTGGGCAGCGGCCGCAACATCTGCCACAGCCGCGAGATCAGCCATGGCAGCGGCGATCGCTCGTAGCCGACGACCTGCGCTTGCGGACAGTGCCGGGCCAATCTCCGCGCCAGTCCGCCGAAGCCGGACCCCATGTCGAGGACCGTGCCGGTCAGATGGGCCGGCACCAGGTCGAGCACGACGCGCCGCACGATTGGCGATGTCGGCGTCGGCGGCGCCCCGGTAAGCAGCGTATGGGCGCCGACGGAAGCGATGGCGGCCAATGCCAGGACAAGAACCGCAATCTCCGCCATCGACCGACTGTGCTCCCCCCTGTGCTCCCGAAGCGCCGCTCGACGGATTCGGCTGGCTGCCGGCGCCGCCCGGCCTTATATCATCGTCCATGACCTTTTTGCTTGCCCTGATGCCCTGGTTGATCGGCGTGACGATGGCGGCGGTGCTCGGGATCTTGATCTCCGGTGTCGTGACCATGGGCCGGCATGGCGCCGATCGTCAGCGCCAAGCCAATCGCTTGATGCGTTGGCGCGTCGGCACCCAGTTGGCGGCGGTCCTGCTGGTCGGCCTCTACGTTCTGTTGTTGCACGCACAGTAGGCGGGCCGGTCTTGGTTAAACTGACGCGAATCTACACCCGCGGCGGCGATGCCGGCGAAACCTCGCTTGGCGATGGCCGGCGCGTCGCCAAGCACGATCTGCGTGTCGAAGCCATCGGGACGGTCGACGAATCGAATGCCGCCGTGGGTGTGGCCCGCCTGCATGTCGATGGCGAGGCCGACGCCATTCTCGGGCGCATTCAGAACGATCTCTTCGATCTTGGCGCCGATCTCTGCACGCCTGCCGTCGGTGGTAAGAATGAGGGCGCATTGCGCGTCGTCGCCGGTCAGGTCGCTCGGCTGGAAGCGGAAATCGATGACCTCAACGGCGAACTGGCGCCGCTCGATTCGTTCGTGTTGCCGGGCGGCACACCGGCTGCCGCGCATCTGCACGTGGCGCGCACGGCGGTGCGCCGGGCCGAACGGTCGATGACGGCCCTGGCGGCCCGCGAGGCGGTGAACGCCGATGCGCTGCGCTACGTCAACCGGTTATCGGATTTGCTGTTCGTCCTCGGCCGTTGGCTGAACGGCAAAGGGGCCCAAGACGTGCTATGGACGCCGGGCAAAAACCGTTGATGTCAGCGTTGCCGTGGCGGCGTCGCCACCACCACCACCTGATCGCGGCGTGTCGGCCGGTATCCCAGAAGCCGTAGCACCCCGGTGGCGAAGCGGATCAGTTTCTGCATGGCCGAAATCCCCGTTTTTTGCTGCGCCATGGGTCGAGCCCGTGGTCGTGTCGGTTCACTTATGCCGGCATGACGCCTTAAGAAATCGTTTGCACGACAACTGTGGCCGCTTCATGGCGTTGTGCGCAAATGCCGCCGGTTAGGGGGATTATTCGTGCCCGCGGACGGCGCCGAGCGACGGCATGCCGTGTTCCTCGGCGAACATGTGGCTATAGAGCACCGCCGGCCACAGCTTGCCTTCCTGGGTCAGGCTCAGGTAGCTCAGCGCCGTGCCGATATAGGGCTGCACCGACATCCAGAAGAATTTGGGATAACCGGCGCGCAGGTCGGCCGGCGTTTTGTAGCCGAGTTCCAGATGCTGGCCGGTCTCACGGAATTCCGAGAACAGCGACGAAATCTTGCGCATGTAGTTGATGTCGGCCAATTGGCCGATCAGGTCGGCGGCGCGCAGCAGCCCGGGATAATCGTCCGTGCGCTGATAGTCCTCGGCGCGCGGGATGGGGAATCGGGTGTGCTCGATATTCTTGCAAATGACCTCGACGTCGATGGTCGTGTTGGCGACGGCCGCGTGTTGGACGAATCGCTCGCGCACGAAGATGGTGCCCCGGTCGACGTGATAGGGGGTCAGCGCCGCGTCGGTCGATCCGGCATCGAGCGCGATGGTCTCGCCCTTGGTGTTGATGACGCAACGGTCGCCCCGGTCGCCGGAACAGACGCCGCGCACATAGCCGATGTCGTGGCAAAGTAACGAAACCGTGAAGTTCAACCAGTCGCGCGGCGAGACCCCGCCGTCGCGCAGATGCTTGCCGCGCAGGATCTGGGTGCCGGCCTGGGTCACCATGATGGTGTGGTTGACATCGTGATAGGGGGCGTCGGAATTGGCGATGAGTTCCAGCGCCAGACGGCCGACGAAACTGATGATGCCTGGGAATCCGGGCTCCAAGTTACTATAAATACTGGTGTATTCGGCCTTCAACTTCTCCACGAAGGCTTCGATGACATATTCGGTCGGGTTGAACATGGCGACCTCCGACGGTGCTTCTTGCGCGGCCACTCAGGTGGGTTCGCGGGGGGTATATCCGGCACGTTGGCCGGCTGTTGCTGCCATTCAATCTACACGCATTACCTTAAGGAAGCTTATCCAAGGCGAGTGGCCCCGCATTGGGTCATTTTTGCGCTGCGCTGTCGCAACGGTTGGCTGTCTCGACGATCTTGACCCCCGTCGGATGGGCCGTTACCTGTGACATTGAATTGGCAACCCTTACGGTGCGCTGCATGGTTCGACGGCTGTTTCACATTGTTGTCTGTCTGCTGGTAGCCCTCCCCGTGGCGGCCCTGGCCCAGAAGCCGGGCGAAACCTTTGCCGACTGCAAGGGCTGTCCCGAAATGGTGGTCGTTCCCGCCGGCAGTTTCGTCATGGGCACCGACGGTCCCCACGAATTCGAACGGCCGTCGCGCAAGGTGACGGTCGCCAAGCCCTTCGCCATCGGCCGGTACGAAGTCACCTTCGATCAATGGGCGGCCTGCGTCGCGGCCAAGGGCTGCACGACCGAGCCCGACGATCACAAGTGGGGGCGCGGCAAGCGTCCGGTCATCAACGTCACCTTCGCCGATGCGAATGCCTACGTGACCTGGCTGGCCCGCCAGACCGGCAAGCCCTATCGCCTGCCGTCCGATGCCGAATGGGAATACGCGGCGCGCGCCGGCACAACCACCGAATTCTGGTGGGGCGACGAGGTCGGCAAGAACCTGGCCAACTGCCGCGATTGCGGTTCGGAATGGAGCGCCAAGGGCTCCGGCCCGGTCGGTTCGTTCAAGCCCAATCCCTGGGGCCTTTACGATACCGCCGGCAACGTCTGGGAATGGGTGGCCGATTGCTGGAACCCCAGCCACCAGGGCGCCCCCGCCGATACCGCGCCGCGCCTGACCGGCAATTGCAACGACCGGGTGATGCGCGGCGGCTCCTGGTACTACTTCTCGAAGAATTCGCGCTCCGCTTGGCGCTTCCGCAACGATGCCCGCGTGCAAAGTTACGGCATCGGCTTCCGGGTAGCTCGCGACCTTCCTTGACAACCTGGCCCAGCCTGCAGGACGGGCGGCCAGCATCGTCGTGACGCGTTGCAAGAGCCGGATAAGCCATGCCGCGGCCTGGCGCCACCTCGGCATTGCGGTGCTTTCCATCGGACAATTCCCCTCGTGGTGCGGTCGGCGGGCACGCCAGCGCCGTCGCTCGCCGATGCTTACGCCGCCGCCAAGAACAACTCACCTACAAATTCGACTCCATTCCACTCCACTCCACTCCACTCCTCTCCCTTCCATTCCCTTCCCTTCAGGCGCGAGCCCTCAGCGAGGCCTCGCGAATTTTCCCGAGTCCTCAGCGAAGCCTCGCGAATTTTCCCGAGCCCTCGATGAATACTCGCGCGCTTTCCGGAATCCTCCGGAGCATTGAGAAACGCCTTGTCGCGAATTCGCACAGTTCTTACGGTTGCCGGGCCGATGTGGCGGCAATGCCGCGAAGCGGCAGGGGAGCATGGAGCCCGACCGATGCGTGATCGACCGCTTGCCGGCGAGTTGCTGGCCATCGCCCGCCGCCTGTTGCGCGAGGAACTGGTGCCCTTGTTGCCGCCCGAACGGCGTCTCGACGGCCTGATGGTCGCCAACGCCATGGCCATCGCGGCGCGCCAGATCGCCACCGGCGACCTGCCGCAAGCCGAGGAGCGCGCCTCGCTGCAAGCCCTGCTCGGCAGCCCCGAGGATGACTTGATGGAACTCAACCGCGAACTGGCGGCGCGCCTCCGCGCCGGCAGCATCGGCATCGGCGGCCCCGACGCCGATCACGTCCACCTGCACCTGCTGCGCGTCGCCGCCGACCGGGTCGCCGAAAGCAACCCGAAGGCGCTGGCGCGGGTGCAGCAAAGCCGAAGCTGACGGGCCCGGCGGCTGGACGCGACGCTCAGGTGCCGACGTGCAAGGGCGAAACGATCCCGCGCAGGCAAGCGATGACGCTCAGCCCGGTGATCAGGCCGGTGCGCGGGTTGTCCGGCGACGGAATATTCTCGATCTTCATCTCGAACCTGGCGCTGTCGGAATCGCAGACGATGCGGTGAACGTTGCGCGTCACCGTGGGATCGGCCCAGATTTCGACCGTCGTTTTGTCGGGCCCGATCCCGGCCAGGCTCAAGGCGACGGCGACGTTGACGTTGGCGGGGAAGCCCTTGATCGCCTCGCGCGCGCTGCCGGAGAAAATCAGGGTCGGTTCGGTAATGGCCGCCAGGTCGATATGGTTGGCGACGATATAGGGCGCGCCGGCAAGGCCGCCGGGCGGCTTGTTGGTCACGATACGGATCTCTCGGATGTGGCCTTCGGCGGCGGCGCGCACCGCATCCAATCCCAACAGCGCGCCCGTCGGCGCGACGATGCGGGCGCCGGTTTGGCGTGCCCTGTCGACCAGGTGCATGTGATCCAACAGGGCGCCGACGGAAGACGGCACGAAGATGCGGCCCCGCTCGATGGCCGGCCCGGCGACCTCGGCGAAATGCGCGGCCGGGCAGCATTCGACGACGATATCCGCCAAGTCAGCCAATTCAGCCAAGCCGACAACCCGCACCGGGGAGGCAAGACCTTCGATGCCTTGGCGTGCCCGCTCTTTGTCGCGGGCCGACACCGCCGTCAGCGAAAGACCCGCGATGCCCTTGTCGAGGGCCCGAACCAGGGTCTTGCCGATGGCCCCGAACCCGCCGATGGCGACGGTCAGGTTGCGGCTGTCCGGCATGGTTCGCTGCGCCTCCTTATCGCGTCGCCAAGCTTATCCCGTCGTCATGGATCGGGACGGCCGCGCGCCCGGGGCCGGCGGCGGGTCAGTTGCCGAACGCCTTCTTCAACACGTCCGTCGTCCGCTTCGCCGGATTGGTGCGGATCGCCGCTTCTTCCTGGGCCACGTAATGGAAGATACCGGCCAGGGCGCCGTCCAGCGCGTGATTGGTCAGGTCGGCTTTCACGTCGGGCACCATCGGCACCGATTTATACTGGCCCATCGCGGTGTCGTAGGCCTTCACCGCGCCGGCGTCGGACAGCGCCTTGTCCACCGTCGGGCGGAAGGCCTCGCGCAGGCCCGGCGTCATGGCTTTCTTGAAATACTGGGTCGCGGCGTCGTTGGGGCCTTCGTAAATCTTCTTGGCGTCGTCGATGCTCATCGACTGGATGGCCTTGACGAACAACTCCTTGGCCCTGGGCGTCGCCGCTTCGGCGGCGCGGTTCAGCCGGGTCTCCAGATCGTCGAGCAGGCCCGATTTTCCCATCTTGCCCAACGTCTGCTGCACCGTGCGCATCGAGCTCGGCAACGGGATGTGAATGGCCGAATCGCGGTTGAAGCCGTCGGCCTTGCCGAGCTTGGCCACCACCGTCTCGGTGCCGACGCGCAAGGCCTCCTTCAGCCCGCCGCCCATTTCGGCCGGGCTCAGGGAGCTTTCGGTTTTGCCGCTGGACGCCGGCGCGCTGCCGCCACCCGGGCCCAGCAACTCCTGCCCGCGCTTCAACAAGTCGGTCTGGGCATGGGCGCTGGCCGTCGCGGCATATATCAGCAAGGCGGCGGCGGCGATTCGGATCGGGGACGTGAACGGGCGCATGGGCAAGGCTCCTTCTCGGGGTACGGCGAAAAGGTCGGCCATTGCCGCCGCCCGGTCAATGGCCGTTGGCGGGGCGGCGCCGCCCCCTGGCGCGTGTCGAGCCAACCGTGCTCTAATGGCCGGACAACGGGAATGGGCTCGTAACGACGGGCAGGGGGAGGAAAGATGATCTTCGATCAGCGCATTTATACGACCCGGCCCGGGCGGTTGCAGACCCACGTCGAACTGTTCGGCAAGTACGGCATGGACGTCTATCGTCGCCATGTCGGCGAGCCGGTGCTGTTCGGCATCGCCGAAAGCGGCGGGCTCAACGCCTACGTCCACATATGGGCCTATAAGGACGCCGCTCACCGCGACGAGGTGCGCGAGCGTATGTATCACGACCCCGGCTGGCTCGACCTGCGCAAGCAAAGCGCGGCGGCGGGCGGCAACCTCGTCCATCAGGTCAACAGCATTCTCGTGCCGGCACCCTTCTTCGAATATCGGACTTGAACCGGACCGGCCTTGAATCGGACCGGCCTTGAATCGGAAACGCACCAAAGGAGAAAGAACGTGATCTTCGACCAACGCATCTACACCACCCGCCCCGGCGGCGTCGCCAAGCAGATGGAAATTTACGAGAAGTACGGCCGCGAGGCGCAGGTCCGTCATTTGGGCCAGCCGGTGCTGTGGGCCTATGCCGAGACCGGCGAGCTCAACACCTTCGTCCACATCTGGGCCTACGAGAATGCCGGCGACCGCGCCACGCGCCGCGCCGCCATGGGCAACGACCCGCAGTGGGGCGAATACATCAAAAAGACCGGCGAGCTCGGCGTGCTGACCGCGCAGCGTACCAACATCCTCCTGCCGGCGCCGTTCTTCACCTTGAAGCGCACCAATCCGGGCGAGGGCAGCAAGATGATCTTCGATCATCGCACCTACACTTGCCGCCCCGGCCGTGTCGCCAATCAGATGGAGGTCTACGGCAAGCTCGGCCGCGAACCGCAGTTGAAGAACCTGGGCGCGCCGGTGCTCTGGGCCTACACCGAGACGGGCGAACTCAACACCTTCGTCCATATCTGGGCCTACGAGAGCGCCGCGGATCGTTCGACGCGCCGCACCGCGCAGGAAAAGGACCCGAAGTGGGCCGAGTTCCGCAAGAACAGCGCCGAGGCCGGCAACCTCGTCGCGCAGCGCAACAGCATCCTGATCGCCGCGCCGTTCTTCACCTACAAGAAGGACTAACGCCAACCGCCAGGCGGCCGGTTCCCGCGCCGAAGCGGGGACCGGCATCGCCGCGACGGCCGGGGCAGGGCGTCAGCCAAGGAAGGAGTAATCGTCATGATCTTCGATCATCGCACCTACACCATCCGGCCCGGCAAGGCCCTGCAGGAGCTCGGCATCTACGAAAAATACGGCTACGAGGCGCAGGTCAGGCATCTGGGCCAGCCGGTGCTTTACGCCTATTCGGAAACCGGCGGTCTCAACCAATTGGTCCATATCTGGGCCTACGACGACATCGCCGACCGCGAGGCCAAGCGTGCCGCCATGGCCAAAGACCCGCAATGGCGCGAATTCCGCCGCCATGGCGAGGCTGCCGACCTGCGGGTGCATCAGGAAAACCGCATCCTGGTGGCCGCGCCTTTCTTCAGCCTAAAGCGATAAAAACATTTATTGAATACAATCTAAGATTGCAATGACTCCGGCGCCAAAAGGGCTACGAAAGGCTAGGCCCGAAAAATTGCATACCCCCTGATCCACCCGTGGCGATTGCCCCCGCGGCACGGTCGGCCCATTCTAGAAATATGACCGAAACCGATCCCGTCGCCGTCAAGCGCGCCATCGTCGAACAAGCCCGCGCCCTCGGCTTCGGTCCCGTCGGCTTTTGCGCCACCGCCGCCCCGCCGGAACAGGGCATCGATCTTGACCGTTTCCTGGCCCTCGGCCGCCATGGCGACATGGATTGGCTGGCGCGCCATGCCGACCGCCGCGCCGATCCAAAGGTCCTGTGGCCCGAGGCGCGCACCATCGTCGCTTGCGGCCTCAACTATGGCCCCCCCGGCGATCCGCGTCAGGCGCAGGATCACCGCGACCGCGCCGCCATCAGCGTCTATGCCCGCGGCCGCGACTATCACGATGTCGTCAAGAAGAAGCTGAAGGCTCTCGCCGGCTGGATGCACACGACCTACCGCTGCGAGGTCAAGGTTTTCGTCGATACCGCCCCGGTCATGGAAAAGCCCGCCGCTGCCCGCGCCGGCCTCGGCTGGCAGGGCAAGCACACCAATCTGGTCAGCCGCGACTACGGCTCCTGGCTGTTCCTGGGCGAGGTCTTCACCACGCTGGAGCTGCCGCCCGACACGCCCGGCGCCGACCTGTGCGGCAGTTGCGACGCCTGCCGCCGGGCCTGCCCGACCGATGCCTTGCCCGAACCGGGACGCATCGATCCCGCCCGTTGCGTCTCCTACCTGACCATCGAGCACGCCGGCGCCATCGATCCCGCGCTGGCCGACCGCATGGGCAACCGGGTCTACGGCTGCGACGACTGCCTCGCCGCCTGTCCGTGGAACAAGTTCGCCCCGCCGGTCGCCGAACCGGAGCTGATGCCGCGTATCGAGCTGAACCTGCCGCCCCTGGCCGATCTCGCCGAATTCGACGACGCTGCATTTCGAACTTTCTTCGCCGGCACGGCGATCAAGCGCAGCGGTCGAAGCCGCTTGCTGCGCAACGTCGCCATCGCCGTCGGCAACAGCGGCGATCCGGCACTGCTGCCGGTCGCCAGCCGGCTGGCTGGCGATGACGATCCCCTGGTCCGTACCGCAGGGACTCGGGCGGTGCGAAGACTGCACGATGCGAACTGAGCGCCGAGCTTCCTAGATCCGGGCGGGCATGGAAGAATACGCCGCTCTAAGGTCCAGGGAGAACCAACAGAAGATGCCCCGCCACCCGACCAACGTGTCCGCTCGACCGAACGTGCTCTTCATCATGGCGGATCAATGGCCGGCGTACCTATTGGGCTCGGCCGGCCATCCGGCGATCCTGACGCCGACCCTCGACGAGTTTGCCGAGAACGGCGTCCGATTTACCCGTGCCTATTCGGAATCGCCGATCTGTATTCCCGCCCGGCGCACGGTGATGACCGGCACTAGCCCGCGCGTCCACGGTGATCGGTTGTTCAATGAAACCCTGCCATTGCCGTCGCTCCCGACACTGGCCGGCTGCTTTCGCGCTGCCGGCTATCAGGCCTATGCGGTTGGCAAGCTGCATGTTTACCCGCAGCGTG
Organism: Rhodospirillales bacterium; assembly: GCA_947470575.1. Classification (GTDB taxonomy): domain Bacteria; phylum Pseudomonadota; class Alphaproteobacteria; order Rhodospirillales; family CAMCUA01; genus CAMCUA01. The sequence goes on from CANITX010000102.1 coordinate 9,502, forward strand.
ACCGCATCGGCTTCGACGACGTGCTGCTCGCCGAGGAAGGACGCGCTCAGTTCGGCGTTGCCGACGACTACGACATGTTTCTCGCCGACCGGGGTTTCCCCGGCCAGCAGTACATGCACGGTATGAACAACAACGAATACGTCCACCGCGCCTGGCACCTGCCGGAGGACTGTCACGTCACCAACTGGACTACGGCGCAGGCGGCCCGCACGATCAAGCGGCGCGACCCGACGCGGCCGGCCTTCTGGCATGTGTCCTACACGCATCCACATCCGCCCCTGGCGCCTCTGTCCTGCTACCTCGACATGTATCGCGATGCGGACATCGACACGCCGGTCCTGGGCGAGTGGGAGCACGATGAGGAATCCCTGCCGGCCGCGTTGCGGTCGGTGCGTGACCGTTGGCTGCGCTGGAAGCCGCGCGAGATCGCTGCTTTCCGGCGGGCCTACTACGCGCTGATCACCCATATCGACCACCAACTGCGCGTGCTGATCGGCACGCTGCGCGAAGAAGGCCTGCTCGCCAACACCGTTATCCTGTTCACCACCGACCACGGCGACATGCTGGGCGACTTCGGTCTTTACGCGAAACGATTATTTTACCAGGGAGCTGCCAACGTGCCGATGCTGCTGCTCGGATTGCCGGGCGATGCGCGGGTCGGGATGCATCGTACCGACGATCGGCTCGTCGGCTTGCAGGATGTTATGCCGACCTTGCTCGACCTTGCCGGACTACCGGTTCCTGACAGCGTCGAGGGTCTGTCGATGGTCGGACCGAAGCGCCGCGCGCGCCTCTACGGCGAGTGCCGCGAGGATGCCAGCGCCACGCGCATGATGCACGACGGCCGCCACAAGCTGATTTGGTATCCGGTCGGACATCGCGTCCAACTCTTCGACCTGCAAGAGGACCCCTGCGAACGGCGAGACCGTTCGGACGATCCGGCCTACCGTTCGGTTCGTGCAGACCTCGAAAGCGCGCTGGCTGCCGAGGCCTATGGCGTCGATGAGAACTGGGTCAGGGACGGACGCCTCGTCGGCGCCAAGGCGCCGCCCTACAAGGTGGCCGGCAATCGCGGTCTGACCGGCCAACGCGGCCTTCAGTTCCCCGCGCCGCCGATCATCGGGGGCGACGGTTGAGCAGTTCCGAAAAGAAGTACGCAGAGGGGATTCGCGACATGGCGCCACCGGTTGCCGGCATCAGTTCGAAGCCGCGCCTGAAGGCGCCACCCAAGGCTTGCGACTGCCACTCGCACATCTTCGGTCCGCCGGACAAATACCCCTACGACCCGAACCACAAGGGTCCGCCGCCGGTCGATGCCTCGTTGGCGGACTACCGGGCGACGCTGGCCCACCTCGGCATCGAGCGCAGCGTCATCGTCCACACCATCGCCCATGGCTACGATAACGCGCGCACCACGGACGCCATCGGCGAGATCGGATTAGACAAGGCGCGCGGCGTCGCCATCTGCCCCATGGACGTATCGTCGCAAGAGCTGCGTCGATTGCACGACGCCGGCATCCGCGGCTTTCGCGTGCCCATGCTCGGCGGAAAGCAGGTGCTGGAAAATTTGAAAGAGATCGCCAACCGCATCGCGCCGCTCGGCTGGCACCTGCAGATCCAGCGCGAAGGTGGCGAGGCGCTGGAATGGCTGCCGCTGCTGCACGGCCTGCCGGCGCCTGTCGTCATCGATCACATCGCCCGCATGCCGCCCCATATCGACCTGGACAAAGACCCACGCTTCCTCGCCCTCCTGCGCCTGCTGGAGACCGGCAATGCCTGGCTGAAGCTGTCGGGGCCTTACTACGGTTCGGCGACCGGGCATCCCTATGCCGATATCGCGCCCCGCATCCGCGCCCTGGTCCGCTGCCGTCCCGACCGGCTGGTCTGGGCGCTCAATTGGCCGCATCCCGCCTTCGCTGCCGATAAGAAGCCCGATGCCGCCGCTTGTCTCGACATGCTGCTCGACGGCGTGCCGGATGCCGCGACAC
>CANITX010000103.1 GCA_947470575.1 Rhodospirillales bacterium
TGTCGCAATCGAGGGCCTCAATGCCGATGGTCTGGCCGCCATCCGCAATCGCAAGATCGGCTTCGTCTTCCAGCAGTTCAATCTGCTGGCCCGCACGACGGCGGCGCAGAACGTCGAACTGCCGCTGCTCTACAGCCGCACCCCGCGCAAGGAACGGCACGCGCGCGCCGCCGCCATGCTGGCCGCCGTCGGCCTGGGCGAGCGGATGCATCACATGCCGCAGCAGCTTTCCGGCGGCCAGCAGCAACGCGTGGCCATCGCCCGCGCGCTGGTCAACAACCCGGCCCTGATCCTTGCCGACGAACCGACCGGGGCCATCGATACCGTCACCGGCCTGGAGATCATGGCCGTCTTCCAACGCCTCAACCGCGCCGGCATGACCATCGTCCTGGTCACCCACGAGCCCGATATCGCGGGCTTTGCCCAGCGCATCCTGCGGTTTCGCGACGGCTGCCTGGAATCGTCCGAGCGCAACGCCGTGCCGCAGGATGCCGAAAGCCTGCTGGCCGCGGCGACCGTCCACAAGGAGCATGCCGCATGATCCTGTGGGATTGCCTGTTCGCCGCGCTGCATGCGATCCGCATCAACATGCTGCGCAGCACGCTGACGGCGCTCGGCATCATCATCGGGGTCGGCGCCATCATCGTCATGGTCTCGGTCGGCGCCGGCGCCGAAGCGAGGGTCGAAAGCCTGATCCGCGCCTTGGGCGCCAATCTGATCATGGTGCAGAACGGCGCCCCGACCACAGGCGGCACGCGCCAGGCCCGTGGCGCCCGCCAGACGGTGACACTGGACGACGCGACGGCCATCCAGAACGAGGTCGCCAGCGTCCTGGTTGCCGCGCCGATTGTGCGCGGCAACGGCCAGGTGGTGATGGGCAACCAGAACTGGTCGACGGTCATCGAAGGCGTGACGCCGGAGTATGAAGAGGCCCGCGAATGGGCTGTCGCCGGCGGCCGCTGGTTCGGACCGGAAGAGGTCAAGGGCGCGGCCAAGGTCGTCCTGCTCGGCGACACGGTGGCCCGCAACCTGTTTCCGTCCGAAGACCCCATCGGCCAGATCGTGCGCATCCGGCAGGTGCCCTTGACCGTCATCGGGGTCCTCGCCCCCAAGGGCGAGGCGATGGGCGGCCAGGACCAGGACGACCGGGTCGTGGTGCCGCTGAGCACCGCCAAGAAGCGCCTGATCGGCGGGCGGACGATCAATCCGCAGTTGGTCAGCGCCATCTATGTCAAGGCGCGCGGCGCCGACGCGATGGAAGAGGCGGCCGACGAGGTTGCCTCCCTGCTGCGCCAACGCCACCGGGTGCGGGCCAACGAAGCGGATCCCTTCGTCGTGCGCAATCTGTCGCAGGTGCTCGAAATGCGCGCCAGTTCGACCCGGGTGATGACCCTGCTGCTGGCGGCGGTCGCTTCGGTTTCGCTGGTCGTCGGCGGCATCGGCATCATGAACATCATGCTGGTGTCGGTGACGGAGCGGACGCGCGAGATCGGCCTGCGCATCGCGCTCGGCGCCCAGGCGCGCGACATTTTGCTGCAATTCCTGATCGAGGCGGTCACGCTGTCGCTGATCGGCGGATTGGCGGGGGTCGTCTTGGGGATCGCCGGCGCGATCGGCATCGCCAGCCTGGGCGAATGGCCGACCCTGGTGAAGGCCGAGGCCATCCTTCTCGCCTTCGGTTCGGCCACTGGCATCGGGATATTTTTCGGCTTCTACCCGGCCCGCAAGGCGGCGCACCTCAACCCCATCGACGCGCTGCGCTACGAATAGGCGGCGCGGCGGCTTCGCGGCCTGTCCCCTGTCCGGCGATCAGCCGCCCAGCGCCCGCGTCGTGTCGTCGAACAGTTCGTCGGCGTCGTAGCGGCGGGGAATGATGTTCTGCTCGAAGGCGCAATCGATGGCGCATTGCAGATGACGGCGGGTGTTCGCCACACCGAAGGGCAGCACATCCAGGCCGAGTTCGGTTTTCGGCGCCGCCTGCTTGGCGCGGTACAGCATGTCGTAGATGGCGCGCACCACGTCGGGGCGCTGCTGCGACAGCGCCGTGTTGACCACGAACAGGTGATTGAGCTGCAGCGTGCCGAAGCGGTCGTACCATTCCTGCGCCGCCTGTTTGGGATCGGGAAACAGGGTACGCAGGCGCGGATCGCCGACTTCGCGGCCGAGCACGGCGGCATCGACATCGCCGTCGATCAGCAGTTGTTCGAGCGAGCGGCCGGCAAGATCGATACGCTCGACATTCGCCGGGTCGCGGAATTCGGCCAGGTGCGAATCCTCATAGGCGACCCAGGTGATCTTATCGACGTCGACGCCGTACTGGCGGCTCAGGATGGCGCGCGCCCAGGTCACGGTGGTGACGGTGTAGGAGCGGATGCCGACGCGCCGGCCTTCGAGGGCGCGCGGATGGGCATCGCCGAAATCGCTGCGGCAGGCGAGGAACACGTGCTGGAAGCGCCCGAGCACGACGGCCGGCACCAAGACCAGTGGCTTGCCGTAAGACTTGGCCTGCAGATAGGTCATGATCGACAGCTCGCTGACCTCGAAGGCGCCGTCGCGCACCAGCGGCTTGAAGCCTTGCGCCACGCCCTTTGGCCCGCAGATGTCGAGCTCGACCAGCGGCGAGGCGATCCCGCCGGTGAGAATGCCGTGCGTGTTGGTCCGGTCGCCCAGATGGGTGCGCAGCCGCAAGGGGCCCGTCTTCGCGTAGTCTGCCGGCATCGCCGTTTCTCCCCGTTATTTGACCTGTGGCCCGACGCCGTCGCCGCCGGATGGCTTGGCCTTCCCTGGCCCCCCATGCGACACTCGACGCGGCCCTAGAATACGAGCCGGGCCCGAGGATGTCGCCTTAAGCCATGATTTCGCAAAAAGCCAAATATTCCCTGCGGGCGTTGATTGCTTTGGCCGCCGCCGGGCCCGGCCAATCGTTGCAGATCGCGGCAATCGCCCAGGCCCAGAGCATTCCCAAGAAATTCCTCGAACAGATCCTGCTCGACCTCAAGCACCACGGCATCGTCATGAGCCGGCGCGGCAAGGGCGGCGGCTACTTCCTGCTGCGCGCGGCGTCCGAGGTCACCTTCGGCGAGGTTCTGCGCATTATCGACGGGCCGATCGCGCCGTTGCCCTGCCTCAGCAAGATCGCCTACCGACGCTGCGACGACTGCGTCAGCGAGGCGAACTGCGAGGTGCGCAATGTTTTCGCCCGAGTCGCGGAGGCCACCCGCGGCATTCTGGATAAGACCTCCATCGCCGATGCTCTGCTAACCGCGCCCGCCGAGGCCATCCGGCACTTCGCCATATAACACAAATATTAAGTGTTATTTATTTTTGTATCACAGCATTTGTTGACAAAGACGACTAAGTAGATAGAGAAAGGGTCCATCGTACTTCCTTTCGGCAACTTCATAACAATGCCTGACGGAGATGGACCATGTTGCGACGCAGACAGGTACTTGCCCTTGGCGCATTCCTCGCCCTGTTCGGGCTTGCCGCCGGCGCGCCGGCCCTGGCGGACACCACCTTGCTGAACGTTTCCTACGATCCGACCCGCGAACTCTACAAGGACGTCAATGCCGCCTTTGCCACGTATTGGAAGAACAAGACCGGCGAGACCGTGACCGTTAAGCAATCCCATGGCGGTTCCGGCGCCCAGGCTCGCGCCGTGATCGACGGCCTCGACGCCGATGTGGTCACGTTGGCGCTGGCCGGCGACATCGACGCGATCGCCAAAAACTCCAAGAAGATTCCCGCCGACTGGGCCGCGCGGCTGCCCCACAACAGTGCGCCCTACACCTCCACCATCGTCTTCCTGGTCCGCAAGGGAAACCCTAAGGGTATCAAAGATTGGGGCGACCTGGTGAAAGACGGCGTGCAGGTGATCACGCCAAATCCCAAAACCTCCGGCGGCGCGCAGTGGAACTTCCTGGCCGGATGGGCCTGGGCGCTCAAGCAGCACAACGGCGACGAGGCCAAGGCTCAAGCGTATATCGCGGCCCTGTATAAGAACGTGCCGGTGCTCGATACCGGCGCGCGGGGTTCCACCACCACCTTCGTCCAGCGCGGCATCGGCGACGTGCTGCTGGCTTGGGAGAACGAAGCCTTCCTCGCCATCGACGAACTCGGGCCCAACACGGTCGAGATCGTGGTGCCGAGCCTGTCGATCAAGGCGGAACCGTCGGTCGCCCTGGTCGACGGCAACGTCGACGCTAAGAAGACCCGCGCGGTTGCCCAGGCCTATCTTGAATTTCTGTACACGGACGAAGCCCAGAAGATCATCGCGAAAAATTACTACCGCCCGACCAAGCCCGAAGCCGCCGATCCGAAGGACCTGAAGCGCTTCCCCAGCCTGACGCTGGTCACTATCGACGACTTCGGCGGATGGGCCAAGGCGCAGCCCCGGTTCTTCCTCGACGGCGGCGTCTTCGACCAGATCTACAAGCCGGGAAAGTGACATGACATCCATCGGCCTGGCGGGCGGCTGGCGGATCAAGCAGCCGAGCGTCATCCCGGGTTTCGGGTTGGCGCTCGGCTTCACGCTGACCTACCTGTCTCTGATCATCCTCCTACCTCTGGCCGGGGTGGTGTGGCGCACCGCATCGCTCGGATGGTCGGGCTTTTGGGCCATTGCTTTGGACGAGCGGACGGTTAGCGCGCTGAAAACAAGTTTTGGCACGTCTCTCGTTGCTGCGGCTATCAACGTCCCGTTCGGCGTCCTCGTCGCCTGGGTGCTGACTCGCTACCGTTTTCCCGGCCGGCGCATTCTCGACGCCATCGTCGATCTGCCCTTCGCCTTGCCAACCGCCGTTGCCGGCATCGCGCTGACCGCGCTTTACGCACCCAATGGCTGGATCGGCGGTCTGCTGGCGCCGCTCGGCATCAAGGTGGCCTATACGCCGTTGGGCATCGTCATCGCGCTGATCTTCATCGGCCTGCCCTTCGTCGTGCGCACCGTGCAGCCGGTGATGGAGGAGCTCAGCCGCGAAAGCGAGGAAGCAGCGGCGACGCTCGGCGCCAATCGCTGGCAGACGGTGCGCCGCGTCATCCTGCCCGGCCTGATGCCGGCGATCCTGACCGGTTTCGCGTTGGCGCTGGCGCGTGCCGTCGGCGAATACGGCTCGGTCATCTTCATCGCCGGCAATATTCCCTATGTGTCGGAGATCGCGCCGTTGCTGATCGTCATCCGCCTGCAAGAGTTCAACTATGCGGGCGCTACCGCTGTCGCCGCGGCGATGCTGATCGTCTCATTCGCCATGTTGCTGGCGATCAACCTGATCCAGGCCTGGAGCCGGCGGAGGTACGGCTATGGCGGCTGATACTTCGCCGTCGCGCGGACCCATCGTGTCGCCGTCGTTTACCGGCGCGACGACCGAGCACAAGGCGACACGCTGGACCCTGACCCTGATCGCCGTTTCCTTCCTGCTGCTGGTCATTGTCCTGCCGCTGGTCTCGGTGTTCGCCGAAGCGCTGAGCAAGGGATTCGCCACATACCTCGCGGCGCTGATCGAGCCCGACGCGATGTCCGCCATCCGCCTGACGTTGACGGTCACGATCATCGCGGTCCCCATGAACATCGTCTTCGGCGTCGCCGCCGCCTGGGCCATCGCCAAGTTCGAGTTCAAGGGCAAGGCGCTTCTGACGACGCTGATCGACTTGCCGTTCTCGGTCTCGCCGGTAATTTCGGGGCTGGTCTACGTCCTGTTGTTCGGCGCCGGCAGCGTGCTCGGCCCCTGGCTGAAGGCGCACGGTGTCGAGATACTGTTCGCGGTGCCCGGCATCGTGCTGGCGACGATCTTCGTGACCTTTCCGTTCGTGGCGCGCGAGCTGATCCCGCTGATGCAGGAACAGGGCACCACCGACGAGGAGGCCGCCCTGTCGCTCGGCGCCAGCGGCTGGCAGACGTTTCGCTTCGTCACCCTGCCCAATATAAAGTGGGGCCTGCTCTACGGCGTGCTGCTGTGCAACGCCCGCGCCATGGGCGAGTTCGGTGCCGTTTCGGTCGTCTCCGGGCGTATCCGCGGCGCGACCACGACCCTGCCGCTGCATATCGAGATTCTCTACAACGAATACAACGTCGTGGCGGCTTTCGCCGTCGCGTCGCTGCTCGCCTTGCTGGCCTTGCTCACGCTCGGCCTCAAGGCAGCGATGGAATGGCGTTACGGCGCCGAGATCGCTGCCGCTACGCGGCATTAACTAATGACCCCCGCTACGCGGCATTAACTAATGACCCCCGCTACGCGGCATTAACTAATGACCCCCGCTACGCGGCATCAGACAACAGGGACGGGCCATGGACGTTCGCGTCGTCAACGTGAAAAAGGAATTCCAGCGCTTCGCGGCGCTGCACGACGTCTCGCTCGATATCCGCTCGGGCGAACTGATCGCGCTGTTGGGACCGTCCGGCTCCGGCAAGACCACGCTGCTGCGCCTGATCGCCGGATTGGAAAGCCCGACCCAAGGTTCGATCTACTTCGGAGACGAGGACGCTTCGACCAAGAGCGTTCAGGAGCGCCATATCGGCTTCGTCTTCCAGCACTACGCCCTGTTCCGTCACATGAGCGTGCTGGAAAACATCGCCTTCGGGCTGCGCATCCGGCCGCGAGCCACGCGTCCGAACGCTGCCGAAATCCAGCGCCGCGTGAGCGAGCTTTTGGACTTGGTGCAGCTTTCCGGGTTGCAGGGGCGCTATCCCTCGCAGCTTTCCGGCGGCCAGCGCCAGCGCGTCGCGCTGGCCCGCGCGCTGGCCATCGAACCGAGCGTGCTGCTGCTCGACGAGCCCTTCGGCGCGCTGGATGCCAAGGTGCGTAAGGAATTGCGCGGCTGGCTTCGGGAACTTCACGACCGCACCGGCCATACCACGGTTTTCGTGACCCACGACCAGGAAGAAGCGTTGGAGCTTGCCGACCGGGTGGTCGTCATGAGCCAGGGGCGCATCGAACAGGTGGGCACGCCGGATGAGATTTACGACACGCCCAATTCGCCCTTCGTATTCGGCTTCATCGGCGAATCGAACGCCGTTGCGGTGAGCGTCAACAGCGGCCAATTGTACCTTGCCGACAGGCCTATCGGTTTGCACGCGGATGGCGCCGCCGACGGCGACGCGACCCTGTTCTTCCGCCCGCACGACGTCGAGATCGTGACCGGACCGGGACCGTCGATTCCGGGGGTCGTCGTCGGCACCCGGCGCCACGGCGGCACGCGGCGCATCGAGACGGAAGTGGGCGCCTCCGGCCAACGCGTCGAGATCGACGTATCGGTCGATGCGACGATCGGCTCAACCGGCCGGCTGGCGCTGCGCCCGCGCCGCTGGCGTTTGTTTCCGTCGGTCCCGCTGCGCGGATAGAAGGCGTTAAAGCCGCTTGGCGAACCCGGCATTTGGTCTTACCCGATATTCAGGTCGGCGTTGCCATTTCCCTGCAATTTCAAGTCGTCGGCGACCCGTTCCCGGCCGACATAAGCCGCGATCGGGCCTGACAATCGTCCCCTGCCGGGGCCCTTCCCCATCTTCGCGGCGGCGTCGCGCGCTGAAACCCGAGGGTGGAAGGGTCGCTGCGAAGGCCACGGTCCGACGGCAAAAATCATCTATGCTCGGAAAGGTTGGGTGTAGGCGAATCGCTGACAGAGGCATATGATTCCCATGTTACCATTCAACTCCTGGAGCAGTTTCCTCATGAACATATTCCGTGTTGCCACCCTTGCGCTCGCCGTAGTCGGCGCAACGTTTGCCTTATCCGCCGTCGTCGCTCCCGCTGAAGCTGCCACGAAGAAGGCCACCCAGCACATCGCCGCAAGCCCCGAGGCGAAGAATGCCCAGTTGGCCCTCAACAAGATGGGCGCCAAGCTTCACGTCGATGGCAAGATGGGCAAGAAGACCGTCGCCGCCCTGAAGGCTTTCCAGAAGAGCCACAATCTGGAAGCGACGGGCGAACTCGACGCCAAGACGAAGTCGGCGCTGGGCATCATCTAATCGCCTCGTCGTCGCACGACATCGGCCGCCACAGTGCGACTGTGGCGGCGGTTTCGTTTGCAGGCACGGGCTAAGGGGACGGGTACTTTCGCCTCCGACGGTCCCGCTGGGGCTTGGCCCGCCGTGTCCGTGCGGCCGCCCCCTATCGACCCGTGGCCGTAGGGCCGGGGTCCCTACGGCGCCCGCCAATCCTTCAGGCCTCGCGCCCTGTGCCCTCACGCAATGGTTGATTGCGGCAGGTGGCGGTGGCAGGCTGGGGTCACGCCCTGGCGGAAATGAGCTGCCGGGGCCAAGGCTGAAAGCCGGGAGGGCTCGTCTATGCAGATCGCGAAAATATCCGAACACATCGGCGCCGAAGTGACCGGCATCGACCTCAGCCAACCTTTGGACGAGGCGACGCAACAGCAGCTCTACCGCGCCCTGGTCGACAACATCGCGCTGGTCATCCGCGATCAGCATTTCACGCCGCAGCAATTCCTGGCCGCGACCCGGCTGTTCGGCGAGTCGATGCAGGACGAGGACGCGAAGTACCGGATGCCCGACCTGCCCTTCGTCGGCACCGTCGACAGCATGCGCAAGAACAAGGACGGCTCGCGCGTCTATAACGGCGAGCGCTGGCATTCCGACCATACCAATCAGGAATTCCCGCCGAAGTTCACGACGCTCTATGCCGTCGAGTTGCCGGACAACGGCGGCGCCACCAATCTGGCCAGCTCCAAGGCCGGCTTCGAATCGCTGCCCGAGGATTTCCGCAAGCGCATCGACGGCATGCAGACGGTCAACGTCATCGTCGGTAGCGCGGCGCGCAGCAAGAACAGCGACCGCAAGAAGTGGCAGCAGGAAGGCACTCGCAAGCCGGTGATTCAGCCGCTGGTGCGGACCAATCCCGACACCGGCGGCAAGGCGATCTATTTCCACCCGAACAAGGTGGAAAACATCGTCGGCATGACGCCCGAGGACACCCAGGACCTGCTCGACGAACTGGTCGGCTACGTCGTCCGCCCGGCCTTCACCTATGTGCACAAATGGCGCCGGGGCGACATGCTGATCTGGGACAACCGCTCGGCCCTGCACAAGGCCGAATTCGACTACGACCCGGCCCAGCGCCGGCTGTTGTACCGCTGCCTGGTCAAGGGCGAACGGCCGCAGTGAGGGGGCCGCGCCGGCTTCGCCGCGGATAATTCCCGGCTGAAAGCCGGCGTTCGGCAACATCGCCGCCATCTGCCGTTGCCGCAATTGACGCGCCGCGCGGTGCTGGCCACCATCCGTTGTCCGATGCGCCGATGAAGGGATGACACCGATGGCCGCTGCCGCGCCGCGCCCCGATTCCGACGACCCGATCTATCCCGGCCTGCGCGGCAAGGTCGCGTTGGTGACCGGCGGCAGCAGCGGCATCGGCCTGGCCACGGCCGGCGCCTTTGCCCGACAGGGGGCGCGGGTGGTGATCGCCAGCCGCGGCCAGGCCGCCGCCCGCGGCGCGCTGAAAACGCTGGCCAAGGCCGGCGAGGTGCACTGGCAGGCGACCGATGTCGCCAAGCCGCGCGCGGCGGCGGGCCTGATCGACGCGGTCATCGAGAAATACGGCCGCCTCGATTATGCCTTTAACAACGGCGGCAGCGGCGGGCGCGGGGCGCCCATCGGCCAGATGACCCACGACGCCTGGCAAAAGACCATCGACGGCTATCTGACCTCGGTGTTCCTGTGCATGAGCGCCCAGATACCGGCCATGAAGAGCGCCGGCGGCGGCGTTATCGTCAACAACGCCTCGGTCGACGGCCTGCGCGGCTATCCCTTCCCCGGCGGCGCCGCCTATGCGGCGGCCAAGCACGGGGTGATCGGATTGACGCGCAGCGCCGCCCTGGAGAACGCCGCCGACGGGCCGCGCATCTGCGCCGTCTGTCCGGGCTGGGTGGAAACGCCGCCGGTGACCAACTGGATGAAGCGGGACAGTGAGATCGCCGGCCGCATCGTCGCGCAGACACCGCGCCGGCGCATCGGAACCGCCGAGGAGATCGCCGCCGCCGTCCTTTGGCTGTGCAGCCCCGCCGCTTCCTATGCCGTCGGCACCATCCTGGCGGTGGACGGCGGCTATATGGCCTGACGCGGCCGACCCTGTTCCGCGGGCTTCGTCCGGTCGCGCAGGTCCAGTATATACATCGTCAGTCCGAGGATCAGCGCCAGCAGCGGATCGGTGATCTCCGATGTGCGGTTGACCAGGAACATCTGCACCAGTTCGACGGCGGTGAGCAGGGCGACGCTGGCGATCAGGCCGAAGGCCAGGCTGCGGCCGGCCTGGACCAGCAGCCAAACGAGCCCGCCATAGAGAAAGGCCTTTTCGAGGAAGGATTGCAGGTTCACCGACATCGAACCGCCTTGGAAGCCGAAGAACGGGATGAAGGAGATGAACGCCGGCTCGGCGCGCAACGACCACGGCGTCATGCCCTGAATGGCGATCTGCAGGGCCAACAGCGCGGCGACGATGGCCGTATGCCGGCGCCACCGGCTGAGAACGAATACCCAGAGCGCGACGCCGGCGACGACGCCGGCCAGTTCGGCCGGCAGGATCGTCTTGGTCACGATGAACAGCTTGGCGGCGATGACGCCGAAGGCGATCAGGACAAGGCCCAGCCGGGCGCGGCCGGGGGTGGTCAACGCCTGCAACATCCGGCCGACGACCAGCGTCACGATCAGGTGGCGCAGCATGTCCAGCGGCGGCAGGCCGGCCGACAGCAGCGGCTTGAGAGCGTCCTTCACATGCTGAAAGTCGATGGTGGGCACGTATGGAAACAGCCGATAGCCCAGCCACGCCGCCAGCAGCAGGACCGGAAACAGGGTCGGCGGCCGGCTGCCGGCCTGCAACCGGGACAGCTGCGTCCGCCAGTCCGGCCAGCCCGCGGCGGCGCCCAACAACGCGCCAAGGGTGTTCAAGACAAGGTCGAAGACACTGGTTACCCGGAGCGGCAAATAGGCCTGGGCCCATTCGATGCCAAACGAGAACGCGGCCCCAAGAATGACGACGCAGATCAGGCGCAGCAGGCGCGGCGCCCGCAGCAGCAGCGACTGCATGGCGAAAAAGCCGAAGGGCAGGAATAGGACGACGTTCGACAGGGTATCGCCGCGCCCCGGCCGCGTCTTGAGCGATGCCGTCAACAGGTCGAGCACGTCGCCGGGATGCGCCCCGGCGGTGAAGTCGAAGGGATACATCGTGCCGTAGAGGATAAGCGCGGACGATAATGCCAACAAAAATGCCAAGGCAGCCTCTCTCGCCGGTGTTCGGCGGCAATACCACAGGCGACGGCGCGGTCAATCTAAGCTTTCAGATACTCGGCAAACAGATCGGCATCGGGCCAGCTTGTGGCGGCGCGGGCGGCGGCCCAGGCTTGGGTATCCCAGGGCGGATTGGCGACGTTGGCCGGCGAGCCCCACATCATCCAATCGATGCCAAGATCGGAGTGCACGTAAA
>CANITX010000104.1 GCA_947470575.1 Rhodospirillales bacterium
CGCTCGCCGTGCCGCCTTGCGCCAATACGATCTCCGCCTCGCGCAGCTTGCCGATAACTTCTTCAGGCCCGTGCTTCTTGCCCATGTTCCGTCTCCTTCAGGGTCCAGTCTAAGTTAACTTTTGGACCGCTCTAAAGGGGGCAGATCAGTTGTTCCCCGGATGCCGATCGTGGCCACCGGTCCGGCTACGGTGAATGGCTTGTTCGATAGATGGGCGAGTTGTCCCGATACGGCTTGCAAGGCGCCCCGAAGCAGTTTGAGAGCGCCGTTGCCTTTTCCCTGGCCGTCGAAAAGATGGGACTCGATTTCAAGGACGGTGCTGGGGCCCAGTGTAAGCGTGGCGCCATCGATCATTGAAAGTTCCAGCCGTGCGTCCGCTCCTGTGCTCACGACCTGCCCGACTTCGAGGGCATCGCCGACCTTGATGTCCGTTGCCGTGCCGCCACGCGCTACTTGGCTGGTTCCCGATACCCGGCTGACCTTCCCAGCCGTTTCGGCGGCATGGGTCCTTAGCGGCGTGAGCGTTGCCCAAGCCGTGGCAAGAACCAGCATAAGGAGCGATAGCGTGCGGATGCGGGGCATGATTCGTCCCTTAATTCTACGGCAATGGCCGTCGGCTTTGTGAACCCTGGACAATCTTTGCCCGGTTGTAACTCTTAATCTTAGGGCAGCACCGGGGCGTTAGCACCAAATTAACCGAGCTATGCGAAAGTGCGTAAACCTATGCACTAAAATGGTCTCAAGGGGCCCTTCCGATGCAGGTCTTGATTGTCGAGTCCTCACCCGATAGGGCAGCCAGGCTGTCCGGTATCCTCAACTCGGCGGGTGCTGGCTTCGAAGTCTTCTCGGTGACCAGGATGGGCGCGGCACGCCAAGCCTGTGCCTCCAAACAGTGGGATGCCATCGTGTTGGCCCATCCTGCGGCGCCGCTATCCGTGCGCGAGGTTGTGGCCCATGCGCGCCGACAGGGTGGATTGCCCGTCATCGTCGTGGCGCAAGACGTCAAAGCCGACGGTGCCGTCGCCTTGATCCGGGCTGGCGCGGCCGATATCGTTGAATGGGATTCGCCGGTGCGCCTAAGTGCGGCGGTCAGCGATGCGGTACGCAGCCATCGGCACGGCAAGACGACGATTGGCCTGCTACCGGCCGATGACGATGTGGCCTCGGCTGTTTTTACGGCTGCCAGCGAAGGCATCATGGTGACCGATGCCGACAACCGCATCATCGCGGTCAATGCGGAATTTTCTCGCATCACCGGCTACGCAGCGGCGGATGTTCTCGGTCGCGACCCCAAAATGCTCGCCTCCGACCGTCGCGACACGGAAGGCATGACGGCCTTATGGACGGCCTTGAAAGCCGAAGGGCGGTGGGCGGGTGAATTGTGGAACCGGCGGAAGAATGGGGAAGACTATCCGTTGTGGCTGTCGATCTCCTGTTTTCGCGATCGCCGAGGCAGGATTGCCAAGCACATCGCCATTTTAACCGACATTACCGTACGCAAGCGCGAGGAAGACCGCCTTCGGGAACAGGCAACCCACGATCCGCTGACCGGATTGCCGAACCGGGGACTGTTCCTTGACCGCGTGTCGCAGGCAGTCGTTCTGGCACGGCGCAATGGACGATTGGCGGCGTTGTTGTTCGTCGACCTGGATGGATTCAAGCTGGTGAACGACAACTTCGGTCATCAAGTTGGCGATCAGCTGCTCGTTGATGTTGCCGGACGCCTGGCCAGTGCCGTTCGGGAGTCGGACACGGCGGCGCGTCTTGGTGGCGATGAATTCGCCGTGATTTTGACCGGTGTTAACAGCCGACTCGACATCATGCGCATCGCCCGGAAGCTTGCCGCCGATCTACAGCGTCCCTACTTGATCGGGGGACGGAATGTTTCAGCCGGCGCCAGCATCGGCGTCGCGATCTATCCCGATCATGCGCAATCTCCGACGGATTTGTTATCGTTGGCGGACGCCGCCATGTATCGTGCGAAATCGCGAGGCAAGGGGGGCGAGCAAAGTGCGTTGGTAATCGCCGAAACCCCGGCCTCGGGCCAAGCGGCTTAAGAGCTCAAAGCTGAAGTGGCGTCGCCGAACGCCGACGCATGTCGCATCGGCTTCTGTAAGCTTTCGTCCCGGATCGGCGAAATTCCGCAGGTAGGCCTTGTCTGCTCGCAATCGCCTTGGGGTCCTTTTCACAGTGGCGCCGTTCCGCGACGCAAAAGCGTTGTGCCCATGCCGTTGCTTGACCTTTTTGTCCAAACCGATGAAGAAGGCAGGAAGCGCCGTTAAAATCATGGGCGCATTGGGAGCGGGGAAGTCGACGCTCGATGTTCAAGAAGATATTGATCGCCAATCGCGGTGAAATCGCTTGCCGTATCATGCGCACGGTGCGCCGCATGGGCATAAAGACGGTGGCCGTTTACTCCGAGGCGGATCGTGGCGCGGCCCATGTCGGTTTGGCCGACGAAGCGGTGTGCATCGGTCCGGCGGCAAGCGCCGAAAGTTATCTCAACGTCAAAGCCATCATTGCCGCTATCCGGGCCACAGGCGCCGATGGGGTTCATCCAGGATACGGCTTTCTTTCCGAAAATGCTGCGTTCGCCCGTCGCTTGAAGCGGGAAGGGGTCACGTTTATCGGCCCGACGCCGAAAGCCATCGAAGCGATGGGCGACAAGATCGAATCGAAGCGGTTGGCGGCGCGTGCCGGCGTTAGCACCGTTCCCGGCCACGACGGTGCCGTCGACGATGCGCGCCAGGCCGTGGCCATCGCACGGCGCGTCGGCTACCCAGTCATGCTCAAGGCTTCTGCCGGCGGCGGCGGCAAGGGCATGCGCGTTGCCAGCGACGATGCCGAGGTGCGCGAGGGCTATGCCGCCGCTCGCCGCGAAGCCAAGGCCAGTTTTGGCGACGACCGGCTGCTGATCGAGAAATTCGTCGAGGAACCGCGCCATATCGAGATTCAGGTGCTGGCCGATAGCCACGGCAATACGGTCCATCTCGGCGAACGGGAGTGTTCGATCCAGCGCCGCCATCAAAAGGTGATCGAGGAAGCGCCGTCGCCGTTTCTCGACGAGGCAACGCGCCAGGCCATGGGGCAGCAGGCTGTCGCCTTGGCACGGGCCGTCGGCTACACCTCGGCCGGCACGGTCGAGTTCATCGTCGATGCCAAGCGTAATTTTTACTTCCTGGAAATGAACACACGGCTTCAGGTCGAACATCCCGTCACCGAATGCGTGACCGGCCTCGACCTGGTCGAAGAGATGATCCGCATCGCGGCCGGCGAACGGCTGCGGTTTGTTCAGGAGGATGTCCGCCGCGACGGATGGGCCATCGAGGCGCGGGTCTATGCGGAAGATCCATCGCGCGGCTTTCTTCCCTCCATCGGCCGCCTGTCGCGCTATCGCCCGCCGCAAGAGGGCGACGGTATTCGCATCGATGCCGGCGTCGTCGAAGGCGGCGAGATCAGCATGTATTACGACCCGATGATCGCCAAGTTGATCGCCTCGGGCCGAGACCGAAGCGAGGCAATCCAGCGCCTGGGCGCGGCACTCGACATCTTTGCCATTGACGGCGTCGCCAACAATCTGGCGTTCCTTGCCGCGCTTGTTCGGAACGACCGGTTTTGCGCCGGACACCTGACGACCGGCTTTATCGCTGAGGAATTCCCCGACGGTTTCGATCCGGAAAAAGCGGAAGTCGGCGATTTCCTTGCCATCGTTGCCGTCGCCGGCGCGGTGCACTGGGCGTATCAGTCGCGCGCCGCCAGCATTCCCGGCCAGGTCGCCGGCCATGAACGCAGCGTAGGCAACTCCTGGGTCGTCCGCCTGCGCGGTGTTTCCCACCGCCTTCAAATCGAATCCGCCGATGGCGGCTGGGACATGACGGTGGATGGCCGGGCGGTCGCCTTGCGCAGCGACTGGCAGATTGGCGACCGTCAATTTCGGGCGATCGTCGACGGCGTGTCTGCCGGCGTGTTCGGAATTGTTCGCCGCGGCATCGCTTATCGCCTCGGCCATGCCGGTTGCCTGGCCGACGTATTCGTACTGTCGCCGCGTGCTGCTGAATTGGTAGCATACATGCCCGAGAAGCGTCAGGCCGATACCTCGCATGTTGTCGTGTCGCCCATGCCCGGCCTGCTGGTATCCGTGGCTGTCGTCGAGGGGCAGGTCGTGAAGGCTGGGGAGCCGCTGGCGGTGATCGAAGCGATGAAGATGGAAAATATCCTGCGCGCCGGGCGGGACGGCACCATCGGCGTGCTGCACGTCAAGCCTGGTGAAAGCTTGCGCGTCGATCAGCCTATCCTCGAATACGAGCTATCCGTATGACGTCGCCGATCTGCGTTCGAGCGCGGATCGAAGGCCGCGTCCAAGGCGTGTTTTATCGCGCCTGGACCGTTCAGGAGGCGCAGGCGCGCGGTCTTACAGGTTGGGTTCGCAACCGTAGCGACGGCAGCGTCGAAGCCCTGTTTTGCGGCTCGCCGGAGTTGGTGGACGACATGCTCGCCATGTGCCGTCATGGACCGCCGAAAGCCCGGGTAACGCAGATAGCGGCCGATCCCGCCGATCCGCCGGATTCGGACGATTTCCAGAAGCGACCGACGCTGTAAGACATATTCTTGCCGGATTCCTATTCCTTAGTAGGTTGCGGAGAAGCTAGATGTCGTACACATCCCTTATGGCCTTGTTGCCTGCTCAGACTCGCCGGTTGTTCGTGGCGTTTGCATCGGTCTGGGCCGTCGCCGGCTGCATGACGGAAGGCACCGGGCTTGGCCTCAATTTGGTGCCCGAAACGCAGGTGGAACAGATGGGGCTGGAGAGCTGGAAGGCCGTCCGCACCGAAACCCCGGTGTCGCGCAATGTCACCTATCAACGGGCGGCTCAGGATGTGGCAGGCCGCATCCTAAGGGCATCGGGCAAGAATCCGCACGAATGGGAAGTGGTGGTCTTCGCCAGTCCCGAGGCCAATGCCTTCGCCTTACCCGGCAAAAAGATCGGTGTCTACGAAGGCATGTTTAACGTCGCCAACACGCCGGACAAGTTGGCTGCCGTGATCGGTCACGAAGTCGCGCATGTCGATGCCGCTCATGCCGCCGAGCGGGTCAATACCCAGGTCGGGATGGAGATCGGCGTTCAGTTGATCGGCGATGTTCTGGGCGCGGTCACCTCGGTCCCGCCGGAAACCGCGCAAGCTTTTCTCGGAGCCGGTGCTACCTATGGCGTGGTGTTACCCTATTCGCGCAATCAGGAACTGGAGGCCGACCGCATAGGGATACACTACATGGCGCAAGCCGGCTACCAACCCCGCGCCGCGATTGAACTGTGGCAAAGCATGAGCCGGCTTGGACAGAGCCAGCCGACCTTTCTATCGACCCATCCGGCGCCGGAGCAGCGCATCGAGGAACTGGAGCGGTTGATTCCCGAAGTCTCCGCCGGGCGGCGTTAATCCATTTTCGTAGCAGGTTGAGATCGGGTTACGCCGAACGTCGCCTCGAAAGCCTGCCGTAGCGCCGCATCGACGCCATGCAAGGAGCAGTCCCGGCCCAGTTCCTTGAGGCTGGTCACCCCATGTCCGGCGATGCCGCAGGGAACGATGCCGGTGAAATGCGACAGGTCGGGGTCGACGTTGATCGCCACCCCGTGATAGCTCACCCAACGGCGCACGCGTACGCCGATGGCGGCGATCTTGTCTTCCCGTCCGTCGTCGCGGACCACCCAGATGCCGACCCGGTCGACGCGGCGTTCGCCGGTAACGCCCAGCAGCGCCAGGGCGGCGATAAGCCATGATTCGAGGGTTTGCACATAGGCCCTGACGTCGGCGCCGCGCCGTTGCAGGTCAAGCATGACGTAGGCGACCCGTTGTCCCGGACCGTGATAGGTGTACTGGCCGCCGCGACCCGTCCGGTGGACCGGAAAGCGGGCGGGATCGAGCAGGTCGGATTCCCGGGCGCTGGTTCCCGCCGTGTAGAGAGCGGGATGCTCCAGCAGCCAGACGGCCTCCGGTGCTGTCTCGTCGCGGATGTCGGCGACACGGCGCTCCATCGCCGCGACGGCGGCCGGATAGGGGACGGGTTCGTCGCTCACCTGCCAGTCAACCGGCATCGCGGCGTGAACTTCCGCTTTCATCGGTCTGCGCCTTGCCTTGCTATCGTTCCGGGGATTTGCTATGTCCCCGCCCAGGTAACGACAACTTTTTCGTCGTTGTGGCAAGGGACTAAGCGGTCGTGGCGGAACTGGTAGACGCGCAGCGTTGAGGTCGCTGTGGGGGAAACCTCGTGGAAGTTCGAGTCTTCTCGACCGCACCAAAATCCCGAAGCCCGTCGCCTCAGCGGCGGGCTTCGTTGCATGTAGGGGTGACGGCGTAGCGGTTCGTCGAGGACGGCCCAGACGCGCGCCACGGTTTGGGAGTATGCCAGCGTGAGCGAAGCCCCACTCTCAACTCAGCCATCTGCCGATGGCGGTTCTCCCGAACTTCTGCACGAGCTTGAAGCGGACCGCATCGAATCGATACTCGATGCTCTGCATGAAGGTCAGGAGGCGCGCGTCAGGGGGTTGGTGATCCCGCTGCATGCCGCCGACATCGCCGACATTCTCGAACGCCTTAGCGCCACGGATCGCGAACGTCTGATCGACGTCGTTGGGCGCCACTTGCCGCCCGACGTTCTAAGCGAGTTGGACGAGACCGTCCGCGAAGAAATCATCGAGCGGCTTGGCACCAAGGAGGTGGCCGCCGTCGTTGCCGAATTGGACAGCGACGACGCTGTTCAAGTTATCGAGGAGTTGGACGAATCCGAACGCCGCGAAATCCTCGAGGCAATGCCCGACGCCGACCGGGCTCTCATTGAAGAAGCGCTGACCTTTCCAGAAGACAGCGCCGGGCGCCTGATGCAGCGCGAAGTGGTCACTGTAGCGTCCTATTGGACGGTAGGCCAAACCATCGATTTTCTGCGCCAGAGCGCCGATGAGGATGCCGACCGTCTTCCAGCGACCTTCTATGACATCATCGTCGTCGATGCCATGTTTCGGCCGGTCGGCACGATCCCGCTCAGCCGCCTTCTGCGTTCGCGTCGCCAGGTCGGTGTTGCCGATATCATGTCGACGGACATGCACGTCATTCCGGCTACTATGGATCAGGAAGACGTTGCCTTCCTCTTCCGCCAGCGCGATCTTGTTTCCGCACCTGTCGTCAACGAAAGCGGGCGACTGGTCGGCGAAATCACCATCGATGATGTGGTCGACGTCATGCAGGAGGAGCATGAAGAAGACATCATGCTCTTGGGCGGCGTGCAGGAGGATGACTTCTACTCCGCCGCTTTGCAGACGGTGCGCCAGCGTTTCAAATGGCTGGCGGTCAATCTGTTCACGGCCAGCCTGGGCGCCATGGTGATCAGCCAGTTTTCGGACTCCATCGCGCAAGTCGTGGCGCTGGCCGTGCTGATGCCCATCGTCGCTTCCATGGGCGGTAACGCCGGTACCCAGACATTGACCGTTACCGTCCGGGCATTGGCGACCAAGGAGTTGACGCCGACGAATGCGCTGCGTCTGATCGGTAAGGAAACCCTGGTCGGGGGCCTCAACGGTATGCTCCTTGCCGTGTTGGTCGGCGTGGTTGCCTGGCTATGGTCCGGTAATCTGTCGATTGGTTTGGCCATCGCCATGGCGATGGTCGCCAACTTGGTGATTGCCGGCTTGGCCGGCATCACCATCCCGCTCGCCCTTGAAAGTATGGGGGCCGATCCGGCCGTCGCGTCCTCCGTTTTTCTGACCGCGGTGACCGATGTCATCGGCTTCTCCACCTTTCTGGGGCTCGCCACCTTGATTGTGCTGTAAGGCAACGACGGCCATGCTCAGGAATGAAACCTGGACCTGGCACTTCGACAGCCCGGCGGCAGCCATCTGGCCGGTGTTGGCCGATACCGCCCGTTTCAATGAAGCAGCCGCTTTGCCGAAGCACGACATCGAAGAAACGCCGGGCGCCGACGGGTCGGTTTCCTTCGTCGGGCGTGTCAAGGTGGGGCCGCTGGTCTTGACCTGGGACGATTTTCCGGCGAACTGGATCGACGGCCGCTGGTTTAGCCACCAACGGCGCTTCCGCAATGGCCCTTTCCGGTCGATGACCGCCACATTGCGCCTATCGCCCGAGGGAACAGGCTCGCGTGGCGACTATACGCTGGAAGTGGAAACCGCCAATATTCTGGGCGATGCCTCTGTCGCCCTTGGTTTTTTCAGTTCGACCCGTCGCAAGTTCACCCGACTTGCCGAAAGCGCCCGGGAGTTTGCGGCCGGCCGACGGACGATTGCTTTCGACATGCCGCCGCCGCACTTGCCCTTCGGTGCGCGCGAACGGGCCATGGAGGCGGTCGGCCGGATCGATGCCGATCCCTTAGGCCATGGACTGGCGCAGCGACTTGCCGACTACGTGTTGCAAAGCCAAGAAGTCGACCTGTGGACGATCCGGCCTCTGCGCCTGGCTCGCCAGTGGGGCATTCCCGACCGTCATGCCGTCGAGCTCTGTCTCGATGCCGTGAAGCACGGCCTACTTCGCTTGCGGTGGGACCTGTTATGCCCGCGATGTCAAGTCGGCAAGGTATCGGTGTCGACCCTCGATCAATTGCCCAAGGGCGCCCATTGTTCTTCGTGCAACATCGACTATGGCCGCGATTACACAAAAAACATCGAATTGGCATTCCACCCGGCGCAGGCCATCCGGCCCATCGCCAGCGGCCAATACTGCCTTTACGGCCCGCTCAGTACACCGCACGTCAAGGCGCAGATAACGCTGCAACCGGGCGAGCGCCGCCAGGAGCCCATCGATCTGGACCATGGCATCTACCGCCTTCGCACGATCGAACCGGGCGGTGAGGCCATCGTCGATTGGAGCGGCGACGCGGGTTTTCCCGTCATCGTCATCGATGGCCAGGCAGTAGTTGCCGGCGAACCGTCGCCATCGGGAACGTTGGCTTTGGAAAATCGCGGCGATCGTCCGCGTACGGCGGTGTTGGAAGAGCGGGCATGGGCACGCGACGCCCTGACCGCGCATCGCGCGACGACGCTGCAGGCTTTTCGCGACTTGTTTACCGAAGAAGTTCTTCGTCCGGGCGACGATGTCGAAATCGATAGCGTCACGCTGATGTTTACCGACCTCAAGGGATCGACGGCGCTTTACGACCGCATCGGCGATACCGAGGCCTATGTCCTGGTCCGCGAGCATTATGCCCTCATCGGGGCCGCCGTTCGGGAATGCGATGGCACCGTGGTCAAGACCATCGGCGATGCGGTGATGGCGAGCTTCCTCAATCCGGCCGACGCCTTTCGCTGCGGGGTGCGGATTCAAGATGCTTTCGCGGTCTATAACGCCGCCTCGGGCAAGGAGCCGGTGATTATCAAGCTGGGTTTCCATACCGGTCGCTGCATATCGGTAACGCTCAACAATCGGCTCGACTACTACGGATCTGCGGCCAACATGGCGGCCCGTCTTCAGGATCGCAGCCAGGGCGAGGACATTGTGCTCTCCATGGCGGCGGCCGGGGATCCGGCCCTTGCGCCGCTGCTCGCAGACTACGCTCCCGTGGTCGAGGAAGCGGCGCTCAAGGGATTCCCTAATCCGGTTGCTTACTACCGGGTGACGGCCGAGATGCTGGCGGCGCGGCGGGCCGCTCGCTTACAGTCCCAGCAGGGGAAGTAACCCCTTGCGCAGCAGGTTGGCGCCCATCAGCAGCATGGCGATGAAGATCCAGGTGCGGAAGCGGTCCTGATCCATGCGGCGGCGTAGTCTGCTTCCACCCCATTGGCCAAGACTCGCCGGTATCAGCGCGGCGAGCGAGATCAGGGCATGATGCCACGTCAATAGGCCTTCGCTGGCGAGCGCCGCCGTCCAGAATCCGGCCGCGGTCAGCAACGCCACGCTGACGGCGCGGACGAACTCGTCGCGGCCGAGCGACAGAGCCTGCAAGTAAAAGACCAGCGGCACGATGATCGAACCGGAGAGGCCGGCGACGATTCCCGACAACGCCCCCATGACAGGAGATAGATACCGCTCCGCAGTTCGGCCGAATTGCACACGCAGCGTCTTTATGCCGAGTATGCCATACAGCACCAGCAGCGTGCCGAGGCCGGTCGACAGCCAATCGGCATCGATGGCCGTCATGAAATAGGTTCCCAGCCAGATGCCCGCTGCGATGGCAACGTTGAGCGACCAGAAGCGCCGCAGCAGGGGTAACAGCCCTTTCCCGAAATCGATTTGCCAGATGTTGGCGACGAGGGACGGTAGGGCGACCAGCGGTATCGCCTCGCGCACGCCGAACGCCGTACTCAGCAGGGCGACGGCCACTGTCGGCATGCCAAATCCGACGGCGCCTTTGACCCCGCCAGAGACGACGAAGGCAAGAAAAACGATGCCGATGAGAGCAATGTCCACGAGCCGTTCCGATCCTGCCAAGTCGTGTGCTGCCCATGCTGGACCCGCAGTCGGGTGCCGGCAAGGATGCTCGCGCCAGTTTTTCTTTGCGGTGGGAAAACATTTCCTTCGCGACGATCTCTGAGAATCGTTATTCTGCCGCCGACCAGAAGGATCCGGAGGCGCGACCCGATGCCGCAGCGCACAAGCTTCACAAAATTGACCGCTAAAGAGCGCGAAACGCTTTTTCAATCCATGCAGCCGCGCACGTTTCGCGCAGGCCAGGAGGTCATCACCCAAGGCGCGTTGCAGGGCACCATGTACCTGCTGGTCAAGGGCGAAGTGAAAGTCGAACGCTACCCAACGGCGGATGCGGACGAACGGGAGAACGTCAAAGCATCGGAAGTCGTCCGTATTGCCGAACTTGGCCCGGGGCAGGTGTTTGGCGAGATGTCCTTCCTCGACCGTGCTCCGGCAAGCGCCACGGTAACGGCCTTGACCGACATCGAGGTCCTGGCCATCGGCCGGGCCGAAATCGAGCAGGTCAGCGCCAAGGACCGGACATTTCCCGACCGCTTCTATCAGTGCCTTGCCATGGCCTTGGTCGATAAACTGCGAGCAACCAGCCAACGCCTGTCTTGACAGTGTGCCGGCCGAGCTCACTTCCAGAGATCGAAACCCTCGTAACGCGGAAATTCACCGGCCTTGATCGCAGCGAGAACGTCGTTGTAGTCCAGCCCCCGTTGCCAGCATTCGCCGGGATGGAAGGTGGTCAGGCGGTTCTCGTCGACAAGACGATCTCGTCGCAGCCGATAGCTCTCCCATAGTACCTCCGGCCGTAGCACGTCGCGTTGGGTGAGAAAGCCGCGCAGGGCAGGTTCCATCGCCTTGGTGTCAACGCCACATAGGCGGGCGAAG
>CANITX010000105.1 GCA_947470575.1 Rhodospirillales bacterium
GGAAACGTGGCGCGGTGTGCAGCAGGAAGCCAGGCACTAAGAGCGCCACCATCGTCAGCAGCGTACCGACTGCAAAGCGCTCCCTGTCGCTCACGTTCAGGCCTCAACCACGAGATTGCCGACTGACTTTGCCTGACAGGCCAGGATCATTCCGCGGGCCTTGTCCTCCGCAGGCAGCCCTTCCTCGACCTCCATGGTCACTGTGCCCGCCTTGAGGGGCACGACACAGATGCCGCAGGTCCCAACCCGGCAGGAGAAGTCGATCGCCACGCCGTTCGCCTCGGCCGCCTCAAGCACGCACTGGTCGGGTCCCAGCGCCCCGGTCTTACCCGATATGGAAAACTCGACCTGAGCGGTGGCGGTGGGCAGCGTGACGGCGACCTCTGGAAGTGGCGGTGAGTCGTCAGCGGCCTCCGGACCCGACGGCGCCCGGCCGAGGGCCGGACCAAAGGCCTCCGTCTTGATCTTGTTCTTGGCGACGCCGAGCTCGAGGAGGGACGCTTGGACCGCCTCCATCATCGCCGGCGGGCCACAGATATGGATGCGCCTTCGGGCGATGTCTGGCACGGATCGGGCGATGAACTCCCTCGAAATGGGGCCCTGCGCTCCCCGCCAGGTCGACTCCACGACGCTCCCCATGGTCGCAATGACGTGCAGGTTGGCGTGCCGTTTCTCGAGATACTCGAGCTCCTCGCGAAAGACGAAATCCTCCACAGAGCGCGCGCCATACAGGAAGAAGATGTCGCCCGGGGAGGAACGGTCAGTCAGGCAGCGGATGACGCACATCATTGGTGTGATGCCGATGCCGCCGCCGATCAGGACGATGCTGTCGGCCTCCTCGCCGGTGAAGGTGAAGGAACCTGAGGGCCCGGACACCTGGAGCGAGTCGCCTATCGCCACCTGGTCATGCAGATATCTGGACTCGGCACCCTTCTCCTCGCGCTTGACGGAGACCTCTACATAGCTGCGCTGACAGGGGGAGGAGGCGATCGTGTACGCACGCCTTAGGGGCTTGCCGTCGACCTCAGCGGAAAAACTTAAGAACTGGCCCGGTTGGAAGGTGAACGGGATGTGCCCACCCCCAGGATTCATCAGTCGGAACGTCTTAACGTTGGCAGTTTCTCGAAAAATCGCCGCGACACGCAGCTTGCCCGACCAAGGCTTCCTCGCGGTGGCCGGGACCGTATCGGGCGATGCCGTGCCAGTGTTGGGCGAAGCCGTTCCAGTGTTGGGCGAAGCCGTGGCCGAGGCGACGAATGCCGCTCCAGGAGCGCGCGCCACGCCTGGCGCGCTTCCGGCGGCAGTGGGCGTGAGGCGGGCGATCAACCCCCCGATCCGTCGCATCCGGGCATATTGGATCAGCAGGGCCAAAATGAGCGCGACCGCCAGGAATGCCATCGTCGTCAGGTGGTACCAGAAGAGGCCCCAGGGACCATCGTTCATCACCATCGGCGAGGCCTCCGAAGCCGGGATCGCCATCTGGTCCCTGAACCAAGCAAGCGCAAACTGTCGCGGCGGCGTGCCCGTCTCGACTGCTCGCAACGCGGCCGTACCACTCTCTAGGCGCAGCAAACCCTCGCGGATGCCGGCCGCTGCCTGGAGCATCGCTGCCGGGTCGTTCGCTGCGAGCGCTTGGTATAGCCGCACCTGAGCTACATTGACGGCTTGCGATCCCCAGCCGATGCGCCACTGCGCCTCGGCCTCAATGATGCGGCGCGCCTCGGGTGTAAGTTCGGGCATGTCGAGGAGGCTTGCGTAGAAGGGCCGCGAGCCGCCTCCACCCATGCAGCCCATCATCCCGGCGCATCCAGCGTCCGTCGGCGCAGCACCCGGCATTGGCGGGACTATTGTCATAGCCCCGCCGGCAGCAACCTCCGGCACAATCGCTTCTGTACTGGCCGATGGCTGTTCCGGGTGGTGCGCGCCGTGGTCGGCGGGATCGGTCTGCGCATGCGCCGTGGCAACCAGCGCAGCGCCTAGAAGCGCAGCAGCCGCACCTCTAAGATACCGGTCTCGCTGTCTCATCCTCCTCGCTCAGAACGCTCCGATAAAGGGCAGCATCGTGGTTGTTGCCACCTGCTTCTGCGCGTCGTCGAGTTGGCTATAGAGCGCATTGAAAGCAAGCCGGGTCCGGCGAATTGCCTCGGTGCGGGATGTGAGGTGGTTCTCGAAGGATTCCAGCCGCGCCATGGGATCGGCACCAGTTGTACTGGCCTGGAGCGCGGTACGGGCGGCGTCCAGGTGTTCGCGCCCGGAGCGCAGCGCGGCGGCAAAGATTTCCCAGGCAGGTGCCTGACCGTCGGTTATATGAAGCTCGGAGCGTAGAAAGGCGACTCGCCCCTCCAGACGCGATACCGAGGTGTCAGTGGGGAGCGTGGCACTTGTCATGCTACCGCCCATCTCGGTCATGCCCGTCGCAGCGCCGGATCCGGCGCCGCCCTGCATCTGTGGCATTCCGGGTTGCGCGGCACCCATGCGCATCATGTCTCCCATCATTGCACACATAGGGCACATCGGCATGGGCTGTTGCGGCATTTGTCCCATTGGGACCTGGGCCTGTGGCATCTGGGCCTGTGGCATCTGGGCCTGTGGCATCTGGGCCTGTGGCATCTGGGCCTGTGGCATCTGGGCCTGTGGCATCTGGGCCTGTGGCATCTGGGTCTGTGGCATGGGGGCCTGTGGCATTTGGCCGCCCATCGGCATCATGTCCATCATGGCAAGTCGAAATGACGGTGGCATCTGTTCCGCTGCCACCTGGAGCGACGACAAAGGCATAACCCCTACGAATGCGGCAACGATGATGTGCAAGTTTCGATTTGACATTTAAAAGGATCTTTCCCGTTGGCCGCGTTGAAGGCACTGTTGGCGGCGCAAACCATGCTAAATGACGGCTATACCGACGTTTGCGTGGCCGATCAGGCGAATGCCGAGCAGACTTCTGCCCATAAGGTAACGTCTGCCTCCGAGGAGAGTTGCGCTAAGCGCATCCGGGATCGAATGGTCGGTTTATCCCGGTGACCTGAGCCTTTAAATTTTCCAATCAAGAATGAATAGAGTCCGTCAACTTCCAGACGGACCATGAAGCGACCCCGCGATTCATGGAAGAGCAGCCTTCTTTGCCTACCCAAGCGCCTTTTCCACAGCATCAAGCTGCTCGGTGACATCCATGCAAGGAGGCCCATCTTCGACCATTTGGATAACACTTTGCAGATGGCCTGCGGCGCGCCTCAGGCGTTTAACGATCTCTGGGTGAGGTAGTGTAGAGGAGGTTCCGCCATGAAATCTTGCTATCCCCTGGACAGGAAATCGATGCCACAAACTAGGGCGCTCTCAATAATCCGGAATAAAAACGGAACTTTGACCCACTCATAACGTTGTGGCTAGCGAGGCCAGAAGCCGAAGGCGTCTGTCGGGCTGTGCCTAGGGCAGCGCGAGCGAATCCGTTGACTCAAATCAATGCGGATCATCACGCCCTGGTATCGTCTCCATGGGCTTACGGCATTCAGCCAACATCCCCACCCGCAACAAAGGAAAGTCGATCATGAAACGCTACCGATTTCTTGCCGCTGCGGCATTTGTGGCGCTCATCATTCCCGCGGCCAACGCGGCCCAACATGCCGGCCCGGAACGCATGCAAGAGCGAAGCATGAAAATGCAATCGATGATGGACCAGGCGCAGCAGGCGAAGACTCCCGCCGAGCGGCAGGAGCTCATGGTCGAGCACATGAAAGCGATGCAGGAACAGATGGCCGCCATGCGCGAGATGATGGGTCAAGGTGGAACGATGGGACAGCATCAAGGAGGCGCCGCCATGGATCCCAATGTCGCCCCGCACATGCAGATGATGGAGCACATGATGGAGCAGCATCAGCAGCTCATGATGAAACCCGCGCCGTAACGCTGTTCTCCGCCATCGGATTCGGGTGTGGCGCCGTGTTGCCGCAGAACGGGTCCCATGCGGCTTTCATCGCCGATGTTTCGAAGGAGGATTTCCATGTTGTATGCCCTGCGAATCGTCGTTCCCTGCCTGTTGCTTTTGACCGGAGCGGGGGCTGTCGCACAGACGGCAGAGCCGGCCGTCAAGAAGCTGGACACGGCAGCGGATCCGCTCAAGAAAGCGGAACTCGTCGGCAAGGTCACGACCGGCGACATGATGTTCCAGCTTGAACTCGAAGGCTCCGAGGAAATGTGGGCGCAGATGGGCAATCCGCCCGTCTGGGGCAAGCATTCGCCTAGCAAGGACGAACGCTATCACGTCGAATTCAAGCTGACCGACCCGAACTCGAAAACGCGCATCCCCTATGCGGACATCACGTTCACCGCCGTCAACAAAGACAATGGCAAGAAGCTGGAGCTCCATCTGCCGCCGATGTGGGGCAGCAGCGGCCTGCATTATTCGGCCAACAGCGCGCTGGCGGGGGACGGCGCCTACGCCGCAATCGTGACCGTCGATGTGCCAACGTTCGAGCGCGAATTCAAGGACAAGGATCTCTGGTCGATGCCGGTGAGTGCCAAATTCCATTTCCGGCTCAAGGACGGCTTGCTGACAGAAGTTTCGCACGACAGATAGCAAACGCCCGACAGGAGAGGTCATCGAAGGGTACGGGTGCCCCGTGGATGATCGCGATTGCTCGACGTTCCTGGACGGCGCTGATTTTCTGCCCGCCGTCAGCAGCACCGGTAGCAGCTCAGGCTTTGTCAGAGACAATCGGCTCAGCACCGCGATCTTCCGAGTACGCCCAGGCTGTATGCTCCGCGGCTTCCGCACCTGCGATATTGGGAACGCTTAAGATGACGGTCACGGAGTTTACCCCCGTTGCTTCTCTCATCGGCGGGGCGCTCATCGGCGCAGCGTCGGTGATGCTGATGGCCATCAAGGGCCGCATCGCCGGGGTCAGCGGCATCGCCGTGAGGCTGTTTCCGCCTTACGACGACGGCGAACTCGCCGGGCGCGCCGCCTTCGTCGCCGGGCTGGTTATCGCTCCGATCATCGCGACACTGGTGACCGGCCAGGCGCCGGCGCAGACCATCGAGGCCGGCGGCGCGCTTCTGGTCGTTGCCGGTCTGCTGGTCGGCTTCGGTTCGGTTTGGGGCAACGGCTGCACGTCGGGCCACGGCGTCTGCGGACTTTCACGACTTTCGGTGCGGTCCATGGTGGCCGTGCTGACGTTCATGGGGACCGCCATGGTCACCGTCCTTCTCGTCCGGCACCTGCCATGA
This sequence comes from Rhodospirillales bacterium, assembly GCA_947470575.1. Classification (GTDB taxonomy): domain Bacteria; phylum Pseudomonadota; class Alphaproteobacteria; order Rhodospirillales; family CAMCUA01; genus CAMCUA01. The sequence goes on from CANITX010000105.1 coordinate 5,221, forward strand.
GACCCGCCATGTCCCTCGTGCTGCAGTTCGCCATCGGCCTGACATTCGGACTTGGCCTCGTCATCGCCGGCATGTCCGATCCGGCGAAGGTGCTGAATTTTCTCGACATCGCCGCCATTCCTGCCGGCACGTGGGATGCGAGCCTCGCCTTCGTGCTGGCGGGCGCCGTCGCCGTGACGTTTGTCGGCTTCCGCTTCGTCCTGCGTCGCAGGCGGCCGATTTTCGGCGAAAAGTTCCATCTGCCGACCGCGACCGATCTCGATGCGCGGATCGTCGCCGGTCCCGCCATCTTCGGCGTCGGCTGGGGACTTGCCGGCCTTTGCCCGGGGCCGGCGTTCACGGTGCTCGGCGGCGGGTCGACGGCGGCCTTCCTGTTCGTCGCCGCGATGCTGATTGGCATGGTCGCCGCCCGCTGGCTCGCCAACCGGCCTTCGATGGCAGGCCGCGTCACCCCGGCATCCTGAACGCCTGCCAGGCCCAGGGAGAGAAGCATGCCCAGCCTTCCTCACGCGGTCGATCTTTCGGTGAGGCCGGAAGTGACCGCGTTCTTTGACGAGCCGACCAACACGGTCTCCTACATCGTCAAAGAGTTGAAGCATGTCATTCTGATGTGCCCGGCCGTCAACATGATCGACGCCAGCGCGCTTGAAAGCCTGGAGGCCATCGCGCATCGGCTGGCTTCCGCTGGCGTGGGTTTCCATCTTTCGGAGGTGAAGGGGCCGGTCATGGACGGGTTGAAGCGTTCGGATTTCTTTGAGCATTTCAAAGGGCAGGTGTTTCTGTCGCAATTTTCCGCCATCAAGGCGCTTTCAAATCTGCGCGCTGAAGTCGTCAGTCCGTAACCCGACACGCAACCGTCCATGAACACGCCATCCCCCATTCCCGCCGATCGGCCGCTAGCCGCTTCGGACCGCCTCAATCAAACCTGCTTTTGCGTCACGCTCGACCGGGCGGCGCTGTGCGAGGCGCTGGAGCGGGAGGCCGGCGACCCGGCGTTCTGCGAGACGTTCATCCGCCCCAGGGCCCACTTGTTCTCCAACGTGCCGGTGTTCCTTTCGGCCAGTGCCGTCACCGAGATGCAAGGGCTCGTCGGCGCCCTGGAGGCGACGGCCAGGCTCGCTGCATACCAGGACGCCGTCCTGTCCTGGGCACCGGACATCGCGCGCCGGGATCATGGCCCGGCCGGCGCGTTGATGGGTTACGACTTCCATCTCGGCGGCGATGGCCCGCGGTTGATAGAGGTCAATACCAACGCCGGAGGGGCATTCCTCAACGCCCTCCTCGCGCGGGCGCAGCACGCCTGCTGCGCCGAAATGGAATTTCCTCTGGCACCGCCGGCGCGCGCCTTCGAGGATGCCGTGTCGCGCATGTTCGAGGACGAGTGGCGGCGTCAGCGGGGCGGCGGCGCCGCCCGTCGCATCGCCATCGTCGACGACAGTCCGGAGGAACAGTATCTCTATCCCGAGTTCGTGCTGGCGCGCCGCGTTCTGGCCGAGCGCGGCGTCGATGCGGTCATCGCGGACGCCGGCCGTCTTCGCTACGACGCCAGCCGGCTTTCGATCGACGGGGAGACTATCGACCTCGTCTATAATCGGCTCACCGATTTCGCGTTCGATCGGCCGGAGCACGCGGCGCTGCGCGAGGCCTACCGCGATGGCGCCGTGGTGGTGACGCCCAATCCGCACAACCACGCTTTGCTCGCCGACAAGCGCAACCTTTCGCTCCTTTCCGACCCGGCGACGCTCGAGGCGTGGGGCGTGGAGCCGGGGGTGCGCGCCTATCTCAGTGCCATCCCGCGCACCGTCCTGGTAACGTCCGACCAGGCCGATGCCCTGTGGAAGGCGCGTAAGAACCTGTTCTTCAAGCCAACCGGCGGCCATGGTGGCAAGGCGGTTTACCGTGGCGACAAGCTGACAAAGGGCGTTTGGGCAGAGATCACGCGCGGCGGCTATGTCGCCCAGGTCTTGGTCCGGCCGAGCGAGCGGATGATCAGGGTCGACGAAACACCCGAGGCCCGCAAGATGGACGTCCGGCTCTATACCTATGATGGGCGGGTGCTGCTGGTGGCGGCCCGCCTCTACCAGGGCCAAACCACGAATTTCAGGACACCCGGTGGCGGATTCGCCCCGGTGTTCGTTGTCTAACGCCGGATGTCCTGCTGCCTGAGCGTCGCGCACAACCCAAGCGTCGTGTTCGTCGATTCCTTCCGCACCGTGATGCGCAAGGCGCTGGCCACCGACGGCGAGGTCGAGACGCACAGGTTAAACCAGGGCCGCACCCAGTACCTGACCAGCTGGGAGGTCACACCTTCTTGGTCGGCGAATTCGACGAGGAGGAGACCCGCGGCGGAAGGTAATGGCAACGGGAGAAGGCCTCCCGCCCAAACATGCGGGTATTGAACAAGGGAGCGTTCCAGGTCCTCAAGCACATGGAAGAGGTATCCACCAGCTTTTCGGTGTGGCGTGATTATGGCGCACCGCCCAGCAACGTTAAGCTGCGGCTGGAAGTGTCTGGACCTGGTCACGGTCAGGGATTGACCTTTTCCACCGCGATTTCGGCGAATGTCCGTCCGGAAGAAGTATGGACGGCTTCCAAGCCGGCACTTTTCATCAGGCGACGGATGATCACATCACAATAGGCCGGGTCAATCTCGATGCCATAACCTCGCCGGCCGGTCCGGTGGGCGGCGAGGAGGGTGGTACCGCTTCCGGCGAAGGCATCCAGGACGATTCCGTTGCGCCGGGAGCTATCCAGGATGGCGTCGGATACCAGCGCCAACGGTTTCACGGTCGGATGCATGGCAAGTTCTTCGTCCCGGTTTCGACCGAAGCTGTTGATGCCGGGGTAGGACCAGACGTTGGTGCGATAGCGCCCGTGGCGGCCCAGCTCGACGTTGTTGATGTGGCGGCCGGTCCCCGCCTTGAAGACAAAGACCAGTTCATGCTGGGAACGGTAGAAGGACCCCATGCCGCCGTTGGTCTTGGTCCAGACGCAGAGATTCAGGAGAGCGGAGTAGGCAGTTTCGCCCGCGGCGAGGACCTCGCCCATGTGACGCCAATCCATGCAGATGTAGTGAATGGCGCCATCCACGGAATGGCTGGCCAGGTTGGCGAAGGAACTGGAGAGAAAACCCGTGAACGCCGGTCGCGACATCTCGCCGGTGGCCATGGGGAATTCCCGATGCTTGATACTGCCCAGACCACCGACATGGCCGTCGATCGGGACGTTGTAGGGCGCATCGGTGAACACGATCTGAGCGCGCTCGCCATCGAGAAGGCGGGCATAGGCGGCAGCATCGGTGGCGTCGCCGCAGACGAGATAGTGCAGCCCACCGATGCACCAGCGATCACCCGGTTGGGTGACGGTCGGGCCGGAGGGCAAGGGAAGCACGTCGTCATCCTGCTCCTCGGCTAATTCTGCGATCTGAATGGTCAGATCGATCTCGGGGGTTTCGAAGCCGGTCAGGTCGAGAAGCTGCAGATCGACCTTGATCAGCCTCTGAAAGGCGACAGCCAGCAGCTCGCGACTCCAGTCGGCATTTGCCGCGAGCTTATTGTCGGCAAGGAGAAAGGCGAGGACCTGGTCCTCGTCGAGATGCTCGATGCGGATGGTCGGCACGCGAGCCAGGCCAATAAGTCGAGCCGCGGCGATGCGAGCATGCCCCGCGATGATCTGGTTTTGACCATCCACAAGGATGGGCGTGATGATCTCGAACGCCTGGATGGCAGCTGCCAGCTGGTTGATCTGCTTGTCGGAGTGGGTGCGGGGGTTATCGGGCCGTTCAACGAGCTCTTCAAGCGCCCGATATTCGATAGCGTGCTGGCGGGACATCGTGCCGCTCCTTCTGATGAGGAGCCGGCATCAAACGCCTAAAAATCCGCCCGCTCACTCACGGAATTGGCTGCGGTCTGTCCCCCCTCAAATAATAGGCAAATGCCAATAGTACCGCTCTTGCAAGTCTGAGAGATTTGGATTCGCGACCATCACAGGGGCACTCGCGGATGATCAGAGAGAAAGAGAACGGCAATCCGTCGAAACGGATCGCGCTCGAGGACAGCTATCGCCATGCGCTGCCGGACGAGCTGATCAGAATCATACAGGCGTACCCGGGAGGTATGGCCTCCGGAGATGCACGGGAGAACATTTGTCGGCGGTTGGAAGCCAGCCATCAGGCAGACCAGGAAATGGCCAGCTACTTGCGCGCGACATGGAATACGACGCCGTCGGCCGAACTCGTTCAAGACCTATGCAGGCGTTTGAAAGCACTTCCGCGCCGACGCGGCCGCAAACCGCGGCCCGTCTTCAACTTCGAAGACCTTATCTTTGCTCACAATCTTTACACCATGCGTTATCCCATAGAATGGGAGATAGACGCGGCTGCCGGTACCAGTTCCCGCCAGCACGATGGTGCTGCCATAAGACGGACTCCCGGGTGGCGGGCGCTGCAATGGGTAATTAATGAGATGGGGTGGATCATCACGCCAGAAACCCTGGCAAACCGCTTTTCAGCATGCCGTGCACGCTTTCCCGCGCCGCCCGACAGTACGATCCCGGACGGGCAGAAATCTGTGCCGGAAACCAAGCTCGAGCCCGAATGAAAAGCCTGATTTTCATATCGGCGGAACTAGCCCTCACGATACTTGCGCTGCCTTTCAGCAAGACGCGCATCTTTCTCCTCTTTGGTGCCTTCCCATAAGGGCAGAATAAGAAAGCCATGCTCCATACGTTGCTCCTTCACGGCAAAAAGGTTGAGGAGACGGTCCACCATCTTGTGAGATCGCGAGTGTCCGCGCGCAGCCGCCTGCCGGATCATGTCCAGAAGCAGGTCGATCGTCGTTTTCTTACGTCTTTGTCCCGGGATCGTATGACGTTCATAGGCGACGGTTTGGAGGATGACCTTCCGATCGGTGACAAACTTTCGATTGCGCGAGCCGATGGGACGACCCCGCTTCTTCGGCGTGGCTTTTTCCTTTCGCCACCACTCCACCTGCTTCTCAGTTAGACCGTGGCGCTGGCCCGGCCACGGCGGTGGGCCAAATTCCAGGTATTTTGCGATGTATTCGTCCTTATCCCAACCCTCCGGGAGGAATATCAAGCCATCTGAACTAGCGCCCTCCGGAACCTTGATGACCTGGTGTTCCAGGAACAGCTTAACGACATCGAGTGCGGCCTGAATTTTATGGTCAATGAGGGCTGAAACGACCTTGCCGCGTAAGCCGACTTCAAAGGCCGTCATCTTGACGGTCTTGCGGTTTTGTGTGACCGACATGGGCTTGTTGAGAGCAGCCTCAACATCGATCTCGTCAGCCTTCGGCTTGCTCACGCGCCTCCCTAACGGGTTGCCGGATTGCTTAGGTTTGAATTGATGACGTGCCGGTGGCTTTTGACGGAATTTTGCGTACGGGCTTTCCGGCTTGGGCTCAGAGTAGTCGTCCGCTTCCGACATGGGGTCGCTCCTGCTTGAGAACGACGGGATTTGGACATGCCGAACGCGTCTATTCATTCACGGAAATCAGGTTCATGACCATGGGGCCGTAGGAATTGATCGCATCGGTGCTTGATACGACCTGACTCGGATCACGGGGTAAGATCCTGAAAAAGAACAGCCTTTACGTTGAGTGAATTTCCGCGCCCTGGTGCGAGGGAATTCCTGCGCTGCAATGGGGATTTTCCTACCCTGCTCAGCCGATTAAATTGCCCTGCTCCTGTGACATCTATTACGGGAAGTAGAGAAATAGTTCTCCTTTAAGTAGTAGTAATAGTGCCTAAAAACCCGGCAAAATCAGTGAATTAACGGAGACAAGTTCGCACTCGCCTGCGCCCACCGCCAACTGACCTTGCCCTCGTTCAACGTCTCCCTTGACGTGCTGACTGTGCTGACTGTGCTGCCAAGCTGATCTGTTCCTATCAGCCTAGGGAGACGTCAGGCAGGGGCAAGCTCAGTTTCTGGAAGTCACCACTGGCGTATTGGCTGCCGCGATCGGAGTGGAAGATCAGCCCGGATGCCGGACGCCGCCGGAACCAGGCCATCCGCAGGGCATCGATCACAAGCTGGCGCGTCATGCGCTCGTGCA
>CANITX010000106.1 GCA_947470575.1 Rhodospirillales bacterium
GGTGTCGTCAGCGATTTGCTGACCCGCATCGGCATGGAGCACGACTGGTTCTTCGAGGACGCCCACGGCGACTATCGCGGCATGGACCGTTCGGCAGCCTTGGCAGCGATCCGCGACGCCGACGTGTTCATCGACATGGGGGCGCTGGGCGACTGGCCGGCGGAGCGCGTGACCTCGCGCCTCAAGGTGACCATCGACCAGGAGCCCGGCTATACCCAGATGCGCATGGAAAATGAACCGCGCATCGCCGCCGCGCTCGACGGCTACGATCACTACTTCACCTGCGGCACCAATCTGGGCACTTCCCGCTCTAGCGCAATGACCGCAGGGCGGCAGTGGACGTTGGCCTTCAATCCCGTCGACCCCAGCCTGTTCGCACCGACGCCGCCGCCACCCGACGCGCCCTACACCACCGTCATGAACTGGCAATCGCACAAGCCCATCTTCTATCGTGGGCGGACCTTCGGTCAAAAGGACCAGGAATTCGAGCAGTTCATGGCCCTACCGCGGCATACCCGGGCGCCAATGGAGATCGCCGTCGCCGGCCTATGGGTGCCGCGCGACCGGTTGATCGACGGCGGTTGGCGTCTTAAGCACGGCCTTGCCGCAAGCATCACCATGGACGCCTATTGGGATTACATCCGAAATTCGCGCGGCGAATTCGCCGTCTGCAAGAACGTGTTCGTCGCCACCCAGAGTGGGTGGTTCAGCGACCGCAGCGCCGCCTATCTGGCCAACGGGCGGCCGGTCGTATTGCAGGACACGGGCTTTTCCAACCTGCTGCCGCACGGCCGCGGCCTGTTTGCCATCAACACCCTTGAGGAAGCCGCCGCCGCCATTGCCGAGATCGAAGGCGATTACGCCCGTCACTCGGCCTGGGCCCGCGAGTTGGCACACGACATGCTGTCGGTCGATGTGGTCATTCCCCGATTTCTTGCGGCGTTAGGACTGTAGGACCATGAGCAGCCGGCTGCGCATCGTGCTGCTGGGCTACATCGTGCGCTGCCCGGTGGGCGGCATGGCGTGGAGCCACCTGATGTACATGCTGGGCCTGCAAGGGCTTGGCCACGACGCCTGGTTCCTCGAGGACAGCGGCGACAGCATCTATGCCTGCTACGATCCGGCCACCTATCAGACCGGACCCGATCCGTCGGCCGGGCTGACCTTCGCCAAGGATGCTTTCGACCGGTTGGGGATGGGCGGGCGCTGGGCCTATCACGACGCCTTGGCCAACAACTGGCACGGGCCTGCAGGCGCGCGGATGATCGACATCCTGAAGACCGCCGACATGGTCATCAACATGGCCGGCGTCAACATGGTGCGGCCCTGGATCGAAAAGGTGCCGGTGCGCGCCTTCGTCGACCAGGATCCGGTGTTCACCCAGGTCCGCCACCTGACCGACACGGCGGCCATGGACCGAGCCCGGCAGCACAACGCTTTTTTTACCTTCGGCGAAAATTTCGGCCGCAACGGCAGCTCCATCCCGGACGATGGACTGGCGTGGCAACCGACGCGCCATCCGATACCGCTCGATCAATGGCCGATGCAGCCGCCGGCGCCAGACGGCGCCTATACCACGGTCATGCAGTGGCAGAGCTATCCGCCGATGGAATACGGCGGCCGACGCTTCGGCACCAAGGCGGCTACGCTGCTCGACTTCATCGATCTGCCGGGCCGCGTGCACGGACCCTTCGAGATCGCCATGGGCGGGACGGGATATCCCGAAGACCGGTTTCTCAATGCCGGCTGGCGCCTGGTCAGCGCCGCCGAAAAGTCGGTCGATCCGTGGGTCTACCGCGACTACATCCGAGCGTCCAAAGGAGAATTCGCGGCGGCCAAGCACGGTTACGTCGTCACCAACTCGGGGTGGTTCAGCGAACGCAGCGCCTGCTACCTGGCCAGCGGCCGCCCGGTGGTCGTGCAAGATACCGGCATCGCGCCGGCTATCGCCACGCAGAGCGGCGTGCTGACCTTCACCGATAGGGCAGGAGCGGCAGCGGCTGTGCGCGACGTCAACGCGGATTATTCCCGCCATGCCGAGGCCGCCCGGGCGGTGGCCGAAAGCCAGTTCGACGCGCGCCTCGTCCTGGCCAGCCTGATCGAACGCAGCTTCGTGCGGCGGGGCGAGAATCGATGACGGCCGATACCAACAGAAAGCGGCCCCTGATCGCCTTCTTCGGCCATGCCGACGTCTTCGAGGACTTCTATCCCCACTACGGCGTGACGCAGCAGCACTTCGCCAGCCGCTTCGCCGACACCGGCAACCATGCCTTCCTGACCGTCCTGCAACGCGACATCGGCGAGGTGCTCTGGTACGAGATGTCGACCGATCCGCAACTGGACGAGGCCCGCCATGAGGTCGTCGGCTGCCGCATCCGCTTCCTCAAGGCGAGCCCCGCTTATCGCGGCCTGCGGTCGGCGTTCTACATGACGCCGGGTGCATGGCGCTGGCGCGGGCTGTACCCGCAATACGCGCCGTTTGCAGCCTATCTTTCGTTGCTGTCGCCAACTCTGTGGCGGACCTTTTCCCGCGACCGGCCCGATGCCATCTTCGCCCAGGACTATTCCTCGGGCCGGTTCGAGATCCTGCTGCTGATGGCGCGTTGGTTCGGTATTCCGTTGATCGCCTACCATTCCGGCAGCCTGCCGGCGCATTATGCGTTCCCAGCGGTAAAGCGGCGCACCATCCGGCGCGCCGACCGGCTGATCGCCTCGAGCGCCGCGGAACGCGACATGCTGATCCGCGATTACGGCGCCGACCCCGTCCGGACCGATGTGGTGCTGACCCCTATCGATCTGAACCGCTTCCGACCGCTTGCGCGCGCCGATGCCTGCGCGGCGGAGAGCCTGCCGCCCGAACGGCGCTACCTGCTATTCGTCGGCCGCCTGGAAAACCGAGTGAAGAAGGTCGACGTCATCGTGCGACAGTTCCAGGAACTCGCCGGTCGCTTCCCGGATGCCGATCTGCTGATCGCCGGGACCGGCCCCGACACGGAGATGCTGCGGACGTTGGCCGGAAACTCGGATCGCATCCGCTTCCTTGGCTGGGTTTCCGACAAGGCGCGGTTGGCCAACCTTTACAATGTCGCCGAAGTGTTGCTGCTGCCGTCGATGAGCGAGGGCTTTCCGACAGTGGTCGGCGAATCGATGGCCTGCGGCACCCCGCTCATCGCGTCGGCCGTCGGCGGGGTGCCGGAACTGGTCGAGCCTGGCGTCACCGGCTGGCTGCTGCCGCCCGGCGACGGGCCGTGCCTCGGCGCCGGCATGGCCGAGGCACTGGGCGAACCGGAACGACTGGCCGCCATCCGCCGACAGGCCCGCGCCCGCGCCGAAGCCCGGTTGTCGCCGGCCATCGTCGGCGCCCAGTTGCGGAAGGCCTTCCATGCCGCGGGAGTGGCGTATGTCTGAAGTTGGATGGCACCGCCTGCTGCTGATTACCGACGCCTTGCCCACGCGCGCCCGCATCTGGGGCGACGGCGGTTGGCACATGCCGGAAGAACGCGAGGCGCTCGACTGGCTGACGCTGGCCCGCCTGCTCGGCTGGCAGGTCAGCGTGGCCCGCCCGGGTCGTCTCACCGGGCTCAAGACGGCGCAGTGGATCGTGGTGGCTTGCGACGGCGCGCGGCTGTCGGTGGACGACGTGGCGCGCCTCGAACGGCGGCTAGCCGCCGCGCCTGGCCTGCTGATCGCCCGCGCCGTACCCCAGGGAAGCCCGCTGGAACAGCTTGTCGGAAGGGCGGGGAAGCCGGTCGAGACACGAACCCGCGCTTTGGCCTGGCCACGCGCCGACGGCACGCTCGGACGAGCCCTGCTGAAGAAGCCGCTGCCCTTGGCCGCACTGTCTTCCACCGCGACCATCTGGGCCAGGATTGGCAACGTACCGCTGGCAATTCTTCGCCCCTGCGGGCGCGGACAAGTGGCGACATTGGCCGTACATCCGAGCGTCCTGCGCGATGCGTCGACGGCGGGAACGGCGCTGCTCACCGATCTGCTGGTAAGCACCGCCGGGCGGCCGGTGGTCTGGCTCGATTGGCAGGGTGCGGTGGCGTTGCGTATGGACGATCCGGGCGCCGCCCAGAACGTCTGGTTAGCAAGTTGGGCCTACCCAAAGCTGCATGCGCCGGCCTGGAGAAAGATCGGCGCCATCCTGGCCCGGCATCAGGCGCGGTTGTCCATCGCTTATGTTTCCGGCTGGGTCGACGATGGCGACGCAGCGCGCGGCACGTTGCGTGTCGGCAGCAAGCCGGTCGAACGCCTTCCGGGCGGCGTTTATCCATCGCCGGAGGTGGTCTATCGAGACCGAAACGGACACCTGCCCGGCACCCGCCACGACGGTTCGAGCGAATTTCGCGGCATGCAGGAACTGCGCCGGCGCGGGCTGGCCGAGGTCGAACTGCACGGCCATACCCACATGCATCCCGATTCCGAAGCCTGGGCGGCGGCGGCGGATCGCTATACCAACGTCGCCTGGTTCCGCGAGGTCGGCCGCAACGCCCTACCCGTACTCGCCGCCCGGGGTGCCAGGGGCCATCCGCTGACCGTCGGGCGGCGGGCGATCGAACGGCAATTCAAGACGCGGCCGCTGACCCTGGTATCGCCTGGCGACGAATTCACCGACGAAGCCATCGAACGGGCGCTCGACCTGGATATCGAACTGGTCAGCAGCTATTACACCGCCCTTCGCCACGATGGCCGATTCGCCTGGTCGACCCACCTTTGCGCGCCTTACCTGGACGAACCGGATGCCGGCTGGTTTGCCGGCAACCTGCCGGTCGTCGGCTATTTCCATGACCGCGATCTGGCGGTGCACGGCATCGATTGGCTGGAACGCAATTTGTCGGCCTGGCGCGCCGCCGGAGCGACACGCTTCATCGATTTTCGCGAGCTGGCCGCTGCCCTGGGGCTGGGCCTTGGAGTTCAAGCGACCGACCGCAGCCTTGCCATCATCGTCCGCGACGGCGAATCGCCCCTGCCCCGCCCGGTTCGCATGCGACTATTCGATCCGCAAGGACGAGCCCCCGGCATTTCCGGACCCAAGGACCGGATCGCCGTCCAGACTCGCGACGGCAAAGCCGCGACGCTGTTGCTGCGGCCCGCCTCCGCGTGAGGACTGCCCGCGCAGCTGCCCGTCACACAAACGTTGTCAAGACGCGCTACTCCGGGGTATCGACCACACCAGCATCGTGTCCCGCACGACCAGATAGCAGGATGCGGCCGCGTACCACGAAACCGGAAGCACCATAGACTCGTGCCGTATACCGACGTCCTGCACCATCGCCTGATACTTTGGGTAGCTGCCTGCCATCGCCGGGCCTTGGCCGTGACCTTGGCCTGCCTGGCTGCCGCCATTGCTGCCGGCATCTATGCTGCCGGCCATCTGAGCATCGATACCGATACCGCGGAGATGATTTCGCCCGAGGTATCCTGGCGTCAGGCGGAGCGGGATTACGACCGCGCTTTTCCCGGCGGATTCAATCTGGTCATCGTCATTGACGGGCCTTCCGCCGAGGCGGCGAGCGATGCCGCCGCCGGTCTGGCCACCCGGCTGAGCGCCCAACCCGATCTGTTCACCGCCGTCGAGCGGCCCGATGGCTTGCCGTTCTTTCGCCGTAACGGTCTTCTGTACCTGTCGAGCGAGGAGCTGACGGCACTTGCCGACCGGCTGACCGAGATGCAGCCGTTGATCGGCAGCCTGGCCGCCGATCCCACCCTGCGCGGTCTGTTCGAAACCCTGAACCTGACACTGGACGGCATTGCCGAAGGACATGCCCCGCTGTCGATGATCGAAAGGCCGCTGACTCCCGTCGCCGAAGCGGTTGAAGCGGTGGTCGCAGGACGGCCGAAGTCGTTGTCGTGGCAAGCCCTGTTGAGCGGACGCGGCCTGGGCGAAACGGGGCAAAGCTTCGTGCTGACCCGACCGGTTCGCGACTTCGGTTCTCTGCAACCGGGAGCCAAAGCGCGCGCGGCGGTGCGCGATACGGCGCGTGCCCTCGGCCTCACGACGGAGAACGGTTACCGCGTCCGCCAGACCGGTTCCGTAGCGCTCAACGACGAAGAATTCAGCACCGTCGCCGAAGGCGCCGGCGTCGCCACCGTCGGTGCCTTCCTGGCGGTCTGCGCACTGCTTTATCTGGCGCTGCGGTCCTGGCGGCTAATTGTCGCCATTCAAGTAACCCTGCTGGTCGGCCTGACACTGACCACCGGATTTGCCGCCGCCGCCATCGGTACGCTCAACCTCATTTCGGTCGCATTCGCCGTACTGTTCGTCGGCATCGCGGTGGATTTCGGCATCCAGTATGCCGTGCAGTATCGCGGCGAGCGTTACCGCCATGACGACCTGGAAGCGGCACTCAGCCAGGCCGCCAGCAACGTCGGCGGCCCGCTGGTCCTGGCCACCCTGGCCTTGCTGGCCGGCTTTCTTTCGTTCCTGCCGACGGATTACCGGGGGGTGTCCGAACTCGGCCTGATTGCCAGCGCCGGCATGGTCATCGCCTTGTTCCTCAACCTAACCCTGCTGCCGGCGCTGCTGACCCTGTTGCGACCGCCCACGGAAACCAGAGCCGTGGGGTATGCCTGGGCAGGACCGATCGATCGCTTCCTCATCGTCCGGCGACGGGAGGTTTTGATCGTTGCAGCGGTAACGGCCATTGCCGGGTTGGCGTTGCTGCCGGCGCTCCGCTTCGATTTCAATCCGCTCAACCTGAAAGACCCGCGGACCGAATCGGTATCCACCCTGTTCGACTTGATGGACGACCCACGGACATCGCCCAATGCGCTCAACGTGCTGGTGGCGGATGCGGCGGCGGCCGAAAAGATGACATCCCGCCTTAAGGCATTGCCCGAGGTCGGGCTCGCCCTATCGGTGGCCAACTTCATCCCCGAACAGCAGGACGGAAAGCTGTCGATCATCGAAGACCTGGCGTTTATCATCGAGCCGTCGCTGGCCGTTGCCGCCCATGACGAGCCGCCGACCGCCGAACAGACACTGACTCTTATGAACGTCACCGTCGGCAAGCTGGAGCGCGCCGCAACGAAGCTGCCCGCCGATCATTCGGTGCGACGCCTGGCCAAGGCTTTGCAAGCTGCCGTCGCTAAGGGTCCGACGCTGCTGCCCCTGCTGGAAACGAGTTTGATGGCCGACCTGCCGCGGCGCTTGACCGATTTGCAACTTGCCTTGCAGGCGGAACGGGTGGAGTCGGCGAGCCTGCCGCCCGAAATCGTTCGCGACTGGATCGCCGCCGACGGCCGCTACAAGGTTGCCGCCTATCCGGCCGGAGACGGCCGTTCCAACGACGTGCTGCGGGCCTTCGTCGGCGCGGTGCGCAGCGTGGCACCGATCGCCACCGGCGTTCCGGTATCGATCCAGGGGGCCGGCGATACGGTGGTGAACGCTTTCGTCACCGCCGGAACCGTCGCCTTCGCCGTCATCTCGTTGCTGCTGCGCGCGGCCTTGGGGAGCTGGCTTGGCGTGGCATTGGTGCTGGCGCCGCTCGGCCTGGCGGCGCTATTGACCGTCATTACCTGTATCGTTGTCGGCCTGCCGATCAATTTCGCCAATATCATCACGCTGCCGCTGTTGCTCGGCATCGGCGTCGCCTTCGACATCTACTTCGTCGCCAACTGGCAGAAGGGTATCGTCGGGCCGCTGCAATCGAGCACGGCACGGGCGGTTGTTTTCAGCGCCGCGACCACCGTCTGCGCCTTTGGCAGCCTAGCCCTATCCAGCCATCCGGGGACCGCCGATATGGGCATTCTGTTAACCATTTCACTGTTCTATGCACTGGCCTGCACGCTCATCGTGTTGCCGGCCATGCTGGCGGCCGTTTCGACGGCAACAACCATAGACGCGAGGGGCACCCAGGCATGAATGCCGAATCGATACTCGGGGCCGTGATCATCGGCATCGTCGAAGGCGCGACCGAGTTCCTGCCGGTGTCGTCCACCGCGCATCTGATCATCGCCGTCGACCTGCTGGGCTTTGCCGGCCCACCGGGCAAGGTCTTCGAGATCGTTATCCAGACCGGCGCGATTCTGGCGATCTGCGTACTCTACTTCCAGAAGCTGTTGCAGGCCGTTATAGGACTTGGCAGCGACCCGGCGGCACGGCGCTTCGTGATGGCGGTCGCGATCGCTTTCCTGCCGGCCGCCGTCATCGGCGTCGTGCTGCACGACTTCATCAAGTCCTATCTCTTCTCGCTGTACGTGATCGCGATATCCTTCATTGCCGGTGGGCTGGCGATCCTGCTGATCGAATACCGCCACCCGGAACCGCGCATCCATGCCATTGAGCAGTTTTCGGTGCGATTTTCCCTTGGCGTCGGTTTCATTCAGTGCCTGGCGATGATCCCTGGCGTGTCGCGTTCGGGAGCCACCATCCTGGGCGCCATGGTATTGGGGGCGGACCGCAAGACGGCGGCGGAGTTTTCGTTCTTCCTGGCCATGCCGACGATCTTCGGGGCGGCCGCCCTGGACCTATGGAAGAACCGCGACGGACTGATGGCGTCGGACGGCATGCTGCTGATTGTCATCGGCTTTGCCGCCGCGTTCCTTTCAGCGATCGTCGTGGTGCGCTGGCTGATCGGCTTCGTGAGCCATCACAGCTTCGTTCCCTTCGCCTGGTATCGCATCGCGGTGGGTATAGCCCTGCTAGCGATGCTGACCACCGGCGTCCTAACGCAGAATTAGGAAACCGGAGATAACGAGCAGGACGGCGGCCAGCATCACCATCTTCAGCCGCTTTTCGACGAAGGTACGGATCGGCGGTCCGAACTTCCAAAGCAAGGCGGCCACCAGGAAGAAGCGGATGCCGCGCGAGATGATCGAGGCGAAGGTAAACTGCACGAGATCGAATTTGAAGGCACCGGCGGCGATGGTGATCAGCTTGTAGGGAATCGGCGTCGCCCCTTTGACGATGATCACCCAGACGCCATATTCGTCGACCAAAGGCTTGAACGCCTCGAACTTCTCGACCAGGTGGAAGAAGCCGAGAATCTGCCAGCCGACGGTGTCCATGGCGTAATAACCGATGGCATAGCCGAGGAAGCCGCCGATCACCGACGACAGGGTGCAGACCAGGGCGAGCGAAAACCAGCGCGTCGGCGCCGCCAGCACCATCGGGATCAACAACACGTCGGGCGGGATCGGAAAGAACGAGCTTTCAATAAAGGAGAACGCCGCCAGCCACCAGACGGCGTGCCGGTGCTGCGCTTTGGCCATCGTCCAATCGTAGGTCTTCTGCAGC
Source organism: Rhodospirillales bacterium (assembly GCA_947470575.1). GTDB lineage: Bacteria > Pseudomonadota > Alphaproteobacteria > Rhodospirillales > CAMCUA01 > CAMCUA01. The sequence continues at coordinate 9,242 of CANITX010000106.1, forward strand.
ATTCCCGTTCACCCGGTTCGTTGCGCGGCCAGAAGCCATAGCGGCAGGCCGCCAGCGCCGCAAGCGATACATCCATGAACCTCGACGCCGCCGTCGGGCTCTGGCAGAGTTCCGACCGCCATGACCGCCATCCATCTCACCGTCAACGGTAGCGTTCGCCAACTCGAGGTCGATCCGGCAACGCCGCTGCTCTACGTGCTGCGCAACGAATTGGGCCTGACCGGTGCCAAGCTCGGTTGCGGGTTGGAGCAGTGCGGCTCGTGCGCCGTGCTGGTGAACGGCGAGGCGAAATTAAGCTGCGCCGCACCCGTCGGCCAGTTCATGGGTGCCGAGATTGTCACTGTCGAGGGCCTGACCGAGGACGGAAAGCCGGGCCCCGTGCAGCGCGCCTTCATCGCCGAGGCAGCCGCCCAATGCGGCTATTGCACGCCCGGCCTGATCGTCGCCGTGGAGGCGCTGCGCCGCCGCCCGACGATTCCCGACGAAGCCGCCGTGCGCGAAGCCTTGACCGGTCACCTTTGCCGTTGCGGCACGCATGCCGCCGTGCTGCGCGCCGTGGCGCGGCTGCTGCGTCCGGAGCGCGCCGGCTGATGTCCAGCAGCAACAGCCTGAAGGGCAATCCCGACGTCGACGGTTGGCTGTCCTTCGATGCCGATGGCGGACTCACCGTGCGTTCCGGCAAGGTCGACATCGGCCAGCGGATTTCCGCCGCCGTCGCCCTGGTGGCAGCCGAGGAACTGGACATCGGCCTGGACCGCGTTCGCGTGGCGCCGCGCGCGACCGGCGAGGTGCCCGACGAAGGCTATAGCTCGGGCAGCCGCTCGATGCCCGATTCAGCGACGGCCGTCCGGCTTGCCGCCGCGACGGCGCGCCGCCACCTGCTGGGCCTCGCCGCCCAGCGGCTGGAGAGCGCGGCGGATAAGCTCGACGTCATGGACGGCGTCATCCGGGCCCGCGACACCAATCGCACGACCACCTATTGGGAGCTGACCGGCGGCCGGCCGCTGGCCCTGGCCATCGACCCGCAAGCGCCGGTCAAGGCGCCCGAGGCCCACCGCCTGCTCGGCCGCATTCACGAGGCGCCGGGACTCGCCGGGCTGACCACGGGAGCGACCCGCTTCGTCCACGATATGAGCCTGCCCGGCATGCTGCACGGCCGCGTCGTCCGTCCGCCGCACGGCCACGCCCGGCTAACCGGACTCAACGTCGATCCTGCCAAGGACCTGCGCGGCGGCGAACTGGTGCGGGACGGCAGTTTCCTCGCCGTCGTCCATGCCGACGAATGGACAGCGGTGCAGTTGGCCGAACGGGTAGCGGCCGCCGCCCGCTGGAGTCCGGAACGCGGTCTCGACGCCGGCGATATCGGCGACAAGCTGCTCGGCAACCCGCGCAACAGCCGGCCGGTGATCGGCGGCGCCGCCGTCGAACAGCTGGTGCCGCCACCGTTGGCCGTGCCGCCCAACGCCACGACAACCCTTTCGGCCCGCTTTCACTGGCCCTATCACATGCACGCCAGCATCGGACCTTCGGCGGCGCTGGCCCATCTCGACAGCGGGCGGCTGACCGTCTGGACCCATTCGCAGGGCATCTATCCGCTGCGCGAAAGCATGGCCGAGGCGCTGGGCCGCGATTTCGAGTCCGTCCAGCTGATCCACGCGCCGGGGGCCGGCTGCTACGGCCATAACGGCGCCGACGACGCGGCCTTCGACGCGGCGCTGATCGCCTGTGCCCTGCCCGGTCGGCCGGTGCTGCTGAAATGGACGCGGGCCGACGAGCATGGCTGGGAGCCCTATGGTTCGGCCATGGTCGCCGACCTGTCGGCAAGCCTGGATGCCGCTGGCCGAATCGTCGCCTGGACGCACGAAACCTTCAGCGGCACGCACGGGACCCGGCCGCGCGCCGGCCCCGGCGGCATCGGCCCGGCCCGGCTGCTGGCCTCCCGCTGGCGCGAGCCCGCCCTGGCACCGCCACGAC
>CANITX010000107.1 GCA_947470575.1 Rhodospirillales bacterium
CAGCAGAAACAGCCGTCAACAGGCAGGCGCCCGCTGCGAGGCCGATGGCCTGGCTTTGCCAAGATTTTGTCATGTGAGGAATCCCCTGGTCCAATTACATCCTTGAAAGTGTTCCCGTCCCTCAAGGTGTATGGATAGGGTAACGATCGGTATCTTCGTGATGTCCGGCGGGGCCGTTGTGGCTTCACCGCCTCCGGCGCCCCCTTTGGGAAAACCAGCCGACTCACATTAAATAGAATACTTGGGGGATGTCAGTGGGTCAACAGTGTAAAGTAGGTTTTCTTGAAAATTTTCCGAATTTTTGTAATATAATTTCTTTTCTTTACCGGACACTCACGAAATCAGTCGAATAAACTTTCAATATAGATGCGCTTCAGAGCCACATCTATGTCTCCAACTTCCATAATCTATTTTGCTTTCCTTCCTTTATGCCTATCTATCTAACATTTTATTGGGAGAGCTTGGAAACAGGAAGGCGGTCGTTATGGATATTCTGTTCGCTTCCGACAGCGGTCAAACGTACATGGGTTGCTGCCTTACGGCACCACGTCTGCACCCGACCCGGGCAACGCACGAACAGCCAAAAGGCCCGTCAGCAGGCGAAACCCGCTGCGCGGCCAAGGCCATGCGTTGCCACGTCTTTACTCATATGAAAATCCCCTCGTCCACTTCAGCCTCGAACGTGTTCCCGTCCCTCAAGGCCGTATGGATGGGGTATGTCGGATCGCAGGCGGCGCCATTGCGGCTTTTCCGGCCCGGCGCGCGCCCATTCACGCGCACCTAGCGATCCGGTGACCATACTATGCGGTTTTGCCAAAAAGTCAATGGGATCGACCTCGGCTGGCGTTGGGCGCGCGTCCGCAGCCCCATCAGCCAGCCTCCCCCTCGCGCCGGGCGCGAGGCCGCGCTATAGGAGGGGGAACCCCAATCCGGGAGACTGCAAATCGATGCTGGCCGCCATCCGCTCAGTGATTTTCAACACGTTTTTGGCCGTCTACGGGCCGCTGTCGGCCACGGTGATGAGCTTGGCGCTGCCGTTTCCGCGCGGCGTGCTGATGGCCATGGTGCGGGCCTGGCCACGGTTCACCTTTCCCCTGTTCCGCCTGTTCATCGGCCTGACCCATGAATTCCGCGGCACGGAAAATATCCCCCGCGGTCCCCATATCGTCGCCGCCAAGCATCAGTCGGCCTGGGACACCATGGCGTTTTACCTGGTGATCGACGACGCGGCCTATGTGCTGAAGAAAGAGCTGCTGCAACTGCCGATCTATGGCTGGTGCGTGCGCAAGGCCGGCATGATCGGCGTCGACCGCAAGGGCGGCGCCAAGGCGTTGCGTTCCATGGTCGATCAGGCGCAGGCGTGCCTTGACGCCGGGCGGCCGGTCGTCATCTTCCCCGAGGGCACGCGCTCGCGGCCGGGGCATCGCCTGCCCTATCAGCCGGGGGTGGCCGCGCTTTATACCCGGCTGGGGGTGCCGGTGGTGCCGGTGGCGCTCAATTCCGGCCTGTTCTGGGGACGGCGCAGCTTCATCAAACAGCCGGGGCGCATCGTCGTCCAATTCCTGCCGCCGATTCCGCCGGGGCTCGAGCGCAAGGTGTTCATGCGGGAATTGGAAGAGCGAATCGAAGCCGCCAGCGCCAAGCTGAACGCCGAGGCGCTGCGCGAATTCCCCCATCTGCCGCCGCTGGAGGAGGCTCCGATCGCGACGCAGGCCTGATATAATGTTATAACAATTCATATTTAGCCGCGGATATCCAGGCCGCATGGCCTTTCCATTCCTGTTTCGCGCCGAAAAAGGGCTACAAAAGGCCACCCCGTAGGACGTCTATCCCCGCCGCCTCCGAATCGCCGCCCGCCTGTGCATGAATTCGCGACCATCCCCGGAAAGTCGGGGATAACCGCGGCCCGCCGGCCCTCCCCCGCCCCTCCAGCTGTGGACGAACGGTGGAAACATTTCATGAACGGATCACCTTGACCGTTGCTAAGGGCATACTTAGACTCAAAGCACAGCAGCGGATTATGCCGGCATGACTCCCACCATCTTCGATGTCGCCTCCCCCTCGTCGGCCCCCACGGCCGCGGCAAAGGACGAGGCCGACCTGGCGCCGATCTCGCGGCGCATCTGGGATATGAAATACCGGTTGAAGCAACTGGACGGCACGCCCATCGATACCGCCATCGCCGACACCTGGACCCGCGTGGCCAAGGCCCTGGCCCAGGCCGAGACCGATACCGGCCATTGGGAAGGCCGGTTTGCCGAAGCGCTGGACGGCTTCCGCTTCCTGCCGGCCGGGCGCATCGTGGCCGGGGCGGGCAGCCCGCGCAACGTGACGCTGTTCAACTGCTTCGTCATGGGCGACGTGCCCGACGACATGGCCGGCATTTTCGACGGCCTGAAGGAAGCGGCGCTGACCCTGCAGCAGGGCGGCGGCATCGGCTACGACTTCTCGACGCTTAGGCCGAAAGGCGCGCCGGTGCATGGCGTCGGCGCCGACGCCTCGGGTCCGCTGACCTTCATGGACGTGTGGGACGCCATGTGCCGCACGATCATGAGCGCCGGCTCCAGGCGCGGCGCCATGATGGCGACGCTGCGCTGCGACCATCCGGACATCGAGGCCTTCATCGACGCCAAGCGCGAGCCGGGACGGCTGCGCATGTTCAACCTGTCGGTGCTGATCAGCGACGCCTTCATGCGGGCGGTGGACGAAGGCGCGGACTGGCCGTTGACCTTCGGCGGCACGATCTTCCGCACCGTCAAGGCGCGCGATCTTTGGGACCGCATCATGCGGGCGACCTACGCCTATGCCGAGCCCGGCGTGATCTTCATCGACGCCATCAACCGGCGCAACAATCTCCACTACGTCGAGACCATTCACGGCACGAACCCCTGCGGCGAGCAGCCGCTGCCGCCCTATGGCGCCTGCCTGCTGGGTTCGGTCAACCTGGCGCGTTTCGTCGAGGCGCCGTTCACCGAACGCGCCCGGCTGGACACGGCGGCGCTGGCGGAGACGGTGGCCGTCGCCGTGCGCATGCTCGACGACGCCATCGACGTGTCGCGCTTCCCGCTGGAAGCGCAACGCCAGGAAGCCAAGGCCAAGCGCCGGATCGGCCTTGGCATCACCGGGCTGGCCGATGCGCTGATCCTCTGCCGGGTACGCTATGGCGGGCGCGAGGCGGTGCGACTGACCGAGGAATGGATGGCGTGCCTGCGCGATGCCGCCTATCGGGCGTCGGTGGAACTGGCCCGCGAGAAAGGAGCCTTCCCGCTGTTCGACCGCGAGAAGTATCTGGCCGGCGAGAGCATCGGGGAGCTTCCCGAAGATATCCGCGAGGGCATCGCCGCGCACGGTATCCGCAACGCCCTGCTGACCTCGGTGGCGCCGACCGGCACCATCTCGATCTTTGCCGACAATGTCTCCTCGGGCCTCGAGCCGGTGTTCAGCTTCACTTATACCCGCAACGTGCTGCTGCCCGACGGCAAGCGCCAGCAGGAGCAGGTCAGCGACCACGCCTGGCGGTTGTTCCGCCGCACCTTCGGCGAGGATGCGCCGTTGCCCGACTACTTTGTCGACGCCCAATCGTTGAGTCCGGCCGACCACCTGGTGATGCAGGCGGCCGTGCAGAAGTACATCGACAGCGCCGTTTCCAAGACCATCAACTGCCCCGAGGACATCGACTTCGAGGCCTTCAAGGACATCTATCGGCGCGCCTACGATCTGGGCTGCAAGGGCTGCACCACCTATCGGCCGAACGACATCACCGGCGCCGTGCTCGAAGCCACGCCGAGGCCTAAGGAATCGCCAGGCAAGGAGCTAGGGGGCGCCAGCCAGGCTGAATTGCCGCTGGAGGCGCCGGTCAAGCGGGCGCTGCCGAAGGACGCCGGGGATGCCGGCGCGGTGGTCTACATGACCCGGCCGCTCGACCGGCCCGAGGCGCTGCCGGGTGCGACCTACAAGATACGCTGGCCGGAAAGCGATCACGCCCTGTACATCACCATCAACGACATCATCCAGGACAGCCGGCGGCGGCCTTTCGAGGTCTTCATCAACTCGAAGAACACCGATCATTTCGCCTGGGCGGTGGCGCTGACGCGGATGATCTCGGCGGTGTTCCGCCGGGGCGGCGATGTTTCCTTCGTCGTCGACGAATTGAAGGCGGTGTTCGATCCGCGCGGCGGGCAATGGATGGCCGGCCGCTACGTACCTTCCATCCTGGCGGCCATCGGCGAGGTCATCGAGAAACACATGATCGCCATTGGCTTCCTCGACGCGCCCCGAGAGTTCGCCCGAAGCGACATCGCCAAACCGGCGAAGATCGTGCACGCCGTCGGCGGGCGCGCCGGAGATGGACGTAGCGGGGATGAGCTGAGAGACGACGGGAATCCACGACCGGGCGCCGCCTTCCGCCAATGCCCGAAGTGCGGCACGCCTTCGCTGATGCGTCAGGAAGGCTGCGACACCTGCACCAACTGCGGTTACTCGAAGTGCGGCTGAGACTGCGCCCTTAACCGAATAACCAGGCGTGGAGTATCCGACCCGGCGTCAACGCATAAGCGCCGGCTCCGAGCAGGCCGCAGAAGGTGCCGATCATCCAGCCCCGATGACGGCGGACATTGCCTCGGCGGATGGCAATGACCGCCATCGTCAGCGCGAAAAGGGTCCAGGCGGACAGCAGATGAATGACGCTGAGCCCGCCGTCCGATGCACTGCGAATCCAGAACGACCCTACCGCGACGCCCAGCATCAGGCCGACCCAGACCCGGCCAAGAACCTTGTGCACCGACGTACCCTTGGGACGAGCAAGGATGAAGGCGCCGAGCAGGAGCGCGGCAACGGCCACGGCGAGATGGATGTTTATTGCGGGGAACATGGGATGAGAACTCTTTTCAACCGTCGATTCATAATATGCCATGAATGGCGCCCGTGTCCCTAGGAGAGCCGCCATGTATACACCCGCCGCCTTTGTCGAGACCGATGCCGCCGAGATCACCCGCCTGATCGCCGGCCATGCTTTCGGCCTGCTGATCACGGTGGCGGATGGCGTGCCGGTGGCGACGCATCTGCCGCTGCTGCTGGAAGGACCGGCGGGACCGGGCGGTCGGCTGGTCGGCCATATGGCGCGGGCCAACGGGCAATGGCGGGGCTTCGACGGCACGGCCATGACACTCTGCGTCTTCACTGGCGTGCACGCCTATGTCTCGCCGCGCTGGTATGCCGATCCCGACAACGTGCCGACCTGGAATTACGAGGCGGTGCATATTTATGGCCGGCCGCGCCTGATCGAAGACGAAGCGGCGGTACGCGCCCTGATCGACCGGCTTTCGGAAAATTTCGAGGCGGGCCGGCCGAAGCCCTGGTCCCCGGGCGAACTCGGCGCGGACAACGTGGCGCGCCGGCTGAAGGGCATCGCCGCCTTCGAAATTCCCATCGAGCGGGTGGAGGGCAAACGTAAGCTCGGACAGAACAAGCCACCGGCCGACCGGCGGGCCGCCGCCGCTGTGCTCGCCGCGTCGGCCGATCCGACGGAAAAAGCCGTCGGGCGGCTGATGGCTGCCCTCGATGAACCCTCAGGTAGCTGACAACCGTTGCGCGCCGCACGCCGACATGGCAGTTAGGACGCCTGATGGAAGCTCACCGCTACATCGAGAAATTGTCGAGCATGCCAAGGCACGGAATCCATAAGCTGTCGCCCAGGACTACCGCGTGGCGTTCCCTCGCCCGCTGTCTGGCCGTCGCGGCGCTGCTCTTCCAAGCCTTCTTTCCGCTGTTGCATCAGCCGCTCGCCCTGGCCGGCGGCGGTCTCGATGGCACAATCGTCATTTGCACCGGCTATGGCTTCAAGGTCGTTCCGACCGCCGATCTGGAATTCCCGGCACCCGAGCACGAACCGGGCGATGCCGCTTCAGGCAATTGGTGCCCGGCATGCTTTGCCTCGCACGCTCCCGCAGCCGTTGTCCCCTCGCCCATCCCGGCACTCGCTTCCCTGCCGGTGCCCGCCGTTTACCCGGCGATTCTGCGGGACGACCAACCGCCCGCCGAGCCCGAACACCATCGACCGCAACCGCGCGCTCCTCCCATCGTCGCCTGATCCCGCCGGATTGGCCCAGGCAGGGGATCGCTCCCCGCGCCGGTGCATGTCCGCGTCTTCATCAGCGAACGATTTTCAGCAAGGAGTGCCGTTATGCGCACGAAGCTCGTGATTCCGGCTGCCGCCCTGGCGTTGGCCACCGTAGTTCCGACGTTCTCCCATGCCCACGTCACATTGGAGGTCCAGCAAGCCCCTGCCGGCAGCACCTATAAGGCCGTGCTGCGGGTACCGCACGGTTGCGAGGGAGCGCCGACCAATGTCGTACGGGTCAAGATTCCCGACGGCGTCACCGCCGTGAAGCCGCAACCGAAGCCGGGCTGGCAGCTCGCCACGGTAAAAGGCAAATTGGGACTGCCATTGAAGGACGATCACGGCAATGCCGTCACCGAAGGCATCGTCGAGGTCGTCTGGTCCGGCGGCAACCTGTTGGACGAACACTATGACGAGTTCGTCCTGCGCATGGGATTGCCGAAAACGCCGGACGTCACCCTCTATGTTCCGGTCGTGCAGGAATGCCCGAAGGGCGTGGAACGCTGGATCGAAATTCCGGCCGCCGGCCAGAAGGCCGACGATCTGAAGTTCCCGGCACCGCAGTTGAAACTGACGGCACCCGCCGGAGGGCACTGAAGCGCGGATCCCGGGAGGGTGTACCGTGACGTGCGCCTTCCCGCCTCTCCGCTGGCGGATATCGGCATGCTGCGCATCCTCATCGTTATTCTGAGTCTCCTGTTCGGCGTCGTGCCCCTGTCGACGGTGCGTGCCCATGCGGTCCTGATGAGCACGGAGCCGGCCGATGGGGTCATGCTACCCGCCACCCCAAAGCGTATCGTCCTGCGCTTCAACGAACCGGTAACGCCTATCGCGGTGCGCTTGATCGACAGCACCGGCACATCGGTCATCGACGCCCACGACGTTCGGACGCTCGACCACGAAGTCGAGGTCATCCCGCCAAGCTCCCTGGCCGATGGGACCTATCTTTTGTCCTACCGGGTAACGTCGGCCGACTCTCATCCCGTGGCCGGTTCCATCCAGTTTTCCGTCGGTGCGTCAGCGGAGTCCTCGCGGACGACCGTCGGCGATCCAGCGGGATCGACAGATTGGATGCCGTTGGTCGCTTTCAACCGCAGTCTCCTGTTGACGGCGGTGCTTGTCGCGGCGGGCGGTTCCTTTTTCATTGCCGTCGTCGCCCGCGGCCGCGAACGGGATCGCGAGGCACTTCGGCCCCTCATCGGCACGGCGGCTGTCGTCGTCATCGCCACCGCCACGGCCGCCATCGGTTTGCAGGGCACATTGCTGTCCGGTGCACCAATATCAACGTTCCTCGATCCAACCTCCTGGCGGCTCGGTCTTATGTCGACGCGGTCGCTGCAATCTCTGGCACTCGTCGCCGGATGCGGGTTGATTCTCGGCGGGCTGCGCCGACGCGGCCCCCATGCTTGGCTGCTAAGCGCGGGCGCCTTGGCGATGGCGGCAAGTTTTGCGCTCTCGGGCCACATGTCGGCGGCAACTCCGCGATGGGCCATGCTGCCGGCGCTGGTCATCCATGTGGCGATAGCTGCCTTCTGGCTGGGATCGCTTCTCCCGCTGTTGACGGTTCTCCGCCGCAACGAACCAGGTGGAACTGGCCAAGTGCGGCGGTTTTCCACTTTGGCCACCCTCGCTGTACCCACCCTGATCGGCGCCGGCGTCGTCATGGGCAGCGCCTGGATCGATGACCTCGCCGCTTTGGTAAAAACCGGCTACGGCAATTTGCTTCTGGCGAAGGCAACGCTGGTCGCGGTCCTGGTCGGCATGGCGGCCATCAATCGGTTTCGCCTGTTGCCGCATCTCTCGGGACAGTTTTCAAAAACCGCCCCTCGATTGCGTGGCATGATCAAGGCAGAAATCGCGGTCGGCCTATCGATTATCCTGGCAACCGTCGCACTATCCCAGACGCCACACCATGACACGTCAGAGCATGGCGGGGTGCGCCGTCATGACAGGCGACATGCCGAAGCCGCCAGCCGCACCGTCGTCATCCCGCAGCGCGGCCGGCTTGCTATCATGCAGGTGAAAACTATGCCAACGGCAGAACATCGCATCGATGTCAGCATCGTCAACGAGCAGGGAGAAAGAGAAAACATGGCATCTGAAGCAACACTGTTTCTCTCCCATCCCGCATTGGGAATCGAACCGACCCGGCGCCAAATGGCCCACGACGCTCCCGCGACCTTCAGCTACCAGGGGCCTGCCCTTATCTTACCGGGCTATTGGACGGTACGCGCCGATGTACTGTTCGGCACCTACGATTTGACGTCGTTCGAAACGACGATACGGCTGCCGTAAACGGCCTGTTCCCGGTTCCGCACCTGGGCCGTCATCCCGCGGACCGAGGATCGTCCAAAGGCCCATGGAACGTACGGATCGTCGCCTCGATCCATTGGCGAATACGGACCAATATGCATTTATTGTACTCGCCGACAATCAGTTGCGCCGTGCCCGGCCAGAACCACCATTGCCGAAGTTTAACGTGATCGGCAAAGACCGGATGCGGCACCAGCCGCACATCCGGCAGGGCATAACGGAATTCCAGCAGGCTACGCGGCAGGTGATAGCTGGACGTCACAATGCGCAAAGACTTGAAGCCATGGCGATACATCCAGGCTGCCGTCTCAGCTGCGTTGCCCTCCGTATTGTCCGCAGCGTGGCCGATCTCGATGCAGCAAGCCAAATTTTCTGGCGATTGACGCGACATCTCCAGCAATCGATCGATGTCCACGCCGCGATAGACGCCGGATACAAAGAGCTTGTCCGCCCACATGTCAGTCAGCAGACGCAGTCCTTCTTCCAGTCGACCGCTGCCACCCGTCAGTACAACGATGGCGTCGGTTCGAATCGTATCGGGATCTTGGAATTCCGGGATTTCATCGACGAATTGCAGCAGACCGTATGCCCAGAGGCCTACGATGAACAATGCTGAAAGCACCGTCACTCGCAACAGGCGGCGGGCTCGCTGCCGTCGGCGCGCCGGCGGTATTGTCACGGCATGCGTCCCAACGTTCTGACGACCGTGATGCGGGCTGTTAGCATAGCAATGAGTGTCGCAGCCAATGGTGGGACCGCAAGGATCGCCCAATGTCGCGGCTCCAGGCTGGCCTCGGGCAACAGGCCTGCGGGCAGTCGTGCCGCCAACAACCCAGCCCCAATGAGCACGGGGGCGGCCATGGCGGCACCGAAGAGGCCGCCACGCAATCCCAGACCCAGAGCACGCTGGGCAAATTGACGGGCTATATAAGAATCCTGTGCACCGATCAGATGCATGACTTCAATGGCATCGCCATGTACGGCCAGTCCCGTACGCGTCGTGAAGGTCACCGTTCCGACGCAAGCTATTCCGATCAGGGCAACAATGCCAAAAGCCAGCCATTCGGCCGCACGCATCATCCGAACCACCCGCTCCAGCCACAGGCGATGATCGTCGATGCCCACGCCCGGCAGGACGGTTGCCAGGCGCTGCTGTAGTTGGGTGGTATCGATGTCGGCGCCGCTATTCAATGTGACGTCGATCAAGCGTGGCAGCGGAAAATCCCGGCTGTCGCTACCCGTTCCCAGCCAAGGGGCCAGGAGTTGGGCGACTTGCTCGGCATCGACCGGCCGCGCCGCCCGCACGCCCGGTATATCGCGCAGTATCGCAACGGCCCGCGTCAGGCGGCGGTCGTCCTCCGCCGCATCCGCGCCGGCAGGTATCTGCACCGTCAGCGTTGCGCTGATACCTTTATCCCACCGGGTGGCGACCTGGTGCAGCAGCAAGGCGCCTGCCAACGCTAAAATGGACAGAAAGACCATGAAGCCGATCAGCCATGGCAGAAAGCTGCTCAGGGAATCGCGCTGAATCGATAGATCGGAACGTCGATGAAACATCATGCCCTCTTCGGCCGCGAGCCGGCCGGCACTTCGAAGGCATCGGCTATGCGTGCCGCCTCGTCCTCCGGGGTGGCCATGCTTGGCCGCCGTGTTACACGAACACCAAGTTCATCGGGATCGGCATCGAGTCGCAGCACAGGAAAGCCCATTCGTTCGACCATGGATTCATTATGGGTCGCAACGACCACGGTCGTACCCAGCTTGTTGAGTTCGACGAACAAGTGCATCAGACGCATGGCCAATCGGTCATCGATATTGCCCGTAGGTTCGTCCGCCAGCAGCAGGCGCGGCCGGGCGATCACGGCACGGGCGATAGCGATCCGCTGTTGCTGCCCGCCGGACAGGGTGGGCGGACGGGCATGCATGTGATCCCTGAGCCCAACCCAGCCGAGAAGCTCCGTGACATGGCGGCGTACCTCCTCTTCGCGGTTACCGGCAACGCGCAGCGGCAGTGCGACGTTGTCGAAGGTGGACAAATGCGAAAGCAGGCGGAATTCCTGGAACACGACGCCGATTCGCCGGCGCAGCGCCGGCAGCGCACGCCGGGGGGTTGTGGCGATATCGCGCCCGAATAGTGTGATCAAGCCACGGGTGGGCGCCAGCGCAAGGTACATCAGCTTAAGCAGCGAAGATTTACCGGCGCCGCTCGGCCCGACCAAAAAATGGAAAGACCCGGCAGGAAGCGAAAAAGTAACGTCCTGCAGAACTTCCGGCCCAAGTCCGTAGCGCAGTCCGACATTCTCGAACCGCACGACTTCCTCCGGGGCGGCATCGCGGCTGTTGACGGCCAGCGGTACCGTAGACTGGGCAATCGTCGTCACGGCTGGCGGATTCCAATCCTATTGCTATAGAAAAGCAACGATGCCCGGTGGGCTGGCAGTACCGAACTTTGGCAGCGATCCAGCATTGCGGTTCCTTGCCTTGCTTCAGGCGAAAGCCTATAAACAGCGGCACCTTAGCACAATCGGCGCACGATGATCATAACCTGCCCGGCGTGTTCGACCCGGTACACGATCGATACCGTTCACTTGGGCACCGCGGGGCGCTTGGTGCGGTGCTCGGCGTGCGGTGA
>CANITX010000108.1 GCA_947470575.1 Rhodospirillales bacterium
CCAGTCATCAGCCACATAAACCAACCAACAACCAAGGCTTAAAGGACATTCGCAGACAGATAGCCCATCGCCATCACAGCAATAGCCGCCGCCCGCGTATCCCTTCCTATCATCACAATGTCAAAGAGCAAGAATAACAAAAACCGAAATACAACGACGACAACGTCGCCACGGACGATACGGCGGCTGGCCGGATCGCCCGCTATCGATTCCGATAATGGATCGGAGGACGAGAATACTACCTACGGACCAACGATCTTACAAGGCTTTGTTTCGACCGGTTGGCCCGTCGGCGTGGCGGTGGTATAGGGGGTTTGCCAGAGGCCGTCCAGCCCGAATACGCAAACCGTTGCAATAAAGAACCTCATGGCATCGTAGCCGCCAACTAGAACGAAGTCCCAGGGGGAGACCAAGCCGTGCCCAATACCGCCAGCGCCAAGACCGATCCGGCTAAAGACGTCGTCTTCATCGATGCCGTACGCAGTCCGATCGGCGCCTACGGCGGCGCCCTTTCCTCCGTGCGCCCGGACGACCTGCTGGGCGAAGTCTATAAGGCGCTGATGCAGCGCACCGGCGTCGATCCTGCCAAGCTTGATGAGGTCTACGCCGGCTGCGGCAACCAGGCGGGCGAGGACTGCCGCGACGTTGCCCGCATGGGCGCCCTGCTCGCCGGCTTCCCGATCACCGTGCCGGGCGTCACCGTCAATCGCAACTGCTCCTCGGCGCTCGACGCCATCAATATCGCTGCCCGCTCGATCCAGGTCGGCGACGGCGATCTCTATATCGGCAGCGGCGTCGAATGCATGAGCCGCGCCCCATGGAGCGTGCCGAAGCCGGAAAAGGTACCGACCTTCACCGCGCCGCGCATGTGGGACACCACAGTGGGTTGGCGATACAACAACCCTAAGCTGGATGCGATGTATCCGATCTGCAGCATGGGCGAGACGGCGGAAAACATCGCCGAGGAAATGCAGATCAGCCGCGAGGACCAGGACGCCTTTGCCCTGGAAAGCCAACGCCGCGCCGTTGCTGCGCTGAACGCCGGTCGCTTCAAGGACGAAGTCCAGCCGATCCAGATCGAAGGCCGGCGTGGACCGACGACGGTGGATACGGACGAACACCCGCGCTATCGCCGCGACAACGGCCACTTCGTACTCGACACCTCGATGGAGGAACTTGGCAAGCTGCGCCCGGCCTTTAAGAAAGGCGGCACGGTGACCGCCGGCAATTCAAGCGGCATCAACGACGGCGCCGCCGCCGTGCTGATGGCCAGTCGTGCCAGGGCCGAGCAACTCGGCCTCAAGCCGATGGCACGGTTTATTGCTTCCGCCTCGGCGGGCGTCGACCCCAGGGTCATGGGCTACGGCCCGGTGCCTGCCACAGAAAAGGCCCTGGCCAAGGCCGGACTGAAGCTGGAAGACATCGGCCTGATCGAACTGAATGAAGCCTTTGCGGCCCAGGCGTTGGGCTGCATCCGCCGGCTCGGCCTCGACCATGCCAAGGTCAACGTCAACGGCGGTGCCATCGCTCTTGGCCACCCGACGGGCAGTTCGGGCGCCCGCATCGTGACCACCTTGTTGCACGAGATGAAGCGCCGGGCGCCGACCGCACCACGCCCATTCTATGGACTGGCGACCCTCTGTGTCGGTGTCGGCATGGGCGTGGCCACCATCGTCGAGTGGATCGGCGACTGAGCCCGTCAGCAACGGGGGCGTTCAGCCTCCGCTGCGCACGCGCGGCATCAAAATATCACGCGGAGGCCTTCAGCCTCCGCCGAGCGTCGCAGGCTCGCAGTACTGACGGGCACGCTTTAGTTCATCGCACAACGCCTTGGCCGCCGACGCACTGGTCAGCGGTCCCGCCTTCACGCGATAGAATATTCCCTTACCGCGTCCGAGATCGACGCTGGTGATTTCCGGCTGCAAATTGCCCAGCAGGCTTTGATGAGCGCGGCGTAACTGCGTCCATCCGCGATCGGCCTGCTCACGCGATTTATAGGAGGCAAGATGCACCGCCGCACGCCCTGCGCCTCCGGCGCCCGCCGCCGTACTTCCCGCTGGCGGAGCACTGGGCTGTGAGGCAACACTTGGCGGAGCCGGCTGCATGACCTTTTCAATCGCCGCACGCTCACGGCTATATTCGTCCGAGGTGATCAGGCTTGCCGCCTGAAGCTGCTCCAGCCGACGGACCCCGTCGGCAGCTTCCATCAGACCATTCGGCGGGCGCCCCGGGTTAGCGACCGCCGTCGGCGCCGCCGGCAACAAGGCATCGAGAATCATCGACCGTTCGGCCGCATGCTGGCTGATCGTAATGGCCCGCATCTCCAACGCCCGACCGATGGCCTGCAACCGACCGACAATCTGCGTGGAGTTCGGTACCGGCCGGTCAAGCCCGGCAGCGGGCGGCGGCGAGGACAGCGGCAGCAGGGCTCCGATGTTGGCCTTGCGGCGAGCCTGGTATTCATCGGGCGTGATCAATCCCTGATCGCGCAAGATACGCAAGGTTTCGAATCTCCCCGCCATCGCCTTGTCGCCGTCAGTCAACGGCACCACCATAGGCGCTTAGGAAACCTTGGGCGCGGAAGCCACCGGGCCGCCTGCGCCATTCCCCAGCGCCACCCGGCCCATCATCGGCGAACTGGAAGGCGCGCCGGAAACGCCACCGTTACCGGAAGCACCGCCGTTACCGGAAGCGCCGCCGTTAATGGCCACGTTGGGTGGGGAATTGTAGCCCGGCACGGGATTCGCCGGCAGCGGCATGCCGCTTTGCAACAGCGCCAGGTTGACGCTGGCTAATTCAGAGATCGGCCGATGGGATAGATCGCCCATCACCATCATCTGCTGGGTATTGCTGGGACGGATCGCCAGGATGGCCTCGTAAGCCTGGCGCGCCTTGGTCGTCTGTCCGGTGTTCTGGTAGAGAATGCCGAGTCCCATCAATGCCGTAACATTGCGGTCGTCGCGGCTGAGCGCCTTGGTGAAGTAAGCTTCGGCAACGCCATAATTGCCTTTGGTCAATTCCCCCAGGCCCAGTTCGGCATCTTCGTTATTGCTGATGAACGGGCTGCTCTCCCAGAAATTCGGGTCGGTGATCTTGCCTTTGTTAAATTGCGTACAGCCGCCAAGCGCGACAGCGGTCAGCAATGCAAGAACGAGCGAGGCTTGTCTTAGGATCAGGCCCTGCATATCGATGGCGCGACTCCTGCCCGGTGCTGGTGGACCCCGCATCGGCAACGGCCCGGATTCGGCCGTTCCCCACGCCGGGAATACTAGCCGTCTAAGCCGGCAACTTCTAATTTTTCCTTACCGCCGGCTCTAGAATCGGACACGGCCCGCCAGATAGAGCGCGGCCCGCCCCGCGATGACGACCCTTTCACCCCGGTGACGGCAATACAGCTCACCGCCCCGCGCCGATACCTGCCGGGCGTGCAGATCGGATTTGCCCAGCCGATCCGCCCAATAGGGAACCAGCAGGCAATGGGACGATCCGGTGACGGGGTCTTCGTCGATACCCGAACCGGGAGCAAAGAAACGCGAGACGAAATCGCAATCGTCGCCCGCCGCCGTAACAATGACCCGGCCTGGCGAAACCCGGGCAAGCGCACCCATGTCGGGGCCCAGACCACGGACATCGGCTGCCGAGGAGAACACGGCCATATGGCGGTCACGGCCAAAGTAAACCGCCCTCGCCTTGCACCCAAGGGCCGCTCCGAGCCCTTCCGGCGGCGAGATCGCTTTACGTTCCCAGGCGGGAAAATCCATGGCCAAAAGATCGCCCTCGCGCGACACGGTCAATGGACCGCTGCGCGAATGAAACGTGACCTTTTCCCGCCCGGGATCGAGGCGCGACAGAATCAGATACGCGCTTGCCAACGTGGCGTGGCCGCAAAGATCGACTTCGCAGGTCGGCGTGAACCAGCGCAGATCGAAATCGTCGCCACGCGGGACAAAGAAGGCGGTTTCCGAGAGATTGTTCTCGGCGGCAATGGCTTGCATGACATCTTCGCCGAGCCATGTATCCAACGGACAGACGGCTGCCGGGTTGCCGGAGAATACTCGATCCGTGAAAGCATCGATCTGGTAGAGATCGAATGCCACTTAACCCTCGAACAGCACATTGACGCGCCGGTTGTGGCGCCCCTTCTTTTCGATCTTGCCAACCCGCACGCGGCCGACTTCGCCCGTGGACCGTACATGCGTGCCGCCGCACGGCTGCAGATCCACGCCGGCAACCTCGATGACGCGCACCCGGCCCTGGCCACTGGGCGGGCGCACCGACATGGTGCGCACCAACTCGGGATTGGCCGCGATTTCATCGTCGCCGATCCAACGCATGGCCAATGGACGATCTTCGGCAATCAGGCGGTTGAGTTCCCCTTCGATCCGCTCCTTATCGAGCACCCGATCGGGCAGATCGAAGTCCAGCCGGCCGCGATCCGTGCCGACGGAGCCGCCGGTAACCCCTCCTTCGATCACGGCGCACAACAAATGCAGGCAGGTATGCATGCGCATCAACCGGTACCGCCGGTCCCAGTCGATCTCGGCCTGCACCGTCTCGCCAACCGTCGGCAGAGAAGCGCCAGCCAACGGCACGTGCAGATGCTTGCCGCTATCGCGATCCTTCTTTGTATCGGCAATGGCGATCCGGCTGCCGTCAGCCCGGCGCAGCACACCGGTATCGCCCGGCTGGCCGCCGCCTTCGGCATAAAAGACGGTGGCATCCAGCACGATACCGCGTTCGGAAACGGCCACGACGGTCGCGTCGCAGGTCCGCAGATAACCGTCCTCGCGAAAAAGCTCCCGGGTCATGGCACGACCGCTCCTTTGCCTGGCATCGGCCAACCGCGGCCACGACGGGCCGCGGCCCTGGATGACCTCAGGCCACGTCCCGCCAGGCCGAGCATAGACCCCTGGTCAGGCCCGCCAAAACGGCTTGTTCAGTTCGGCCTGAATATCGGCACGGCTAAGCCCGATGTCCGCCAAGGTATGATCGGAAAGGTCGGCCAGATGGTGACGCTGGCGGACACGATCCTGCCAAGTCACGACAAGTGCGAGGAGCGCAGCGCTATCGCGCGCCAGCAACCGAGCGCCGATACCGAACCATTCCCGCCAGCACTCCGCTTGCGAAGCCTGGGCAGGCACCCGAAGCATTGTACCCATCCGATTGAACCTTTCATGCCCACAAGGGCTGGACATCGATGGGAGAATGGATACAATCGAGACAATAATACTGTCAAAGGGTATATTGTCACCATGACAATGTGGATTCCTGATCTGAAAGAACGGTCGGGCCATCGTTATCTCGCCATCGCCGACGCCATTGCCGAAGACATTGCCCAGGGACGGCTGGGGCCGGGCGACCGCCTGCCGCCTCAACGCGACCTATCCCACCACCTTAGCGTGACCGTTGGCACCGTGACACGTGCCTATGCCGAGGCCAAACGGCGCGGCCTGCTGTCGGGCGAAGTCGGACGAGGAACCTTCGTTCGCACCGTCGAAGGCGAAGGGCGTGCGTTCCGCTTGGGTGAAGGAGACGCTCCAGCGAATGGGATCGACCTGCGTCTGGCCTTCCCCCCTGTCGGACAGGCCGAACCATGCCTGGCAACCACACTGCGCGACATCGCCGACAGCGGCAACCTCACGCGCCTGCTCAGCTACAACGACGGCCTGGGCTTGCCTGAGCACCGGGCGATCATCGCCGAATGGTGCGCGCGGGCCGGCACCAACGCCAAACCCGAACAAGTGGCCATATGCAACGGCACCCAACACGCGATTTCCGTCGTCTTGATGGGCTTCACCCGCCCCGGCGATACCGTACTGACCGAAGCCCTAACCTTTCCTTTGTTTAAAGTTCTGGCAGACAAATTGGGCTTGCGCCTTCAGGCCGTGGCCATGGACGACGAGGGACTGATCCCTGACGACCTCGACCGCCTTTGCCGCACCCACCAACCAACCATGCTGTATTGCATGTCGACCTTTCACAATCCAACTACCTCGACGATGAGCGACAAACGGCGGCGCGATGTCGTCGCGGTGGCGCGACGCTACAACCTGTCGATCATCGAAGACGATATCTATGCCCCCATTCAGGACATACCCCCGACACCGCTGGCCGCCTTGGCGCCGGAGTTAGTTTACTTCATCGATTCGGCATCGAAGGGTATGGCCTCGGGACTGCGCATTGGCTTCATCCTGGCCCCGGCGGGAAAAATGGATCCACTTCGGCAGGCCTTGAACGCGACGACATGGATGGCGGCACCGCTGACAGCCGAAGTCACCGCACGCTGGATTCAGAACGGCACGGCGGCCCGCCTGATAAAATGGCAACGAGACGAGGCCCAGGCTCGTCAACGCATCGTCAGCAACATTTTGGGAAAAGCCGTACGGCCGGAATGGGGAGCGGGCTTTCATTCGTGGCTACGCCTGCCCGAGGGCTGGGATGCCGCCTCCTTCGTTGCTGAAGCCGAACGGCGCGGCGTACGTATCTTACCGGCGGATACTTTCGCCGTCGGCCGTCAGCCCATCCCAGCTGCGGTACGCATCGGCAATGGCGCAGCCAGAAGTCATGACCAATTATTGCAGGCCTGCAACATATTGGCCAACATGCTGACCGGTAGGCCAAGCGAAAACACGCTGTCGGTAATGTAAGATCGATCAGCCCTCGCCGGAAAACGGCCGCACCGTATGTGCGTGGTTGAGCGGACCATAGCCGCCACCAAAGCCGGGCGCCGTCCGGATAGCTTCCCGTACATAGGCACGGGCGCGGCGCACGGCATCGGCAGCGGACAACCCCTGGGCAAGGCCGACGGCAATCGCCGAAGCCGTCGTGCAGCCGGTACCATGGGTGCTGGTGGTGGCGATGCGGGGGCCTTCGAGGGCCAGCGTGCCTTCGGCCGTGATCAGCAAATCGGTCAATACCTCGCCCGGCAAATGGCCGCCCTTCATGAGCACGGCGCGTGGGCCCAGGGCGAGCAGCACCGCGCCGGCCCGGCGCATGTCGTCGAGGTTGTCGACCGGCATGTTGGCGAGCGTCGAAGCCTCGGGCAGGTTCGGCGTCAGCACAGTGGCGCGCGGCACCAACTTGGAAATCATCGCCTTGCGTGCGGCGGACGACAACAGCTCGGCCCCACCCTTGGCCACCATCACCGGATCGACGACGAGCGGCACACCGGGAGCCAATTCATCGAGCACGTTGCATACCGTCTCGATGATATCGGCGCGATGCAACATGCCGGTCTTGATGGCATCGGCCCCGATATCCGACAGGGTCACGCGCATCTGTTCGGCAACGAAGTAGGGCATCACGTCGAAGATGCTCGTAACCCCGCGGGTATTCTGCGAGGTCAACGCGGTGATCGCCGTCATGGCAAAACCGCCGAGCGCCGTGACCGTCTTGATATCCGCCTGGATGCCGGCACCGCCGCCCGAGTCCGAACCGGCGACGATCAGCACGCGCCCCTTCATCGTGGTGGATGTCATGGCCGACCGCTCAGGCCGCGGAACGTTCGATGGCGCCGACGATATCGTCAACCACCTGGCCGATCAGCTCTTCGCTGTCGCCTTCGGCCATGACCCGGATCAGGGGTTCTGTCCCGGACTTGCGGATCAACAGCCGCCCGTTACGGCCAAGCCGTTGTTCGCCGGCGGCAATGGCCTTTTTCACCGTTTCCGCTTCGAGCGGCCCTGTGCCGCTGTAGCGAACGTTCTTCAGCAATTGCGGTAGCGCCTGGAAGGCGCTGCAGACTTCGCTGGCCGGCTTGCCGCTGTCGACGATGACGGCCAAGACCTGCAACGCGGCGATCAAGCCGTCGCCGGTCGTGGTGTAATCGCTGAGAATGATGTGTCCCGATTGCTCGCCGCCGACATTGAAATCGTGATTGCGCATATGCTCGACGACATAGCGGTCCCCGACCTGGGTACGCTCCAGCCGCAGACCGAGGCCCTGCAGGTGGCGCTCCAAGCCCAGGTTCGACATGACGGTGGCAACGATGCCCGAACCGCGCAGCAAGCCGCGCGCGGACCAACTGGCGGCAATCACCGCCATGATCTGGTCGCCATCGACAAGCTGGCCGCGTTCGTCGGCGATCATCACCCGATCGGCATCGCCGTCGAGGGCAATGCCGATATGAGCGCCATGAGCAATGACTTGCTGCTGCAGGGTGCTGGGGCTGGTCGAGCCGCAGTTCTGATTAACGTTGAAGCCGTTCGGCGACACACCGATGGGAACGATATCGGCGCCGAGTTCCCACAGCACCATGGGCGCCACCTTGTAGGCGGCGCCGTTGGCGCAATCGATGACGATCTTAAGGCCGTCGAGGCGCAGGCCGCGCGGGAAGGTCTGTTTGACGTATTCGGGATAACGCCCCTGCGCGTCGTCGAGCCGCTGTGCCCGACCGAGCTTGCCCGGCGGCACCAGGCAAGACTGCATATCGCCACCGATCAGCGCTTCGATCTGCCTCTCGACATCGTCCGACAGCTTATGCCCGTCCGGGCCGAACAGCTTGATGCCGTTATCCTGATAGGGATTGTGCGAAGCCGAGATCATCACGCCGAGGTCGGCGCGCAGCGAACGCGTCAGCATCGCTACGCCGGGCGTCGGCATCGGGCCGACCATGGTGACGTTCATGCCAACGGACAGGAATCCCGCCGCCAAGGCAGGTTCCAACATATAACCCGACAGCCGGGTATCTTTGCCGATCACCACCTTATGGCGGCGGTCGCCCTTGGTAAAATAGCGGCCCGCCGCCATGCCGACCTTGAGCGCGGTCTCGGCTGTCATCGGCTCGACGTTCGCCGTGCCTCGAATGCCGTCGGTGCCGAACAGCTTTCGACTCATACCCCGCCTCTCCTCTGTCACGAGATTCTCATTCGCTTATAGCACGCCATCATCTGCCGCTTCGAGACGCAGCTTCATGACCGCCTATCCTCACCGCAGTGGATCGCCGTCCAGGTTGCCACGGCCTGGTGCGTCTCGGCGACATCGTGAACGCGCAGGATATGTGCTCCCTGGGCAATACCGGCCAATGCGGCGGCCAACGAGCCCCCCAATCGGCGGGCCGGCGGCTCGTTGCGCCCGAGGCGAGCGATGAAGCTCTTACGCGACACGCCAAGCACGATGGGGCAGCCAAGGGCAGCCAGCACGGACAAGCGGGCCAGAATGTGCAGGTTGTGCGCCACCGTCTTGCCGAAGCCGATGCCCGGATCGACGGCGATATCGGCGCGTCGGATGCCGGCGGCTTCGCAGGCGTCGATGCGTTCGGCCAGGAAATCATAGACATCGAGCGGCGCGCAAGCATAACGGGGATCGGCCTGCATGGTGCGCGGCTCCCCCTGCATATGCATGAGGATCACCGGCATCTGGCACCCGGCGGCCACCACCAGTGAGTCCGGATCGCCGGCAAGCGCCGTGACATCGTTGATCATACGCGCCCCGGCGTCGCCTGCAGCCACCATGGTCGCCGCGTGTCGCGTATCGACCGATACGACGGCACCGGCGCCAGCCAGTGCTCCGATAACGGGAAGGACCCGACGGGCCTCTTCGGCCTGCGACACCGGCGCCGCGCCCGGACGAGTCGATTCACCGCCAATGTCGAGGATATCGGCGCCGGCCGCGCGCATGGCCAAGCCGCGTTCGATGGCAGCCGCCGCATCGGGGGTTTCGCCGCCGTCGGAAAAGCTGTCGGGTGTCACATTGACGATGCCCATAACCAGGGGACGGTCGAGCATCTGGCCGGCGAAAGCGGTGGGCGGATGAGCCAACCGGCCGAGCAGCAGGGCGACATGATCGGCTACCGCACCGCCCTGCGCCACCGCCCAGGCCGTCACCTCGCCGGCAACGGCGCGGGCGGCATGCACCTGCCCGGCGCCGCGGAGGAGCACTTCGTAGCCGCCTTCCAGGGGACGAAGGTAAACGGTTCGTACGGGATCGCCAGGCCGCGCATCCAGATCGGACAACGCCGCAACCTCAACCACCGGCCATTCCGACTGAACGTCAGCCATGCCGCAATACAGGAGCGGCCCGGCTCAAGCGCCGGGCTGCGGCTCGGCTTCCAGCCCACCGGGCATGTCCTTGGGCTTGCCGCTGCTCGGCACCGAGGCGCGATGACCGCCTTCCTTCGGCTGGTCTCCGCTGTCCTGCGGCCGGACAATGGACTCGCCACGCAGCAACGCCCTGACCTCGTCGCCCGACAGAGTCTCGTATTCGAGCAAGGCCCTGGCGATGATCTCCAGGTCGCCGCGCTTTTCCATCACGATGCGCCGCGCCTCGGACTCGGCATTGTCGATCAACTGGCGAATCTCATCATCGATCAGCTTGGCAGTCGCATCCGACAGGTTCTTCTGCCGGGCGACGGAATGGCCGAGAAATACCTCTTCCTCATTCTCCGAATAGCGCAACGGCCCCAGCTTTTCGCTGAAACCGTATTCAGTGACCATGCGCCGCGCCAGCACGGTCGCCTGACGGATGTCGTCGCCGGCGCCGGTGGTGACGTTCTCCGGCCCAAAGACGATTTCTTCGGCCAACCGGCCGCCGAACATCATGGCCAGCTTCGAGGTCAGTTCGATCTTCGAATAGCCGTAGCGGTCGCGTTCGGGCAGCGACATGGTGACGCCCAGCGCCCGGCCGCGCGGAATGATCGTCACCTTATGCAAGGGATCGTGCTTGGCGACGTTGAGCCCGACCAGGGCATGCCCGGCCTCGTGATAGGCGGTCAGCTTCTTTTCATCCTCGGACATCACCATCGAGCGCCGCTCGGCACCCATCATTACCTTGTCTTTGGCGGACTCGAAATCGCTCATGGTCACGACGCGCTTGCCCTGGCGTGCGGCATACAAGGCCGCTTCGTTGACCAGATTGGCGAGATCGGCGCCGGAAAAACCGGGCGTGCCGCGCGCGATGACGCGGGCGTCGACGTCGGGCGCCAGCGGCACCTTGCGCATATGGACCTTGAGAATCTTTTCGCGCCCGAGAATGTCGGGATTGGGCACCACCACCTGACGGTCGAAACGGCCCGGACGCA
>CANITX010000109.1 GCA_947470575.1 Rhodospirillales bacterium
ACCCGCAACGTGGGCTGCCTGGTCGTGCGATGACGGATGTTGGGAGCGATTATGACTGAGGTGGATAAGCGGCCGTGCGCCGTCATCCTCGGGTGCTCCGGCAACGAACTGACGGCAGAAGAGCGGGCATTTTTCAGGGCAACCGACCCGCTAGGTTTTATCCTTTTTTCCCGCAATTGTTTATACCCTGGGCAGATCCGCCGGCTTATCGCCAGTCTGAGGGATTGCGTTGGGCGAAAGGACGCGCCAATCCTGATCGATCAGGAGGGCGGGAGGGTGGCACGCCTAAAGCCACCGTATTGGAGAGCTACGCCGCCGGCGTCGCGTTTTGTCGATATCGCCCGCCGGGATCCCGTGTTGGCCCATGAAGCGGTATGGCTCAATGCCCGGCTGATCGCCGACGAGCTTTACCAACTAAGCATTACCGTCGATTGCGCACCGGTGCTTGACGTACCGCAGCAGGGTGCCGATCCCATCATCGGCGATCGAGCCTACGGCGACACCCCTGCCATGGTTTCGACTTTGGCGGCTATCGCTTGCGAGGGCCTGCTGGACGGTGGCATTCTCCCCGTCATCAAGCACATTCCGGGTCATGGCCGGGCCACGGTCGATAGCCATCTCGCTCTGCCGGTGGTCGATGCGTCGCGGGAGGATCTCGAGCAGATCGACGCTGCGCCCTTTCGGGCGCTGCGACACATGCCGTGGGCGATGACTGCCCACGTGATATATACCGCATTCGATGCCGACGCTCCGGCGACACTTTCCTCAACCGTCATTGGGAACGTTATCCGCCGCGATATCGGCTTCGATGGCCTGTTGATCAGCGACGATCTGTCCATGCGGGCCCTGTCAGGCCGCTTCGCCGAACGCACCAAGGCCGCCCTGGCTGCCGGTTGCGATGTCGTTTTGCATTGCAACGGCGAAATGGCGGAAATGACGGACATAGCCGGAGCCGCCGGTGCGATGACGGACGAAGCCTGGCGGCGTTATCGTGCCGGCGAGGCCGTGCGACACGCGCCAAAGCCATACAGCCGAGCCGCTGCCACGTCCCGCTTGGCCGAGATACTGGCGGGATAGGGCGGAATGGTCGTTCCGATCGAAGTGGCCCGATTCGTTCTGACAGCTTCGGTATGGGTCCTTCCGGCCTTGATGGCCATCACCCTGCACGAGGCAGCCCATGGCTGGGCCGCGTGGCGGCTGGGCGACGACACCGCCTATCGCATGGGACGGGTGACGTTCAATCCGCTGCGCCATATCGATCCGTTCAGCACGATACTGCTGCCGGCAATTCTGCTTATCGCCTCGGGCGGAAGCTTCATGTTCGGCGCGGCGAAGCCCGTGCCGGTCGACGTCGAGCAATTGAAAAACCCCCGTCGCGACGTGATGCTGGTCGCCTTTGCCGGGCCGGCTTCCAACCTGCTGCAGGCAATGGTCGCCGCACTGGCATTGCACGGGGTGTTGTTGCTCGACGGCAACCTTAGGAACTGGTTGGGCCTCAACCTCGAAAACGCCATTACCCTCAATCTGATGCTGGCCGTCTTCAACATGATACCGCTACCGCCCTTGGACGGCGGGCGGGTTGCCGTCGGCCTGCTGCCGGATCGCCTGGCCTTGCCGTTGGCCCGCCTGGAACGGCTGGGAATACCGATATTGCTGACGGTGCTGTTCGTTATCCCTTGGCTGGCCGGAAAGGCTGGGTTTATCGTTGATCCATTCGCTTGGCTGGTGCATGGACCGGTCCATGTTCTCAAGTACGTAATCTTTTTCGTGACGGGGTGGATATGACCTTCGGAGAGACCGAGGATCAACCGGCCGAAATGCCGGTGGCCGTTGAGGTGGCCTTCGAAGAGGATAGCGCGCCTCCAAGCGAAACCGGTGCGGCCTTTGTCGTCGACATCGATGGCTACGAGGGGCCGATCGATGTCTTGCTGACTCTTGCACGCCAACAGAAGGTGGATCTGGCCCGCCTGTCGATTCTCCAATTGGCGGAACAGTATCTTGCCTTCGTTGCCGAAGCGCGGCGGATCAATCTGGAACTGGCGGCCGACTATCTGGTGATGGCGGCGTGGCTGGCCTATTTAAAATCGCGGCTGTTGCTACCGGATCTCGATTCGGAAGAGGAGCCGTCCGGCGAGGCCATGGCAGCCGCTTTGGCCTTTCAACTGCGGCGCTTGGAAGCCATGCAGGAGGCGGGATTGCGGTTGATGGCGCGATCGCGCCTCGGCGCAGATTTTTTTTCGCGCGGCATGCCAGAGCGCTTCGCCCGGGTAACCGAGTCTATCTACGATCTATCGTTCGTCGATCTGCTCAAGGCCTATGGCGATCTGCGGGTGCGCCAACGCGACGGAACCCTGCATATTGCGCCAACCCGCATGCATTCCGTGGAAGAGGCCTTGGGACGGCTGCGTAAGATGCTTGGGTCGATGCCCGATTGGGAAAACCTGTGGCGGTTTCTTCCAGAGGAATTGGGCGACGGCTTGAAGGCGCGTTCGGCCATCGCCTCGACGTTTGCGGCCAGCCTGGAGCTGGTGAAAGAAGGCCGCTTGCACCTGCGCCAGAACGGCCATTTTGGACCTATCTACCTGCGCGCCGGGGCCGGCGCCGATGAAGGAAACAAGCCATGATCGGGGACGACGGTGACAACGTGATTCCTTTTTCCGGAGAATTGGCCACGGAAAAGGACGAATCGCCAGCGGAACCCATGGCGGCGGGGGATGCGGTCGACCCGCAGCATCTGCGCTTGATTGAGGCTTTGCTGTTCGCGGCGGCCGAGCCATTGAACCGCAAGGCGCTGGCGTCCCGCCTACCGGAGGGGGCCGATGTCGGCGGTTTGCTCACGGAGCTTGGCGAACACTATGCATCGCGCGGCGTCAATCTGGTGCAGGTCGGCGACGGCTGGGTGTTGCGGACGGCCCCCGACCTTGCCGCACAGCTGGCTCATTATGCCGAAGTCGTGCGCAAACTGTCGCGCGCCGCCGTCGAGACACTGGCCATCCTCGCCTACCATCAGCCGGTGACGCGTGCCGAGATCGAGGAAATACGCGGTGTCGCCATCAGCAAGGGCACGCTCGATACCTTAATGGAAGCCGGTTGGATCCGGCCGCGTGGCCGGCGGCGCACGCCCGGGCGTCCGGTGACCTGGGGAACGACGGATGCCTTCCTGCATCATTTCGATCTGACCAGCCTTGAGGAATTGCCGGGGGTCAATGAATTGCGGGCGGCCGGCCTGCTCGACGCCAGCCCGGCCATTCAGGCCTATCGCGAGACCGATCAACAGGCGCCGGAACCCGGCGAGGATGAAGCGATTGAAGATCTGATCCAGCTGCCTTTGGAAGAAGACCCGCTTGAGGACGAAGGCGAACATGTCAATCCTAACGACGCGAGAGCCTGATAATGCCGGCAATATTCGCCGTCAGGGGTTGACGGAGACCGGTCATAACGGCCATGTGAACAGTAGCGCGATCCTCCCTGCGGGCAGGCGCGGCATTGTGAGGGCGGAGCCTTTCTGACATGCTTTGCCGTTCACGCTCACGCTAGTACGATGGAAAGCTATCGGCATGGGTTCATTCAGCATTTGGCACTGGCTGATCGTCTTGGCGATTGCCATGTTGCTTTTCGGCGGACGCGGCAAGATCTCCCAGATTATGGGGGACTTCGGTAAAGGCCTGAAATCCTTCAAGAAAAACTTGAAGGAAGAGGGCGAAGAAGCGTCGGCCGATTCCTATAAGGTCATTCCAGGGAATACCGCTCAGCACGATGCGGCCGCGCAGGAAAAGACGACGGTGAAGAACTGATCGTTACCGTCATAGGGTTGCAGTTAGCGGCATTCTCCCATGCCACAATAGGTCGCCATGTTTGACATTGGCTGGCAGGAATTGTTCGTCATCGGGGTGGTGACCGTTGTCGTCCTGGGACCCAAGGAACTACCCAACGCCATCCGTACCGTGACCGGCCTGGTCCGCAAGGCTCGTTCGATGGCCCATGAATTTCAACGCGGCATCGACGAAATGGTTCGCGAATCCGAGCTGGACGACATCCGCAAGCAAGCCGAAGACCTGGCGCGATTGGATGTCGGTGCCGAAGTAAAACGCACCATCGATCCGGAAGGCGAACTGGACCGGGACTTCGCCAACCGGGCTTGGGAAGCCGATCTCGACGCCCTACAAGCGAAGCAAACCATCGGGGCACCGTCGGAAACGATACCGGAAAGCTCCCTACCGGTGCCGGCACCTGCCGGGCAACCGGCTGAGGCGCAACCGCTCCCTGACGTTGCAACGAGTTCCGTCGCCGGCGACCCGCCGGCGGTGCGGCGCGATCAGATCAACGGATAGCCTGACGTGTCGCCACGGGACTCCGATATCGATCAATCGAAGATGCCATTGCTGGACCATCTGGTCGAGCTTCGCCAACGGTTGATCTATTCTTTCGTCGCCTTGATGGTTCTGTTCGCCGTCACCTACTACTTCGCCGCCGACATATACGGTTTTCTGGTGCGGCCGTTGGCGGTAGCCATGGCCGAGCAGGGCGGGGGCAATCGGCGACTGATCTACACGGCGCTGTACGAAGCGTTTTTTGCCTACCTCAAAGTGGCTTTCTTTACAGCGCTGTTCGTCGGATTTCCCTTTATCTCGGTGCAAATTTGGAAGTTCGTGGCCCCCGGTCTCTACCGGCACGAAAAACGCGCCTTCATGCCTTTTTTGGTGGCCACGCCCATTCTGTTCTTCATGGGCGGGGCTTTGGTCTACTACTTGATTTTTCCAATGGCTTGGAAGTTCTTTTTAGGTTTTGAAAGCAGCGGGATGGAGGGTGGTATTCCCATCCAACTCGAGGCTAAGGTCGACCAATATCTGTCGTTGGTCATGCAGCTTATCTTTGCGTTTGGACTTTGTTTCGAATTGCCGGTTCTGTTAAGTCTACTGGGCCGCGCCGGCATCGTTTCTTCGAAGGGCTTGGCGGAAAAACGCCGCTATGCCATCGTCATCGCCTTCATCGTCGCCGCTGTCCTGACGCCGCCCGATGTCATCAGCCAAGTCAGCTTGGCGGTGCCGACCATCATTTTGTACGAGATTTCCATCTGGTGCGTTCGCTTGATCGAACGGGGTCGCGCCCAGGCCGACGCCGCGGCCGGCGATGCGGAGGACGACGGCTCCAAGGAGGAAGACGGCCCGACGGCCGATACCGAAAGCCGCGGCGCCTAAGCGGGTCGCTGGACGGAATCGGGATGACACCCTATAAACGGCACGCCCCCTTTGCAGCGCCCCTGACGGTCATTTCATGCACGATATTCGCTGGATTCGCGACCACCCGGAACTCTTCGATGCCGGGCTGAAGGCTCGCGGGATCGCGACGGCTGCTGCCGCCTTGATCGACCTGGATGCTCGTCGCCGGGTGGCCCAAGCCCGTGCGCAGGAGTTGCAAACTCAGCGCAACAGATTGTCGAAGGAAATCGGCCAAGCAAAGGCCAAAGGCGGAGATGCCAACGAATTGATGGCCCAAGTGGCCCGGTCGAAAGACGATCAGGCTGTCGCCGAGGAAGAGGCGCGGGCAGCTACGGCCGAACTGGATGCGGCCCTGGCTGGGCTGCCCAATCTGCCCGCCACGGACGTGCCTGTCGGGCCGGACGAGAGCGCCAACGTCGAAATACGCCGCTGGGGAACACCGCCTGAACTCGGCTTTACCCCACGTGATCACGTCGACATTGGCGAGGGGCTCGGCATGATGGATTTCGAGCGCGCCGCCAAGCTTTCCGGCGCGCGGTTCGTCGTATTGAGCGGCGCCCTGGCCCGTTTGGAGCGGGCGCTCGCCAATTTCATGCTCGACCTGCATACGGGCGAACATGGTCTGACCGAGGTGAATCCGCCGGCTTTGGTACGCGACGAGGCCGTGTTCGGTACCGGTCAACTTCCTAAATTCGGCGAGGACCTCTTCCGCACGGTCAATGGCATGTGGTTGATACCGACAGCCGAGGTTCCGCTGACCAATCTGGTTGCCGACGAAATCCTGGCCGAAAGCGACCTGCCGCGCCGTTCGACAGCGATGACTTGGTGCTTTCGTTTGGAAGCCGGCGCCGCCGGCAAGGACACCCGCGGCATGATCCGCCAGCACCAGTTCACCAAGGTTGAGATGGTGACCATCGCCCATCCGGACCGCTCCGACGACGAACTGGAACGGATGACCAACTGTGCCGAGGCGGTGCTGCGGCGCCTGGGGCTGGCCTATCGGGTCATCACCTTGTGCACCGCCGATATGGGTTTTTCGGCGCGCAAGACCTATGACATCGAGGTCTGGCTGCCGGCACAGGGCACCTATCGGGAAATATCCTCGTGTTCCAACTGCGGCGACTTTCAGGCTCGGCGCATGAAGGCCCGCTTCCGACCGGCCGATGGCAAGGGCACGCAGTTCGTCCATACGTTGAACGGTTCGGGTTTGGCCGTCGGGCGGACATTGATCGCCGTGCTTGAGAATTATCAACGCCAAGACGGTTCGGTTCTCATTCCCGATGCGCTGCGGCCCTATATGGGCGGGCTGGCGGAAATCCGCCGCGATGCGCGATAAACCGCTCGACCTTGCCCGGGCCCGGGTACTCATCTCCAACGATGACGGCATCGCCGCGCCCGGGCTCAAGCTACTGGAATCGGTTGTCCGTCCCCTGGTCGGCGAGGTTTGGGTGGTGGCCCCGGAAACCGAACAGAGCGGGGCCGGCCACTCGCTCACCCTGCATCACCCGCTGCGTATCCGAAAACTGAGCGGCCGACGTTATGCCGTCGGCGGTACGCCGACGGACTGCGTTCTACTGGCGGTTAACGAATTGATGAAGGATTGCCGTCCAGACTTGGTTCTGTCGGGAGTCAACCGTGGCGGCAACCTAGGTGAGGACGTCACCTATTCAGGCACTGTGGCGGCAGCGATGGAGGCGGCGTTGCTGAATCTACGGGCCGTTGCCATCAGTCAGGTCATCGAAGAAGGCAGCGAACCGCTATGGAATACAGCACGACGGTGGATACCGGAATTGCTGCAGCGGTTGGGGCCGATGTCCTGGCCGACCGACGTGCTTATCAACGTCAATATTCCGGCCGTTGCGCCAGACGACGTGACGGGGATCAAGATTTGCGTGCAGGGCCGGCGCAAGATCGGTAGCGAACTGGCGGTGCGCAGCGACCCGCGCGGGCGCACCTATTACTGGATCGGACCGCAGCGCGAGGAAGACCGCTACAAGCGCGGTACCGACCTGTGGGCCGTTACCAACGGTTGCGTAGCCGTTACGCCGCTCTGCATGGACCTGACGCATCGAAAAACAATGACGGCACTTCGGCGGGTTCTGGAATGAACAATCGGAACGGTTCCAGCGGTCCGCGGGAGGAGCCGGGGGCACGCCCGGACTCACGCAAGATCCGCCTGGTTCTGGATCTGCGCCGGGGGGGCGTGTCGGACCGTCGCGTGTTGGCGGCCATAGAACGTATTCCACGCGAAATTTTCATTCCGGAGGCGCTCCGCCACCAGGCTTATGAAAATGTCGCCCTGCCGATCGGCCATCAGCAGACCATCAGCCAGCCTGTGGTGGTCGGAAAGATGACCCAGGCTTTGGAGGTTGGCGACCGGCATAAGGTTATGGAAATCGGAACGGGGTCGGGATACCAAGCCGCCGTTTTAGCGTGCCTATGCCGGCGACTCTATACCATCGAGCGTCATCGCGATCTGCTGCGCGAGGCCGAGGCCCGCTTTACCAAATTACACATGTCGAACGTCACGACACGCTATGGCGACGGTTCGCGCGGCTGGCCCGAACAGGCGCCATTCGACCGCATCATGGTCACCGCCGCCGCATCCGAGGTGCCGCAAGCCTTGATCGATCAGTTGGCCGTCGGCGGCATCATGGTGGCGCCGATTAGCGGCACCGACGGCAGTCAACGGCTCTATCGACTGCGACGCACGGAGGAAGGTGTGGTGACCGACGAATTGGACTTGGTCCGCTTCGTGCCCTTGGTGTCAGAGCAGGATGCCGGCTGAACAGGGAGGGTCGGCGGTTGAAGGCCGAGTCGGCGTCGGCGATAGTTCGTCGATGAAGGCCGATTCGCATCGATATCCGTTGGGTTTAATCCGGCCCGTCATCGCCATCGTGGCTGCCCTAGCGCCCGCGGCTTGCGGCTGGGTCGAAATTCCGGCCAGTCGAGGCGGTTCGCCCGGCGGGCTGGCGCGCGGCGGCGGTCCGATGGAATCGGCATCGTCCGGTGCGGCAACGGCGTCCAGAAGCGGTACTCCCCGACCGGCCGACGGTACCGTCACGGTTGCCAGCGGCGATACGGTATATGCCTTTTCTCGCCGCTACGGTGTGTCCATGCAGGCGATCATCGACGCCAACAATCTGCCTCCGCCTTTTCATTTACGCATTGGCCAGAAACTGATCCTGCCCGAAGGAATTCCGTCAGCCGGGGCATCGGCGGCGTCATCGCCCACGGTCGTATCGAGTTCGGGGGCGTCAATGGGTCCGGTGCCGACGGGCGATCCATCGAGGTCCGGGGTGCGCGTGTCCGAGCTGCCGCCCATGGAAGGCGCGCCGTCGCCGGCTTCCCAGCCCGGAGCGCCAACGACGGCATCGCGGGAAGACATGGTGCCCGCGCCGGAATCGGAACGACAGGCTTCCCTGGCCCCGAACCCGGCGGTTCCGCCGCCGTCATCGGGTAGCGGCTTCATGTGGCCGGTAAACGGCGACGTCATTGCCGAATTCGGGCCGCAAGAGAAAGGACGCCATAACGATGGCATCAACATCGCGGCACCGCGCGGCACGCCGGTTCGCGCCGTCGAATCAGGCGTTGTCGCCTATGCGGGCAATGAGTTGCGCGGATTTGGCAACCTGCTGCTGGTCAAGCATGAGAGTGGCTGGGTCAGCGCCTATGCCCACAATGCCGATTTGCTGGTGCAACGCGGCGACACCGTGAGTCGGGGGCAGACGATCGCCAGGGTTGGCGATTCAGGTGGCGTACCGACGCCGCAGCTACACTTCGAACTGCGCAAGGGACCGCGCCCTGTCGATCCCCGATCCTATCTGCGTCAACCCGTTAGTTAAGCCACGTCCGTAAACGGGCAACCCTAACGACGGATTAACAGGGCCAATACCACACCGGCAAAAAAGCCACCGACATGGGCCTGCCAGGCGATGTTGGCGGCAGCAATCAAACCGCCCGTGCCAAGCAACGCCATAATGAAGTTCAATCCCAGGATCGCCGTGGCGAAGGCCAAGGCGCTACGGCGGGCCTGATTGACGTTTCCGGCGAACAGGAAGCGCATGGAAGCGCCCATGAGGCCGTAGACGCCGCCGGAAGCGCCAATCACCACCAGCGGCTGGGCGCCGACCCACCAGGTTAGGGTCAATGCCCCCATCGCGGCGGTAGCGAAGAACAGAATTAAAAAATGGGTGGCGCCCAGCAGCCGTTCGAGGACGGCACCGAAGGCCATCAGCATGCCGACGTTGACCAGCAGGTGGACCAGGTCGGCGTGCAGCAACGTATAGGTAACGATCGGCAGCAAAAGGGCCGCCGACGGGCCTGGACCGCCCTGTGAAAATTGTTCAAGGAATATCAGCGGCACGAAGGCGAGGTGAAGTAGCACCCAGTCTTGGGCATCCTCCGGCAGAAATCGGAATATCCCATAGCAAGCGACAAGGATTCCGGACAGCCATAGCGTGGCCGGCGGGGCGTTGAACAGGGGCTCCGAACCGCCGCCGGGGCGAAGCAGGGCGGGGGTCACGTCACTCGCCGGCGGCAAGCGTCAATCAAGGCGCTGGCCAAGTTCGCCGGCCAGGTCCTGGATGAACTGCCAAGCAACGCGTCCTGACCGACCGCCACGGGTGACCGACCACTCATTGGCGCGGGCCCGCAAGTCGTCGACCGAAATATCCAAGCCATGCCGCTTCGCATAACCCTCGACGATGGAAAAGTAGGTTGCCTGGTCGCAGACGTGAAATCCCAGCCACAGGCCGAAGCGATCGGAGAGGGAAACCTTCTCCTCCACCGCTTCACCCGGATTGATCGCGGTCGCACGTTCGTTGTCGATCATGTCGCGCGGCATCAGGTGGCGGCGGTTCGAGGTGGCGTAAAACACCACGTTCTCGGGCCGGCCCTCGATGCCGCCTTCGAGCACCGCCTTCAGCGATTTGTAGGAGGTGTCGTCATTATCGAAGGATAGATCGTCGCAAAACAGAACAAAGCGTCGGCGGCTGTCGCGCAGGCGATGCAACAGGCGCGGCAGGGACGGGATGTCCTCGCGATGAATTTCGACCAGCGTGACGGCGCCTGGTGTCTCGGCGTTGACGGCGGCGTGTGCTGCCTTGATCAGCGAGCTTTTGCCCGTTCCCCTAGCTCCCCATAGCAAGGCGTTATTGGCGGGCAGGCCTTGGGCAAAGCGTCGGGTGTTCTCGACCAAGGTATCGCGCTGCCGCTCGATGCCCCGTAGAAGCTCGATGTCGACCCGATTGACCTGGGGCACGGGCTCCAGCACTTCGCCCTCAGCATGCCAGACAAAGGCGTCAGCGGCGCCAAGATCGGCGACGCCGGCCGGCGTCGGTGCTAGGCGCTCCAGCGCGTCGGCAATGCGGGACAGAAGGGGGACGAGATCGGTGCTCATGACTTTGTGGGTTGCCGAGGGGAATTAATGAGGCGGCAGGAACCTAGTGTGACCTTGTCGCACCGTCAATGTTGCCGAACCGCTAACTGGCCATGTTACCGAACCGCTAACTGGGCGCCCTCGATAGCGGAACGCGGCAGCGGCACTTCATTATCCGAATTCGGCTCCCTTTCGGGGACGATATCCATCGTCAAGGCGCCAATCAGAGCACGGAAGCCCCCTTCCGTCGGCATCTCCACTGCGGGAATGCTCCCCTTGACTTCCGAATAAATAATATCCTTCGCACAAAAGACCATCAACGCGCGCAGCCGACCGTCAGCAGGACCGGTAGGAATGGCGCCGGCATTGCCACAGGCATCGTGCGAG
>CANITX010000110.1 GCA_947470575.1 Rhodospirillales bacterium
AGGCCGGCACCACGGTTCCTTCGATGTTCAGCGTGTCCTTGCGAGTATCCACCTGGCCGGAGGCGGTAAAGCCAAGCGCGGTTCCCGCCGCCCGACCGTCGGCGATGTGAATTACGCCGTCGGCCATGGTGAAGGTGGCGTCCAACGCGTTGAACGCCAGCCCTTCGCCTTGCAGAACGTCGAGCACGCCGGTCAAGGCCATGACGCTCAACAACTGCACCAGAACAGGCGCGCGCACGACACGAAAATCTTCGACCCGCACCTTTCCTGCCAGGGGCGAATTGGGCTGGCTGTCGTCGTACTCGCCGGTGATGTCCAGATTGCCGCCGATCATGTTTTCGTAAATGTCGAGTCCGCGCAGCGCCGCGCCTGCATCGCCCGAATTTATATGCAACCGTCGCTTGGCAGATGGTGCCGGCTCAAGGCGCACGGAGAATATCCGACCTGCCTCGAAGCGGCCTTGGAAGTCGATCGATGTCCACCGCTCCCCGTCGTTGACCAATCGCCCTTCCGCCCCGGAAAGCTGCCGGTCGGCGCCCAGCCATGCGACACCAAACCGCCCCGACAGGTCGAGCGGCGGCCCCTTGTAGGAGTCCTCCTCTGCCGTGTCATTCTTGAGATAGTCGCCGAGCAGGGTCGACATATCGAAACGCGGACCGGAAAATTCGGCCTTCCAGGCACCGTCGGCACGGCGGTTCAAAGTACCGGACGCGTCCGTCCGGCCGAAACGCATGGTCTCGATGCGAATGTCTTCGATGGCCCCCGTCGCCGGCGCGAAAGACGCCCGCCCGACGATCGACAGGTCCGCCGCCGCAACCGAAAAACGCGGCACCGCGGCCAAGCCGTCCTTAGCTACCTCGAAGACGATTTCCGCCTTGCTGGCGACACCCGGCGCCTTGGTCCAGGTCAACGGCGCCAGATCGATCGAAGCCGGGGCCAGGTCGATCTCCGCCTCCATGCGCGCCCGCCCGTCGGTAAACACCGTATGGCGCACCTTTGCGTCGGCAGGGCCATCGATGAAGTTTCCCGAGAACGGAGGAAAGTCCAACCCGAGTTCAATTTGGCGCTGCCGACGATCGACCTGCCCCTGCACATCGTAGCGCCGGCGGAACGGCGCGTTGCTTTTGAAATTCTCCCGCCAAGCCAACACGCCCGCCATCGTCCCCAGCCGGATTCGACCGTTGACATCCATGCCCGACTTATCGATGTCCAAGGCGATGTCCCCGCTGCTCATATCGAGGCCGCGCACGGCCTCCTGGATCACGACATCGCGCAGCTCCGCGTGGGCGGAAACCTCCACCTGATCGACCGTCAGCGTCTTTTCGGCGATGAACTTCAGCTTCAGGTGGGTCGAAGCCCACCCACCGGTCTTCGCCGGCGACAAGCCGATCAGCGAAGCGAAGCCGAGCGGCTCGCGGTCGATGAGGTTCATGGCCTCGTTGAACGGTCCGTCGATAAGCAGGTCGATAGAGGTGAGCTGGTCGCGCTTGTCGAGATCGGAAAAAACGATCTTGCCCTGTGGCACCTTGAGTGCCTCGACCTCGCCGCCGCTGATGTCGATGTCGAAATGCTTGTGGTCGAAGCGCGCCGTTCCCGAAACTTTCCGCGCTTTTGGCATGGGCGCAAGATAATCGATGCTGGTGTCTTCGAGTGTCAGAACACCGTCGACGCGATTGATAGCAACGCCCCCGATATCTTTGAACGCCACGTCGAAACCGGCTTCGCCTTGTCTGACCAGGCCGTCGGCCATATGGGCCGTCACCCAATTGCGGGCGTTATCGCCCCAACCCGCCGGCCAGAGGCGATGGGCGGCGCTGATCGGCACATCGCGTATGGCAACACGGCCGACGATCTTAGGGCTGGCACGCACGCTGTCGATCTGCGCGGTCAGATCGAGTTTCGGACCGCCGAGGTCGAGCTTGAACAGGCTTACCGCAAGCCGATCCTCGACAACTCCATAGGTTCCCTGCGTCGCCACCGACCGGACCGGCAGGAGATGGTCGCGGGAACCGGGAACAAGGATTTCGGCACCGTCGCCAAAATCGATCGATGCCGCATCGACGATGACACGCTCAAACCGGCCCTCGACGCGGCCACGCAGCGCCGCTCCCTTGACCGGAACGGCCGACGGTCCGGGTAGCGGCGGCGCCAGGTAGCCCGCGCTGCCGGTAAGGTCGAAGCCGATACCGTCCAATCCGCCGGTATCGACACTGGCCGTCACCGTGCCGCTGAACGGCAACGAGAGAACCGCAAGGTCGGCGGCTTGCGCGGCCACCCCCGCCAGCAGGGCCGGCACCACCTCGACCACGTCGATGGCCAGATCGATGCGTGACGCCTGGGCCTGCCGGGAGAATGCCACCGTCATGCGTCCCGGGCCGTCGTTGTCCGAAAGGCGCAATTCGGCTTCGCCCTGCCAGGCGCCGGCGGCGTTGAGATCGGCCTGGGCAGCGAAGGATCGAAAGGCCAGGCGGCCGCCACCTTGGTCGGGAAATGCAAAACCGCCCGCCCCGGCGCGAACATCGAGGCGCGCCAGCTTGAGCTCGCCGTCGGGACCCGCGATGATCGATACCGTGCCGCTAATGCGGAAATCGGCCGAGCTCAAGTCGCCGAGCGGCGGCACCGCCCGCCCCAGCGCACCGGGATCGATGTCCGTGAAGCGGGCGCTTACCGTTATCGGTTCTTCATCGGGCCGGTAGGCGGCCGTGACCTGCAGGATAGCGGCGGAGCCTTCCAACGGCAGTACGACTTGCCCCGTGGCGCCGAGACCGCCCGCGGTGCGGTTGAGTTCCAGGCGCGGCACCGGGATTTCCAATCGCCAGTCCGCCGCTTCATCCTCCACCGAAAGTCGGGCCTCGACGATGGAAAGCCGCACGAGGTAACTGAGGGGCTGGGCAGGGTCCGGTGCCGACGATGCGATGATCGTCGCGATGCGGGCAAAAAGACTTTCGCCGCCGCCGCGGTCCGCCCCAAATGAAAATCGGCCGTCGCTCTGCCTGACCAGATGCAGGCTTGGGCGGTAAATCTCGATGGAGCGGGGTGCCACCACGCCGCGCAGCAGGGCTCGGGCGCTAAAGGACAGCGCCAGTTCCGGAACCGACGCCAACACCTCGCCTTCGGCGGTTAGAGCGCGGACATCGAGCACGCGCACATCGACATTGCGTTCCCAACCCGCCCAAATAAGCACCGTCTCGCCAGCCGTTATGCGGTACGGCGCCTCCCCGGAATTGAGCGCGGATAGGACATATGTATTGAGAAACCCGACCGATACGGGACCGGCATTCAAACGCCACGCCAGGATCATCGCGATCAAAGCAAGACCGGCGCCCAAACCGGCGAGGAGTTGCAGCAGGATTCTAAAAGTACGCCGCATCACCGCGTGTCGTCTCGCTCCCAGGGTCGCTTGACCCCGCCGGCAGGTTCGCCCAGTCTGCATCGGACGGGACGCAAACGATGAGCCTTATGGGTTTCCAATTCCATCCGGATGAACTTCCGTTCGTCGCCGATCCAAGTCGCGCCGTTCTCGGACTGGAGCATCTACGCGAATCGGCGGCGGGTCGCACTGACCCGGACATGCTCGCCTGGGTCGAAGGTATAGCCGCTGATACCGAGGCCGGGCAACTCCTGCGCGCGGTATTCGGCAACAGCCCCTATCTCGTACAATGCGCTGTCAGCGATCCGGAAGGCTTGCACCAGATCCTCCAGCAATCGCCCGAGGCGGCCATACGGGAGGCTCTGAACTCCTTGCCCGCTCCGGCCGATGACGCTCTGGACACGCCGCAGCTGGCGCGCCTGTTGCGCGTTGCCAAACGACGGGTGGCCCTGGCCGTCGCCATCGCCGACATTGCCGGCATCTGGCCGCTGGAGCGGATTACCGGTGCGCTCAGCGACTTCGCCGGTGCGGCGATGGATGCTGCCTGCCGGCACCTGCTGCGCGTCCGCGCCCGGGCCGGCGCCTTTACCTTGGCCGATGAAAGCGATCCGCTTCGCGCCTCTGGCCTCATCGTCATCGGCATGGGCAAGCTCGGCGCTTATGAACTCAATTACTCCAGCGATATCGACCTGATCGTCTTGTATGACGCCGAGGCGATCCGCACCGACGATCGGGATTCGCTGCAGACGCATTTCGTCCGCCTGACCCGGGACCTGGTCCGCCTGATCGACGAACGGACGGCGGATGGCTACGTTTTTCGCGTCGATCTGCGCCTGCGCCCCGATCCCGGTTCGACGCCGCCAGCCCTCTCGCTGCTGGCCGCCGAAGCCTACTACGAAAGCCTGGGCCAGAATTGGGAACGCGCCGCCATGATCAAGGCCCGGCCGGTCGCCGGCGATAAGGCGGCGGGCCAAGCCTTCATCGATATGCTGCGTCCCTTCGTCTGGCGGCGCAATCTGGACTTCGCCGCCATTCAGGACGTCCATTCGATCAAGCGCCAGATCAACGCCCATCGCGGCGGCGGCAGTATCGCGGTCAAGGGACATAACATCAAACTCGGCCGGGGCGGCATCCGCGAGATCGAATTTTTCGCCCAGACCCAGCAGTTGATCTGGGGTGGCCGGGTACCTTCCGTTCGCGCCTCGGGCACCGAGGCGGCGCTGGCGGCACTTTGCCAACTGGGACCGGTGAGCGCGCCGGCCTGCGACGAACTCACCCTCGCCTATCGCTTTCTGCGCAAGCTCGAACATCGGCTGCAGATGCGCGCCGACGAACAGACCCAGACGCTGCCGCAAGACGACGACGGCATCGCCGCGCTCGCCGCCTTCATGGGATACAGCGGGCCCGACGCCTTCGTCGGCGAATTGCTGGGGCATCTTCGCCGGGTGGAAGCCCATTACGCCGCGCTGTTCGAAGATGCGCCGGCCCTGGCGGCGGCGGGCGAGGTCGCGGGCAACCTGGTCTTCACCGGCGGCGAGGCCGATCCGGATACCTTGGCCACCATCCGGCGTATGGGATTCCAGAATCCTCAGACGATCGATTCGGCGGTTCGCGGCTGGCACCACGGCCGGGTGCGGGCAATGCGCAGCACGCGGGCCCGCGAACTGCTGACCGAACTGACGCCCCGCTTGTTGTCCGCCCTAGCCCATACCGCCGAGCCCGATCCGGCCTTCCTGCGCTTCGACGAATTTCTGTCGCGCCTGCCAGCCGGCATTCAGTTGTTTTCCATGTTCCACTCCCACCCCGAACTGCTCGACCTGGTCGCCGAAATCATGGGCGAGGCACCCCGCTTGGCCGAACACTTGGCCCGCCGCCCGCACCTGCTGGACAGCGTGCTGACGGCGGATTTTTTCGAGCCCCTGCCTGGCCACGACGAGCTGGGACGCGAGCTGGACGACCTGCTCGCCGGCGCCGACCATATCGAGGCCGTGCTCGACACCTGCCGTCGCTGGGCCGGCGACCGGCGTTTCCAGGTCGGCGTACAACGCCTGCGCGGATTGCTGCCGGCCCAAGATATCGCCCGGCCCTTAAGCGCCATCGCCGATGTCGCGCTGAACCGCCTGCTGCCCCGGGTCGCCGAAGATTTCGCCGGGACCCACGGCCGCCTGCCCGGCAGCGAGATGATCATCCTCGCCATGGGCAAACTGGGCAGCGAGGAATTGACGCCAACCTCCGATCTCGACCTGATCTTCATCTATACCTACCCGGAGGGCTGCGAGGAATCCGATGGGTCCCGGCCGCTGGCCCCGACCCAGTATTTTGCCCGCCTCGGCCAGCGCCTGATCGGCGCCCTGACCGCACAGACGGCCGAGGGCCGCCTCTACGAGATCGACTTGCGCCTGCGCCCGTCCGGGCACGCCGGTCCGCTGGCCATCGGCTTGGAGGCCTGGCGCAAGTATCAAGCCGAAAGCGCCTGGACCTGGGAGCACATGGCGCTGACCCGCGCCCGCCCGGTCGCCGGCCCCGAGCGCCTGCGCCTTACCGTCGCGACGCTGATCCGCGAGATACTGACCCGCCCGCGGAACCCGGAGACGCTGGTCGTCGACGTTGCCGACATGCGTGAACGCATGTTCAAGGAGCGCAGCACCGAGGTACCCTCGGACATCAAGGACGTTCGCGGCGGCCTGGTCGACGTCGAGTTCATCGCTCAGTACCTGCAGCTTCGCCATGCTCACGATTGCCCGCAAATTCTTGCCACGGCCACCCGCGAAGCCTTGCGCCGGGTGGAAGAAGCGCAACTGATCGATGCTGCCGACGCCGACCGCCTGATCGCGGCCCTCGACCTTTGGCATGCCCTTCAGGGGATGCTGCGCCTGTTCATGGACGCACCGCCAGCGGCGGACAGCGAGTCTGCCTTTCCGGCCAAGCTGCGCCAGGAATTGGCCGAAGCCGGCAATGCCGTTGACTTCGACGACCTCAAGGAGAAAATGCGCACGGCGCGTGCGACCGTCATCGACATCTTCGATCGTTGGATCGCCAAGCCGGCGGCATTGGCCCGCGATCAAGGACGCCGCACCGCAACCGACTAAGGAGAATACGACATGAGCATCGGTCCCGGCGACAAAGCCCCCGACTTCGACCTGCCGACCGACGGCGGCAAGCAGCTATCGATGAAGGGCTTGAAGGGCCAGAAAGTCGTGCTGTATTTCTACCCGAAGGACGACACGACGGGCTGCACGAAGGAAGCCATTGCCTTCGGCGAAGCCCTGGCCCAGTTGGAAAAGCTGGGTGCCACGGTCGTCGGCATCTCCCGCGACAGTGTCGCCAGCCACGACAAGTTCAAGAAGAAATACGATCTGCCCTTTGCATTGGTTTCCGATGCCGACGGCACCCTCTGCCAAGCTTACGGCGTCTGGGTGGAAAAGAGCATGTACGGGCGTAAGTACATGGGCATCGATCGCTCGACCTACGTCATCGATGCCAAGGGCACGGTGCGCAATGTGTGGCGCAAGGTCAAGGTACCCGGGCATGTCGATGAAGTCTTAGCGGCGGTAAAGGCCCTTTAATCGCCGCATCGTCAGCCCGGCGTCGATCCCGCGGCAGATAGCTGTTTCAGTACGGAGAGTGACATGGCCCAAGACGACCTGGACGATGCCGAGGATTCAGCGGCGCCAGCCCCGCAAGCCGCGGACAGCGAAAGCGGCGATCCGGTTGCCAAAGCCAAGCGGATGACCCTGATCCTGTCGACGGCGGCGCTGCTCTTCGGCCTGATCGGCGGCGGGACCGGCGGCTATCTCGCTGGCAGCCACCTGAGCGGTAGTGCCGCGGCGGCCCCGGACAGCCATGCGGCTCCCGCCCACCCCGTGGACGATAAGAAGGGCCCCCCTGTTTACATCAACCTGCCGAAAATGCAGGTCAATCTGGCGTCGGATCGCTGCCGGGGCCTTTACCTGCGCCTGGAACTGACGACGGAAGTCGGCAGCGAGGAAGCCGCCGCCGCGACGCGTGCCGCCCAAGTCGCCATCGTCGACAAGGTCACCACCTTCATCCGCACTCAGACCAAGGACAATATCGAAGGCCGGGCCGGCACCGATCGGTTCCGCGCCAATGTCACAGCCATCGTCAACGAGGTGATTCAGCCGCATCAGGCGCGCAACGTCCTGTTCAAGGACTTCCTGCTGCAATAGCCGGCGTTACGGCGCGTCGGCGTTCTCCGCATCGGTGCCCTTGACGCGCTGGGCCAGCGACGCGGCCATAAAGGCATCGAGATCGCCGTCGAGCACACCTTGGGTATCGCTGGTTTCGATGCCGGTGCGCAGGTCCTTCACCATCTGATAGGGCTGCAGCACGTAGGAACGGATCTGGTGGCCCCAGCCGATATCGGTCTTGGCGTCGTGCTGGGCCTGGGCCTTGGCCTCGCGCTTCTGCAGTTCCATCTCATAGATGCGCGCCTTGAGCATTTCCATGGCGGTGGCCCGGTTGCGGTGCTGCGAACGGTCGTTCTGGCACTGCACGACGATGCCGGTCGGCAGATGGGTGATGCGCACGGCGCTGTCGGTACGGTTGACGTGCTGGCCGCCGGCACCCGAGGCGCGATAGGTGTCGACCTTCAGGTCCTTGTCCAAGATATCGACCACGATGCGGTCGTCGATCACCGGATAGACCCCGACCGAGGAAAAGCTGGTGTGGCGCCGGGCCGCTGAATCGTAGGGCGAGATACGCACCAGGCGGTGCACGCCGGACTCGCTTTTCAGCCAGCCATAGGCGTTATCGCCGGAGAACTTGACCGTCGCCGATTTGATGCCGGCGCCGTCGCCTTCGCTTTCTTCCAGATATTCCACCTTGTAGCTGTGCTGCTCGCCCCAGCGGATGTACATGCGCAACAGCATTTCCGCCCAGTCCTGCGCCTCGGTGCCGCCGGCCCCGGCGTGAACCTCAAGGTAGCAATCGTTGGCGTCGGCCTCGCCCGACAGCAGCGTCTGGAGTTCCGCCTTGGCGGCGCGGGCGCGCAAGGCCTCCAGGGCGGCCATGGCCTCGGCGACGATGCCGGGATCGCCTTCCGCTTCGCCGAGCGCGATCAGCTCGGCGTTCTCGGCCAACTCTGTAGAAATGAAGTCGACATCGCCGATGGCGGATTCAAGCTGGGTGCGTTCGCGCATCAGCGCTTGCGCGGCTTCCGGCTTGTTCCAAAGATTGGGGTCTTCCGACTGGGCGTTCAGTTCCTGCAGTCGGAGGATGGCGTTATCGTAGTCAAAGATGCCTCCTCAGCAGTTCCAGCGACTGCTTGATCTGGCTGATGACGGCATCGGTCTCGGCGGCCATTGGACGATCTCCCTGGCGGCATGACGGGTCTCGCGGCGGCTGTCCTCGAACGGCCGCCGCCCCCCGGTCTTACAATGACACTTCGGCTTAGGACAGCAATTCTGCCGTCACTTGAAGGTGATGCTCGACAGTGCCACCGACGTGCCGGTGTCGATCGTCGGCTTGTAGTCGATTCGCTTTCCGATCCGCGCGTAGCCGACCATGTGGAACAGGGTCACGTCGGGCACCAGGTCCGCATACAGATATCCGAAAGCCTCCTTCCACGCCGCCACGCGCTCGGGCCCGATGGGCAGCGCCGAGGCGCGGTAGATCATGTCGTCCAGTTTCTTGTCGCAGAGCGTCGAATTGGCCCCCTCGCAGGCATATTTGGTGATCGCCGTGAAGGCCGGATCGCCGTTGGCGTTGTCGTGCGAATCCTGGATCAGGATCGGGCCGCGATTCGGGTCGAACG
Source organism: Rhodospirillales bacterium (assembly GCA_947470575.1). Classification (GTDB taxonomy): domain Bacteria; phylum Pseudomonadota; class Alphaproteobacteria; order Rhodospirillales; family CAMCUA01; genus CAMCUA01. The sequence goes on from CANITX010000110.1 coordinate 9,144, forward strand.
GCTTCGTGTTCATGTCCGTGTGCTGCCCGTTCTCGACACAGCGCAGGCCGACGTTCAGCCCCACCGCCCGGAAGTAACCCGTGATGGCTTCCATGGCTTCCTGGGCACCGGGCCACTGGTTGGCGCGGCAGATGAGGGTCATCTCCTTGTCGACGGGGACGCCGTCGGCCTTCGCCGCGGCGATGAGCGCCTTGGCCTTCGCCGGATCGTACGGGCGGAGTTTCACGTCCGCATTATAGCCCGGCACGCCGGGTTCGAACATGTGGGTGGCAGGAACCACGTCTTTGGAAAAGACGGTGCCACGCAGGGCGTTGCGGTCGATCGCGTACTGCATCGCCTCGCGGACGCGCTTGTCGTTCTGCGGCGCCTTGTCCAATTCGAACCGCAGCCGCGTCGTTTCCGAATTCAGATAGCTGACGTCGGTGGCCGGATTGGTGGCGTCCTGGACTGCGATGTCGGGCGTCAGGTCCGCTTCGCCGATGGCGACCATTTGCGCCCGCACGGACGACTCGCTCCGCCAGATGAATCGCGCCCGCTGCACTTCGGGCTTCTTGCCCCAGTAGTCCTCGTTGCGCTCGAGGACGATCTCCGTGCTGGTCCGGCTGACCATTTTGTAGGGACCGGTCCCGATGGCGATATTCGCCATCTTGTCCAGCGGTGCATTGGGCGAGGCGATGGCCACGATGTTCATGCTGACCGGCAGGATCGGCGCCGGCTTGTCCAGCGAGATGTCGACGGTGTATTCGTCGACGGCCTTGCCCACGACGCTGGGGATCGCGGCCTTGGCCTTGTTGATGCAGGTTATTTTGGGGTCGTGGAATGTCCGCTCCAACCCCTTGACGACGGCCTCCGCGTTGAACGGCGCGCCGTCGTGGAACTTGGCGTTCTCGACGAGCTTGAATCGCCATGTCTTGTCGTCGACGCGCGTCCAGGACTTGGCGAGATACGGGGCAAGTTCGCCGGTCTTGCGGTCGATGACGGTCAGGGTTTCGCCGACATTGTGGCGAACGAAACGGCCGATGGTCGACTTGTTCATATTGCACACATCGGCGTCGGGCGGCTCTTCGCTGAGCACGATGGTAACCGTCTTTTCCTGAGCCGCCGCCGGACCGGCGGCCGTCAGACTGCCGAACACGACAAGTCCCAGGGATGCCATCAGCGTCCGCGTGGGCAAGAACGACAGGGTGTGCATGTTCGAAGCCTCCTCCATTTGGTTTATTGTGCCAAGCCCGCCTCGGATTTGAATATAGGGCCAGCCGCGGCCATCATGCCATGCTGCCGTTCCCGGGTCGACCGATCCGTGGGACTCCCACCGGTAACGTCGCCATCCCGGTTCGCGAAGGGATACCCGGCCCGCACATTCATGCCGTTGCCGGCAGTATCGGTGGACGCCGCCATGGGCTATAACCGCCGAAGCGCCGGCCGGCGACCGCGCCGGCGCCCAGGGAGCCCCATGAACAATCCAAGACCAGACGCATAAGGACAGCCATGAGCAAACGACCCAAACAGGCGGCCGTCGCCCCCGAGGACGCGGGCGAAGACACC
>CANITX010000111.1 GCA_947470575.1 Rhodospirillales bacterium
CCATTGCCGCCTTCCGGTTCCGCTTCGCTCCACCTACAGCCGGCAATGGCCAGGGAGGAAGCAATGCACTAACATTCAACCCGGACCACCTAATGGGGGCCGATCACAATGCTGGCGGGCGTCGCGATATACAGACGTTCTGCAGCCTTGGCGCCCGGTGGCGGCGCGCTGTCGGCCAGGGCATGGCCGCGCTCGGCCTTGCTGCGGCTCTCCAATTGGAAGGGTATGTCCTCGATAACCGACAGCGCGAGCTGATAAAGCGCCTCGGGTTGGCCGTCCTTCAATTCGAATTCGGCTTCGCACAAAGCTTGCCGTTTATCGCCGGCGACGACTTCGCCCCGGTCGAAAGCAATCTCGATCTGGCTGCCGAACAGATGGACAGGCAGGACATATCGCTCAAGGCGTGTCTCGAAGATGGGGCCCAAGGCGTCGCCAATGTCGGGCTCGGCAAGAAAATCCGCCAGCCGGTCATTCGCGATCAACGTCGGGTCGAGCCGGTCGCCCGGCAACGCCGCTTCGTACTCGGCCATGCTCTGCAACCCGCGCCCATCGTCCGTCGGGATCTTCAATGTCTGCACGAAATTCTTGCCGCTGCTGCGTATGCGCAGGGCCATGCCGCGCGCGGCCAACTGGCGGTCGGGTGTGTCGTAATATGTCGTGATCAAGGACAGTTTGCGAGCCCGTGCGCTGCCGGCAAGCGAACGGATCGACGGATGGCGGCGCAGGCGCCCCAACGCTTGGGGTGTCATCGCCAGCTTCAATTCGAGCTCATGGCCCATCCGACCGTTGCCTGTCCTGCCGTCGAAAGGATCAACGTATCCTGTCTCGGGTGGGGTGCGAAAGGAAACACTGCAAATACGCGAGTTTCGGCTATTGCCTCGATGGCCATCCATGACCGGAGACGTCCAATACCTGCAAGCGGGCTCGACCGCGGACGGAAGCCTGTTTAGGCTGTCGTTTCATTGTAACAATCGATGGCAGGTATCCTTGCGGAAACCGGCCGGTTACGGGAGCCGTCTCATGTCCGTTAAGATCACGCCGCTTTCCCCCAGTATCGGAGCCAAAGTCACCGGTGTCCGCTTGGTCGGCGGGCTGGATGAACAGAGTTTCGCGGCCATCCGCGAAGCCTTCGATACCTATTCGATGCTGGTTATTCCCGGCCAACCGATGAATGACGACGATCAGGTCGAGTTCAGCAAAAGATTCGGCACGCTTGAAATCTCGGTTGCGGTCAATCCGGGACGCGGCACGCCGTTTGCCCGTCAGTCCAACCTGGACATCAAGACGGGCGAGATGATCCCTCCCGATGACCGGCGGATGTTTTACCAGAAGGCGAATATGCTGTGGCACGCCGATAGCACCTTCAAGGACACACTGTCGCTGTGCTCGATCCTCACGGCCCGCAAGGTGCCGCCGGAAGGCGGCGCCACCGAGTTCGTTTCGACCCGCACCGTCTACGAGGGTCTTTCGGCCACCGCCAAGGCCGAGGTCGAGGATCTCGTCGTCGAACACAGCTTCATCCATTCCCGCGGCCTGGTCGGCTTCACCTTCACCCCGGAGGAGGCCGCTCACTATCCGGCCGTGCGCCACCGATTGGTCCAGGTCAATGCCGCCAACGGCCGCCGCTCGCTGCTCATCGGCGTGCACGCCTCGCACATCGTCGGCTGGCCGTTGGCCAAGGGCCGTGACCTACTGGCCGACCTGATGGCGCGGGCGACCCGCCCGGAAAACGTCCTGCGCCACGAATGGACCGAGGGCGATGTGGTGATCTGGGACAACCGCGCCGCCTTGCACCGGGCGACACCCTACGATACGACACGCCATGTCCGCCTGATGCAGCGCACCACGATATCGACCGGCGTGCCGTCGCAGCTCTAACCGCCGGGCATAGCAGAACGAATGGCTGCCCAATACAGAGGGGGAAACTGAACCGATGACGAATCTCGATCGTTGCTACAATATTTTCGACTTGCGCGACGTCGCCAAACGCCGCCTGCCCAAGGGCGTGTTCGAGTTCATCGACCGCGGCACCGAGGACGAAATTGCGCTGGCCGAAAACCGCGAAGCCTTCAAGCGCATCAAGCTGCGCACCCGCTTCCTCATGGACCTGTCGAAGCGCGATCTCGGCACCGAGATCTTCGGCAAGCGAGTCAATCTGCCGTTCGCCATCGCACCGACCGGCATCGCCGGCCTGACCTGGTATCAGGGCGAGCTGGAACTGGCGAAGGCCGCCGCCGCTGCGGGCATCCCGTTCACCATGGCCATGGGCGCGCTGACCTCGATGGAGACCGTCACCAAGGCACTCCCCGATGCCCGCAAGTGGTTCCAGCTTTATCCCTGGGAGGATGAGGCCGGTTCCTACGAGATGATCACCCGGGCCCGCGATCTCGGTTGGGAAGCCCTGGTCGTCACCATCGACGGTGGCCTCGGCCGCGCCCGCGAGTACAACGAACGCAACGGCTTCGCCTTTCCGTTCAAGCCCAATATCCGGGCGACAGTGGATATGGCGATGCATCCCGGCTGGCTGTGGAGCGTCATGCGCAAATACGTCATGAACGAAGGCATGCCAACCAACGCCAACTATCCGGAGCGCTACCGCTTTTCCATTGTCGACGGTAAGAAACGCGTCGCGCCGAAGCGGTTCGAGGCGATGACCTGGGAACACATCAAGAAGTTCCGCGATTTCTGGCCGCGCAAGCTGATCGTCAAGAGTATCCTCAGTGGCGAGGAAGCCAGGATCGCCGTCGATCACGGTGCCGACGCCATCGTCGTCTCCAATCACGGTGGCCGGGCACTCGACAGCGCCGTGACGCCGATCGATATCCTGCCCGAGATCGTCGAGGCCGTCGGTGGCCGTTGCGCCGTCATCCTCGACAGCGGCATCCGCCGCGGCAGCGACATCGTCAAGGGTCTGGCCCGTGGCGCCAATCTGGTGCTCATCGGCCGTTCGACCCTTTACGGTACCGCCTGCGGCGGACAGGCCGGTGCTGCCAAGGCCATCGGCATCCTGGCCGGCGAGATGGAGCGGACCTTTGGCTATACCGGCGTTCGTCGCGTCTCCGAACTCGGCCCGCACATTTTCGCGCCGCGAAATCTCGGGATGTAGACTTGAACAGTCTGATGCGTAGGGGCAGGCATCATGCCTGCCCCTAATTTTTTCAGTAGACGACGACACTCCGTATCGACTCGCCCGAGTGCATCAGGTCGAAGCCTTCATTGATGCGCGAAAGCGGCAGCGTGTGGGTGATCAGGTCGTCGATGTTGATCTTTCCATCCATGTACCAGTCGACGATTTTCGGCACGTCGGTGCGCCCCCTGGCGCCGCCGAAGGCCGTGCCGCGCCATACCCGGCCGGTCACCAGTTGGAACGGTCGCGTGCGGATTTCCTGGCCGGCGCCGGCAACCCCGATGATGATGCTCTCGCCCCAACCCTTGTGGCAGCATTCCAGCGCTTGGCGCATCACGTCGACATTGCCGATGCATTCGAAGCTGTAATCCGCGCCCCCTTTGGTCAGTTCGACCAGATAGGGCACCAGGTCGCCCTTGAGCTCCGCCGGATTGACGAAGTGGGTCATGCCGAATTTCTCGGCCAGCGCCTTACGCTTCGGGTTGAGGTCGACGCCGACGATCATGTCGGCCCCGGCCATGCGTGCCCCCTGCACGACGTTGAGCCCGATGCCGCCCAGTCCGAAGACCACCACGTTGTCGCCCGGTTGCACCTTCGCCGTGTTGATCACTGCGCCGATGCCGGTGGTCACGCCGCAGCCGATGTAGCAGACCTTGTCGAAGGGTGCGTCGGAATGGATTTTGGCTAGCGCGATCTCCGGCAACACGGTGAAGTTGGCAAACGTCGAACAGCCCATGTAATGGTGCACCGGCTTGCCGCCAAGCGAGAAGCGGCTGCTGCCGTCCGGCATCAGCCCCTTACCCTGGGTTTCGCGGATCGCCTGGCAGAGGTTGGTCTTGCCCGAGGTGCAATAGGAGCACTGCCGGCATTCCGGCGTGTAGAGCGGGATGACGTGATCGCCCTTCTTCAGGCCCTTCACGTCCGCCCCGACCTCGACGACGATGCCGGCGCCCTCGTGGCCCAAGATGGCCGGGAACAGCCCTTCCGGATCGGCGCCTGAGCGCGTGAACTCGTCAGTATGACAGATACCGGTCGCCTTGATCTCAACCATCACCTCGCCGGCCTTCGGCCCGTCCAGGCGAACGGTTTCGATGGTTAGCGGCTTGCCCGCCTGATGAGCGACGGCGGCTTTGACGTCCATGGGCTTCTCACTCCTGTTCCGAAATCGGCGATGCGTCAGTTCGCGTCGACGTTAGCGGAGAAACACGGTGGCTGCCTATAGGGGCGCTCATGTCACGGCGCAGCCAGGAAATTTTCTTGACCCGACGGATTTGTGCCATGCTGATCGCCTGCGCCGTCCTCGCACTTTTTTCACCCTGGCTGCAGCATTGGCTGTCGTGCCGTCGGCAAGCTGAGCCCTCGGCATGAGCACCGGCCACATGGAATGGGAGAACATCCGTTGCGCATCACCGATCTCAAGGCCTCCATCGTCACCACTGACATTCCCTGGGAATCGCTCGATCCCAGCCGTGGCAACATGCAGGCCATCCTGGTACAGATCTTCACCGACGAAGGCGTCGTCGGCACCTCGTTCGCCTGGGAACGGTTGTCGACGTGTCGCGGTCTGGCTGAAATGCTGGTCAACCAGGTCAAACCCTTCCTGCTTGGCAAAAGCGCCTTCGACCGCGAGCTGATCTGGCAGAAGCTGATTTCCTGGAGCCGCCGCGGCTTGCCGATGATCGGCACCGGTGCCGTCGATGTCGCCCTCTGGGACATCGCCGGCAAGCGGCTTGGCGTACCCATCTATCAGCTGCTGGGCGGCTATCGCACCAAGCTCCGCGCCTACGGCAGCACCTCGACCCTGAAGAAGCCCGCCGACTACGCCACCATGGCTCGCAACTTGAAGAAGCAGGGCTATACGGCGATGAAGCTGCATGTGCGCGGCGAACCCAAGTGGGACATCGAGGCTTGCGAGGCCGCCCGCGATGGCGGCGGGGCCGACATGCTTTTGATGCTCGACAGCAGTTGTCACTACGACCGTCAGCAGGCGCTCTGGGTCGGCCGCGAGATCGAAAAGCTGAACTACCACTGGTATGAATCGCCGCTCTGGGATTGGGATGTCGAAGGGCTGGCCGAACTCACCCGCATTCTCGATATTCCCATCGCCGGCGCCGAATACCTTTACGAATGCAACCCGACCCACTTCGCCCCCTACGTGGCGAAGAACGTCGTCGACATCATCCGCACCGACGCCCGGCGCGGCATCACCTTGGCCAAGAAGGTGGCCGACATGTGCGCCGCCTTCAGCGTCGATTGCGAACTGCATTCCTGGGGCTCGATCATCGGCCAGACGGCGAACCTGCACGTCATGTGCGCCATCAAGAACTGCAACTTCTTCGAACAGGCGGTTCCGGTGGATCGGTTCGAGGTCTGCGCCAAGGATCAGCTCAGGATCGACAAGGATGGCTTCATCCACGTTCCCAACAAGCCGGGCATTGGCGTCGAACTTGATTGGGATGAAGTGGACCGGCGCACGGTCTTTAAGATATAGCTCCCCTCCGTATCGGAACCGACCGCCGGGAGCATCGAGACATGACCATCGCCATCCGCCCCCTCCACCCTTTGTTCGCGGGTGAGGTTTCAGGCCTCGACCTGCGCCGGCCGGTGTCGCCGGCGGACGTGGCGGCCATCGAAGCCGGCATGGACCGTTATGCCGTCCTGGTCTTCCACGATCAGCCCATTGACGACGAACAGCACTTGGCCTTCACCAAGGCCTTCGGTACGCCGCAGAAGGGCTCCAATTTCGTCGCCAAGCGCGACAGCCTGCGCCTCGATCCGGTGTTCGCCGATCCGTCCAACCTGGATAAGCAAGGCAAGCTCCGCGACCGCTTCGACGCCACCCGGTTGGGTCGCTTCGGCAACCGGCTGTGGCACACCGACGCCTCGTTCTGGGCCCAGGGCGCGAAATACTCGCTGCTCTCGGCCCGCACCATTCCGCCTACCGGCGGCAACACCGAGTTCGCCGATATGCGCGCCGCCTACGATGCGCTCGATGCCGCCACCAAAGCCGAAGTCGAAGACCTGGCCTGCGAACATTCGATACTGTTTTCCCGCGCCCAGCTTGGCTTCGCCGATTTCACGGCAAAGGAGCTGGAGGACAACAAACCGGTGCGCCAACGCCTGGTGCGCACCCATCCGGTGACCGGGCGCAAGTCGCTCTACCTCGCTTCCCATATCGGCGGCATCGTCGGCTGGCCGCAGCCCGAGGCGCTGGCCTTCATCCGCGATCTGATCGAGCACGCCACGCAGCGGCAGTTCGTTTATGCCCACACCTGGTCGGTCGCCGACTTGGTGATGTGGGATAACCGCCAGACCATGCATCGCGGGCGCCCATACGACGATCTCACGTATGCCCGGGACATGCGCCGCACCACCATCGCCGGCGACGGGCCAACCGTTGCGCAGGCCGCCGCTTGATTCGACGCTAACCGCCGATCCAGCCCCAGATCTGAACGGCCCGCCACAGGAACGATCCGCCGCCGACGACAATCAGCACCTCCATGAACAGGGTGTGCAGCCGGATGTCGGTGCGTTTGACGATTTGGGCGGCAACCCACGATCCGGGCACCGTGCAGATGCCAATCAAGATGCCGGCGATCAGGATATCCAGGGTCAGCAGGCCGTGCAGGGCGAAGGCTCCACTCCGGAACAGGCTGTTGAAGGTGCCGATAACCGCATCGGTGCCGAGCAGCGCCGGTCCCATTAGCCCGGCGCCGAGCAGCAGCGGGATGACCGCCAGTCCGGCGCCGATGCTGGCGCCGCCGACGATGCCGTAGAGAAAGCCGACGACGATCAGCGTGCGCGTCCCCGCTACCCAACGCCGCCGGGTGAGCATGCGGCGCAGCGGCACCGAAATCAGCAGCACGCTGCCCAGGATGGCGGCCACCGCCCCTGGTTCCAGCGCGTGGTAAACATCCGCGCCGATGGCCGATCCCGGCAGCGACGGCAGCAGTACCAACAAGGCGATACGCAGGTTCACCCCGCGCCAATAGAAGATCATGCGGTTGACGTTGGAAAACACCGCCTCCACCGCGATCAGCGGCACCAGCGCTTTCATGCCGACAATCGGCGCCAACACGGCGGCAATGACGAACCCGCCGCCGACGCCGCTCATGGTGCTGAGCGCCGAGGCAGCCATCGAGGTCAAGGCGATGATCGCATAGTCGGCGAGGGAGAGGTTGCCGAGGGCCGAGGCGGCGAGGCTGTCCATCCGAGGGCACCGGGAGAGTAGGGGGGGGTGAAGGAGGCTTCCGAGGGCGCGCGCCCGCAGACTACACGCCGACCGCGTCGGAAGCGACGGGCCACCGTCCCTCCCGGTCGGTGGCTCTAGGTGGTCGCCGGCTCGGCCAAGCTTTGTTCTTCCGCGTCCTGCCAGATTGCAAACAGCGTCTCGATGCTGTCGCGGGGAATGCCGCGCGTGATGAAGACGATCCGCGTGCGCCGATCCTCGCTCGGCCAAGCGGCCAATAGAACAGGATCGTGGAATACATGCTGGACGCCGTGGATGACGGCCGGCCGTTCCGGATGCTCGCGCACGTTCACGATGCCCTTGACCCGCAGCAGGTCGGCGCCCTGGCTGGCGATCAGCATGTCCAGCGCCGCTTGGAAGGCCATCCGGCCGATCGGCCGTTCGAGCACCAGGCAGTAGGCCTGGATGTCGGCGCTATGGCGGTTGACGTCGTGATGATGGTGATGGTGCCCCTCTTTGTCTCCATGAATGCCGGCGAAGGCCTCCGCATTTAGCCACCGCTGCACGTCCGGTGATTTTTCGGCCGGGTCGAACAACGCCGTATCGAACAGCCGGCGCAGGTCGAAATCCGGATCGTGACGATCCAGCAGCAGAGCGCCGGGATTGATTCGCCCGAGTGCGGTGGTCAATGCCCGTAGGTCGCGTCGCGACGCCGGGTCTTGGGCCAGGTCGGTCTTGGTCAGCACCAGCCGGTCGGCGACCGCCACCTGCTTGACGCTCTCCGCGTGGGTGCCGAGTGTGTGTTCGCCGTTGACCGCGTCGACGGTGGTAACGATTCCGGCCAGCCGATAGCGGCGGGCGACACCCGGGTCTTTGACCAGCGTATGAATGACCGGCGCCGGATCGGCCAGTCCCGTGGTTTCGACGATCAGGCGTGTGAAGGCTGGCACGGCGCCGCGTTCGCGGCGCGCGTCGAGGTCGAGCAGCGTCTGGCGGATGTCGCCGCGAATGGTGCAGCACAGGCAGCCGGTGGTCATCTCCACCAGTTGCTCGCTGCCGTGCTCGACCAGGAAGCCGTCCAGTCCAACCTCGCCAAACTCGTTGACCACGACAGCGGTATCGTTGAACCGCGGATCGCGCAGGATCTGGGTCAGCAGCGTCGATTTGCCGCTGCCGAGAAACCCGGTCAACAGCGTGACTGGCGTTGTTGTGGCGGCCGACTCGCGCATCCGCTCGCTCCGTGCTTGTCGTATAAAATTGTTATATTATATCAATATTGCCGGCGTGAAAGACCGCTCAAGAGCGCGCGTTGGCGGGCGACTCGCGGTTCCACAGGTGGCTCCGCCAATAGAGGCCGATCGCCACGGTGAACGCCAGCCCAACCAGGCAGTAGAGCGAGGCCGTCACCCGGAACCCGGTGGCTTCGATCAGCGGGCCGGAAATCAGCAGCCCGACCGGCAGGCTGTAGACCACCAACATGCGCAGCCCCATCACCCGGCCGCGAAATGCCGGATCGGAACTGCGCAGCAGTACAACCGACATCGGCACCATCACCAGGCTTTGCACGAAACCGGTGACGAACAGCGCGCCAGCGCCGAAGGGCGCGTAACTCAGCTGCGCGAAACCCAGAATCAAGAGGTGCCAGACCACGCAGCTGGCGATCATCGTGCGCGCCGGGCGGAACAGACCGCTGGTATTGCTCAGTGAAATGGAACCGCAGAGTGCGCCGAGCGACAGGCTGGCGACCAGATAGCCAAGCGCCGTCTGGTCGACATGATAGACCTCCTTGGCCACATAGGGCAGCAGGCTGCTCAGCAATGGAAAGGCGGTCAGGTTGACCAACAGCGCCAGGCACATCGATGCCAGTACGTAAGGTGTGTTCCAAATATAAGCGGCGGCAATGGCTAGGTCGCGCCAGGGGGAGACCCGCTCCGCCGCCTTGCCGTCCGCCCGGGGTGCCGGTGGGGGCCGTCCGCCGCCGGTAACGCCCAGGGTTAGCGTGAAACTGACCGCATAGAAGATGGCGATGGCGACATAGGCCGGGCCGATGCCCAAGAAGGAAACCAGGGTTGCGCCGGCCAGCGCACCGGCACTGCGTGCCGAGTCCTGCGTGGTCCGCGAAATGCTCATCGCCCCCATCAGCAGTTCGCCCGGCATGGTGGCGCCCACCAGCGTATGGCGCATCACCAGATCCGACGGCCGGACCCTGCCGCACAAGCTGGCGCTGATAAAGACGTGCACCGGGGTCAACACGCCGGTGAAGGCGAAGGTCATTAGGGTCGTGGACAGCAGGGCATAGAAGGCGCGCAGCACGCACAGCAGATTGCGATGCCCGATGCGGTCGCCGATCAGGCCGAACATCGGCGCGAACAGGGTGCCCAGGAATTGCAGCGAGGCATAGACGGTCAGCAGCGTCACCGAGCCGGTCTCGACCAGGATGTACCAGCCGAGAATGATCATCTCCATCTCGAACGCCCACGAGGTCGCGAGATCGGCGGTCCATTGGAAGCGATAGCTGCGGATGCGAAACGGCGCCAACGCCGAGGTACGTTGCGCTTTGCTCAATTGAGGATTCCGCGGGCCTTGTTCATGCCGCTTTGCGGCGCGACCGCCGTTCGCCGACCAGCGCCACGATGGTGGTCATGGTCATGAAGGCCACGGCGGCGCCGAACACCCACAGCGGCTCGCCCCGGTCCATGATCCAGCCGAAGATGATCGGGCCCAATGCGCCGCCGATGTTGAATCCCGTGGTGACGATGCCGAACACCCGGCCCGACGCGCCGGGCGGTGCCGCGGCGCGCACCAACATGTCGCGCGACGGCGCGATGGTGCCGGCCAGGAAGCCGGCGGTACCCATGACGACGATCAGTACCCAGGGCGACAGCGGCATCAGCATGACCAACAGGACGAGCAAGGCAGTCATCCCGAATCCTGCCGCCGCGATGTCGCCGTGGTGCTTGGTCTTGTCGGCGAGGAAGCCGCCGCACAACACGCCGAAGGCGCTGGCCATCAGGAAGGCGGGCAGCGCCATGTTCGCGACCACCAGATCGGTACCCCGGCCG
>CANITX010000112.1 GCA_947470575.1 Rhodospirillales bacterium
GTGGCCGATGATTCTGTGGATCGGAGACCGGCTATCGGGCGCGACGAGGAGGCTCGATATCAACAAAACTGTCCCGGCAACAGGCATGAGTGCCCAGGGAAATGGAAAAGCCGCCGCATCGGCAAACAGGATGCCACTGCAGACCATCAGGGCGCCACCCACGGATAGGATCAAAGACGTTCCTGCTGTGCGGGGGCCGTGCCAACCATGGGAAGATGCCTGAAACAGCATGGCGCCGGCCGCTAATTCCCAGAAGCGGCTGGGTACTAGATAGAAGGCGTTCTGTGGAGCAGCGGCGGTTTCGTAAACAGCATAGGCCAGCGACAACAGGGCGAGCCCGGGGATCAAGCCGCGTGCCACCAGATGGCTGGCCGGATGTCTGCCCGATTGCTTTCTGTATGCTTGTAGCCATAGGAAAAAAAGCAACGGGAAAATAAGATAGAACTGTTCCTCGACAGCTAACGACCAAGTGTGCACGAATGGATTGAAGGCGACACGTTCTGAAAAGTATCCGTCGATGCTATCCAGCAGGAAGAAATTGCTGAGGCCAAGGTATGCTGCAGGACCAGTCGTCCTGTTGGCATTGCTTAGCCAGGATGGCGGGATGAACTGGCTTGCCGCGATGCCGGTTACCGTCATGCAAACCAGCAACGCAGGGATGATACGAATCAACCGCCTTTCATAGAAGCTCAGTAGATAGGAAAAAAAAGACTGTCCCTCTGTCGCCGCCAGAGATTTGCTGATCACAAAACCGGAAATGACGAAAAAAATATCGACGCCGGTGTAGCCGCCGGGCAGTAGGCTCGCATTAAAATGAAAGGTGATGACCGACAACACGGCGATAGCTCGTAGACCGTCGATTCCCGCCACGTAGTCGGTAGATGCACCGTAGGAACGCATTGCCAATGCACCTCGTCCTGCTGTGGATCGACCGCCGTTCCCTAGGGCCATCTCCGAAAATTCTCCTGAATCTTTATTGCGAGCATGCTGCCTCGTATATCCTAATTTTTGCCACAAAGCCGATTTGGGCAGTGTGGCACTCAGCGCAACAAGCTGTTGAGGACATCCCGGCATTGCCCCTAGGTATGGCTTTAGATAGCAACCGAAGCTGACGAACGGTTGTCGTGACCCAAAAAAGTCTTGTTGGTCGTCGATTTTGAATCAAAGCCATTTTCGGGTGTATTTTTAATACCCGTTGTCGGCAACTTTCTCGTCCTGGGCATAGGCTGTCGCTAGAACGGCTGGGCGTCGGCTCTCGGCCGCTCGTCGCAAATTGGCGCGGTAGCGGGAAAATTCAGGCTGATCGAGTGTGGCAACATCGAGATGGGCGATAGCCTCTGCGGCGGCTTCCAGATTGGCAACACGTGGTCCGATGGGGCCATAACGCGCGACGAGGGAATCGATAAGGGGATTGGGCAGGCTGAGCACGGGTCGCTCTGCTGCCAGGGCGTCTAGTAGTACTCCGCTCGGCGTGTGCGCATAAAATTCCGTATCATGGAGCATAATCACAAGATCAAGTTCGAGTAACCGTTCGATGAATTTCGGTCGGTCGAGCGGGACGTACTGGGGACGGCTTGCCAGTGGCGCCATATCCGACTCGGTAACCGCGCCGGGCTCGGACTTGCCGATGACATGGAAGGCAGCTCCCCCTCCTCGCATTGCAACCATACGGGCCAATGCGCAGTAACGGTCGAAGCCTTTGATTCGACTCGCTCCACCAAGGAAGCCCACACGGAGGGGGCCAGGTCGGCGGGCCCCCGGTTGGTGGAGTGTCTCGGCAATCGGGTGTTCGAGTACGATGATCTGCGATGCGATAGCCGGCAATTTCCGAATCAATTCATCCGCAATACTTATTTCAAGGATGATCAGTCGAAAACCGCTGGGTGTTGGCCAATGCAACGCTCCGGTCATATCGATGGCGCAACGCAGCGGGTTGCGCGATCTCCAGCCCCAGACATCAGCAAGAACACTATGCATGACGACATGCGCCTCGGGCCTACGGCTGGGAACTACGCTCGCCAAGCCGAGCTTCGCACCGATAACCGTGCCGGGAAGCCCACAAGATAGAACTAATTTGCGGGCACCCACGGCAACGGCATTTCGCACGATTTTCCAGGCCTCCACCCCATCGCGTCCCACTCGCGAATGCGCTGGTTGATGTCTCGGTGGTGGCGTGTGCGTAGCGAAAGTGAAACGTTCGGAGGTGGCTGAAGGCAGCAGCTCACGTACACAGGCGCTATGCTCAGGCTCGGCCCAGAATTCGATTCGGCCCGGCCAGGCCGCAGATATCACCATAAGCAAACCTGCGTTGAACGGCGCATGCGCCGGCCCAACCTGGATTGGCTCGCAGACGACAATGGGCCTGCGTTGGTCTTCGTTCATGGAAGAGCCTCATCTGACACGCCCACCCTGCGCAGGCTCAGATGGTAAGCCATATACTGTTACTGCGAAATACGAGAAAGCCCGCATGATGTGCGTCGTTTTGGTCGATATTCTTTCTATTGATATCGATTGAAAATCGTATATGGGAGAATGCCCGCCTCGTCAAACAACGCAAAAAGTATTACGATTTAAGCTTTGTAGATGCCTTTGCATTGAAGTCGCCAGTCCTATATGTGGCGTTGTTATATGGCACGGCAGGTTCTTTTACTTTAAAAGCGTCAATAGCTTCCACGAGCTTCGCCTTCGGGCTGGATGCTCACGGATACCATCCGAGCCACGCCACGGGACTAAACAACTAGCTAGCCTTTAATAGATCGCGACGCAACATGAGGCAGTCTGTTTCGATCAGTGTCGGAAAGTGACCTCTGTTGTTTGCCAGAAACGCTGAAAGGTTGTAGCCGAGCGATTCATAAAACTTAATGGTCTCGATATAGTCGAGCGTTCCCTCGTAAATCTTAATAATTGAAAGTTCGCTTTGTAAGCCTATGAAAACGGAGAGTTGTTCGCCACAGCCCCGCACAACTGCAGCGTCATGGCCCTGGGTATCCATCTTCAAAAAGGGCCGTGTGAATTTGTACGTAGCCTGCAGGTGGGGCAATATCGACTTAAGAGTTCTAGCCACGACGGGTACTGTCCGGGCTATTATATTGGAACGGGAAAACAGTTTTGTCTTTTCGTCTGATGGATTGTGTAGTGAACTAAACTGATCACCGTGCATCACGTTAAAAGTAAGCTCGCCGTCTCTATCGGAGAGAGCAATGTTCTCGACGATCCATAGAGGATCTGTTGTTGCCTTTCTTTTCAGTTCAATGAATGCTTCAGGATTTGGTTCAAAAGAAATTATAATTCCTTTAAAGCCCACGTCTTTACGCAACATTTTCGCATATTGACCAGTATTTGCACCCACATCAAATACACAATCGACATAATATTCTTTTATGATCCGGCGTAACAACCTTATTTCATTTATGACATGTATCGGCTTAAAAAAATGTCGAGATAAATGAGGTCTGTCTTGATTATATTTCAATATTCTCCAATATAAAATACGTATTGGTTTGAGAATTATTTTCCACCATCGATATTGTTTATTTTCTGATTCTGGTGAAGACATGGAGAATATCCTGAATATGACAATTAGTTGCGTCTGATCTCGCGACTCTCTACTACAGATGAGCTGTTGCCGAATATCGGCCTATTTATAGTTAAATCATCACCATGCGCCGCACGTATCGATGACGATCTTGCCCTTGATGACGTCGCGGTCGACGTTGAGGAAGGAGCGATGATCGACGAGCAGCAGCAGGATGTTCGCCTGCTCGATGGCCCGGTCGAAGTCCCACAATTTCAGGCCCGCTGCCGCCAGTTTCTTGGGCAACGTATTCACATGAGGTTCGACCAGTAGCAGTTCGGCAACGTTGTCGCGCGCCAAGTGCTCGACAATTTCGACGGCCGGGCTTTCCCGCATATCGTCGACATTCGCTTTATAGGAAAGCCCGAGGCAGGCTACGACGGGCTGCTTCAAGGTCGCGCAATGCGCTTTGACTTTCTGGACAACGAAGTCAGGCTTGGAATTGTTGACCTGTCGGGCCGTTTGTATCAACCGGCTGTTGACCGGGTCTCCGGCGACGATGAACCAGGGATCGACCGCGATGCAGTGTCCGCCGACGCCGGGGCCGGGGCGCAGGATATTCACGCGTGGATGGAGATTGGCGAGCCGGATCAATTCCCACACATTTATGCGTAGTTGATCGCAGATCAGGGATAGTTCGTTGGCGAAGGCGATGTTGACGTCGCGGAAGGCGTTTTCCGTCAGCTTGGCCATTTCCGCGGATCGGGCATCCGTCAGATGGCAATCGCCCTTCACGAATATCCGATAAAGCGATAGCGCGGCCTGGGCGCACTTGCGGGTGATGCCACCGATGACACGGTCGTTTTCCACGACCTCGCGCAGAATCTGTCCGGGTAGAACGCGCTCCGGACAATGGGCGACGCGGATATCGGACATTTCGCCGGCTTGGTGGGGAAAGCTCAGGTCCGGGCGTCGTTCCGCCAGCCATTTGGAGAACTGTTCCGTCGCCCCGACCGGCGACGTCGACTCCAAAACGAGCAGGTTGCCCTTCGCCAAAACCGGACTGATGGCATCGGCCGCGGCCTCGATATAGGAAAGATCGGGCACAAAGCCGTCTTTGAAGGGGGTCGGCACGGCGACGATGAAGGCGTCCGCCGGCTCGGGGACCAAGGTCGCGCGCAACTTGCCGCGCTCCACCACTTTGCGTAACAGCACATCCAATTCGGGTTCGATGAAATGCGGCCGCCCTGCATTGATGCCGTCCACTGCGGCGGCGTTGACATCGACGCCGATGACCTCGACGCCGTTGTCGGCAAAAACGGCAGACGTCGGCAAGCCGATATAGCCCAACCCAATGACGGAAACGCGCTCGAATCGGCTCATCGTTGAGACACCTGATATTGCATGAGGGAAGTTACGATCCGGCTTGCTGCTCGACCGTCGCCGAACGGGTTCCTAGCTTTGGAATGTCTTTCATAGCACGACGCATCGTCAAGTAACTGCGTTGCCGCGGCAACCAACGTCGCGCCGTCGGTCCCGACCAGGCGCGCCGTCCCGGCCTCGATGGCTTCCGGTCGTTCCGTGGTATCGCGGGTCACCAGCGCTGGCTTGCCCAACCCCGGAGCTTCTTCCTGAATGCCCCCGCTGTCCGTCACGATGAAATAGCTGAGCTGCATGAGCCGGACGAACGGCAGGTAATCGACCGGTGGAATGAGATGCACTCCCGGCGTATTGCCAAGGATCGTCTGAGCTGTCGTCTGCACATTTGGATTGAGGTGGACGGGATAGACGACCTGTACGTCGCCGCGCCGGGCAATCTCCAACAGTCCGCGGCATACCCGCTCAAGACCGCCGTCCAGGTTCTCGCGTCGATGTCCCGTCACGAGAATCATTCGCTTGCTGGGATCGATGAACGAGAAGCGTTGGTCGATGCCCTTTGCCAGTTCCGGCTCGGTCCGCAGGCGGTGGGTGACCCAATTCAGGGCGTCGATGACCGTATTGCCTGTCACCAGCATGGCCGAGGCGGGAACGCCCTCGCCCGCAAGGTTGCTTGCGGCGATTTCGGTTGGTGGAAAATGAAAATCGGTCAGTTGGCCGACCAACCTCCGATTCATTTCCTCCGGCCAGGGTGAGTGCCTGTTGCCGGTCCGCAATCCCGCTTCCACATGGGCGACGCGAACCTTCTGATAGAAGGCGGCGAGCGCGCCGGCGAAGGCCGTTGTGGTATCGCCCTGAACGATGACCCAATCAGGCGCAAAGGATTTGATCACCGTTTCAATCCCGCCGAGCGCACGGCTTGTGACCTGCGAGAGCGTCTGATCGGGAGTCATGAGGCTCAGGTCGTATTCTGGCGTGATCTTGAATACGTCCAGAACCTGATCGAGCATTTGACGGTGTTGCCCGGTGACGCAGGTGGCGTGCTCTATTCCAGGCTCAGCCTGGAAGGCATGGACAACCGGCGCCAGCTTTATCGCCTCGGGCCTTGTGCCGAAAACCGTCAGAATGCGCATTGCATATCCTTAACCTTCACCGCCCGGCAGGTACCGTCGTCACATCGTATGAGTCTAAGAGTGCCGGGATAGACGGTCTTGTAAAATTTTGTAAAGGTCCCGGTGCATGGCGAAATATTGTTTGCCGGCGCCGCCGGTTTGAGGCTTGCCCTCGGGCGAGCGCCCGGTGCGAAAAATGTCTCCGACCACCTCGGCCAAGAGGAGCAGTTGTGCGGTGTCCACGCGGCCGCGCAGTTCTGCTACGCTTCGTGCGCCCTCTGTGGATACCTCGCGAGTAGCGACGATCGCTCCCGTATCGATCCCCGGATCTATGAAGTGCACGGTGCACCCCACGGGGGCGTTGTTCAGTGCCGCCCATTCGACGACATTCATGCCGCGATAGGATGGCAGCAGGCCCATGTGGGCGTTCAGCGTGCCGATCCTTGGCAGCGCCAGCAGGTCGGCCCGCAAGATGCCGGCGCCAGCATGGACGAAAAGATCTATACCCTCCGCTTTCAGGCGCGCCAGCGATTCAGCCGAATTGAAATCGGGCAAGCTCAGTACTTTAAGTCCGTTATCCGCCGCATAGCGGCTGGCCGGGGGCCAAGGCTTGGAACCCGTCCCGGCTGGCGCAACCGTTGGGGAACGCGGGCGCCTCAGCACCTTCCGAAAGATCTTTTTCGATAGTGAACCAAACCCTTCTCGTGCCACAGCCTGCCAAATCTGTCGAGTGAAGGGGGGGGGCTTACGACCTTCGAAAACGGCTAGGAAAATGGGTACTCCCCGGGTCTGAAGCGCGTCGGCGACTTGCGCGAACTTGATGGCTCCGGCATGGCTCAAGAGCGCAATTCGCATGGACTCAGGATGGGACGGCACGAAAGTCGCTCCCAGGCGTCGGGGGGCTGCCCGCCGTTGCAATTGCCTGCAAGAATTCCTGCTTGCTCAGGAGGGCGTCGATAAAGAACTTCGCTGCCCAGTTGGGGAGGGCATTTGGAATGTAACTGCCCCAGACGGGGTCGGAACCCGCGACGCCACCGCGCAGGCTGCGGTTGGGATTTTCCAGATCTTGCGTTCGACGAACGAGATCTAGGGCCTTCAGGGCAGCGTTTGCAAACCGAGGATCGCCCGTCACCATCGACAGCTTGAACCAGATGAGCGCCATTTGCGCGTTGCCAGTAAGGCATTGCGGCTCTTCAACGGCTTGCCATTTATGATTGAGGACCCCGGGCAACCGCTTGGATAGTTCAAGACGTCGCATCACCCCTTCCGCGGCGAAGGTTGCCGCATCGATGGCATCCTTACGGCTCAACGCGATGCCCATAAACAGGACGCCCCATATGGTGTAAGCGATGGTATGCGTGTAAGCGATCCGCTGTTCGTGTTGTGCTTCGGTAAAACCGGCAAAGTCGAACCATCCGCTGTCTTTGTCTTGTTGCTGAAGCGCCCAGTCCAGGTGTCGCGATGCCGTCTGCAGCGACGGCTCGTCGCATGCCACTTGTCCGTATTCGGCTAACCAGCAGGTTAGGTGCGTGCTGTAGGTCGACGGCTGGTTCATGTAAAAGTGGCGGCGGTACACGCCATCGTCATCCTGCATGCCGATGAGCCATTGGGCCGCACGACCGGCGGAGGCAAAGACACTCTCGTCTCCGGTCGCCCGAAACCAAGAGGTCAACCCATTCAATATCTGTCCGGTATTGAACGGGGAGGGGTTTACGAGGTTTTCGGCCACCTCGCCTCCGGGAAAGGCTCCATCCGGCAATTGCACCTGCAACAGAAAGGTGATTGCCTTTTGGGCACGTTCTTTCCAGATGGGCTCCTGCCAATGATCGGCCAAAGCTAATAGGGTAGGGATCGAGTATCCTGTCGTTTCCGGGTAGCTGGACGACCAGCCGCTATGCAATTTGTAGCGCCCGGAGATGCCACCGTCCGCTTGGGAATCCTGAGCGGCGGCCAGCCATTCGGCCGTGGCGCGCAAATGTTCTTCGTCGCTTGTTGCCGGTGGTTCCGTGTGCTGGTTGGTCAACTGGCGGTGAAGAAAGCGGGTATGGCCCGTTATCCAAGGGCGTACATGCAGACCATAGCCGATTGTTGAACGGATGCGCCGAATCATATGATGTGCAGTTTTTTAGGAAGTGCCAAGTTTCTAAGTTTTTTTTAGTGAAGCTTCTTATAGAGATCAATAACAGAAATAGGCTTAGCGCCAATCTTATCTACCAAATAACTGGAAACAGAGTATAGAGTTTCCAGAAAATTCCTAAGGTCTTTGGGGCTCTGAACATAAGGTGTGCATCCCAACATTAATGATGGGATGTGAAACGATAGGATGAAATTGTTTTTCCCACGAGAAATATTGCTGTCGATCAAATAGCGACAATGTTCAAAATTGAACCCTTCGGGGCTAAGGCGCAGGCGCTCCACCAGCCCAAGTCGGGCAAGAATGCCGGGGAGATGCAAGGTCTGGCCGATGCCGCTGAAAATTGCGCGAAGCAGTTTGGTCGAGGCCAATTCCGACAACGGCCGTACAATACCTTGCGTCGATGGCAAACCCAGCAATCGGCGATCTTCGGTTAGCCAGAACGGTTGGTCCGGCATTCCAAAAAAATCGGGACCGCCATCGATATCCTTGAAATCCGCATAAGGCATGACACTCGTATCGACCCAGAAACCCAGGTCCGCCAGGGTCGAAACCCGCGCCAGATCGAGACCATATCGGCCCGCTTTGTAGATACGCGGTTGGCAGCCGATATTCTCGGTGATGGCGGCGATGAGGCTCTCAAGTTTCCGGCGTGCCAGGTCGACAGGTAGATTGGAGGGATAGGAATTGCGGATATTCTTCACTTCTTCGTGCGGCGGCGTTACCCATGGGTGTAGCTGAGCGCCGATATCGCAAGTGTCGCGTGCTAGGTAGTCGCGCAAAATACGGCAGGCCGTTGGCGAAGTTGCCACGGCATAGGTCACCAGATAGGCCGGCTTGACTGACAGCGACGTCAAAAGCGTATGGGCGAGATTCAAATACTCGACGGCTTCGACGTTTGTATTTTCCTGTTTGAACGGCCCGTGCCAGTCGAACTCTTCCTCGACGTCGACAACAACGCAAAACACAGGGTCGGGGTTGCCAAGGGCTAAGGGATATTTTTGCATATTATCGCCCACAGCGATCACGCATTGGAAACATCGTTAAAGGGTCGTCGTTCCGTAATATCAAAATGGTATTTTGAAATATCTCTAATATTATAAATAGAAACCGAAAATATTGCGACAGACGTACCTTCACTCAATCGTCACATTTTTCATGACGAATGCTCGATAGTGTCTTCTATAAGATTTAAGACCTTTTCGAATTGAACATCCCGATGATACGGCATCGCACCGCCGATGTCTAAATCTGCAAGTCTTCCGCCTCGGCGTTGTTTCTCGGCGATCCAGAATTGTAACTTCTTGAGAATTTCCATGGGATCGTTGGAAACGCAACCGAATGCTCCCCGTCGGACGATGTCTGCCGCCTCTCCCGTGGTCGAACCTACGGAAAGAATAGGCCGCTGGGCACCGATATATTCGAAAAGCTTGCCAGGGATAATGCCGTCTTCCGCGGGATTATCCCAACGGCATAACAGCAAAGCATCCGCCTCGCGTTCCCGCCGTAGGATCTCCGAACGCGGTACGGGGTTATAAACCTCGACACAATCGCGCACCCCCAGTTGGCGCGCCATGGTGTCGATCGATTGATGGGAGTCATGATAGAATTGTAGACTGACCTGATGGCGCTCTTCGCCCATGAGCGCCAAGGCTTGCAGCAGAGCTGTCGGGTCGCGCCGTCCCGCATAAATGACCCCGGCATGAATGATCGTCAGCCGCGTGCGATCCAAGGGTGTCACGTTTTCGAGACCGGTAAACTCCTCCTGGTCGAAGCCGTTGTAGCTTAGGACGACAGGTCGCTGAGTTGCCGCCCTCACTTCCTCGCAGGCAGCGGCCGTGACGGCAACGCAGGCATGTGCGTGGCGCAAGGTTGCGTTGGCAACCCGGTCCAAAACGGGCTTTATCAGCGGGTGGGTGTCATTGTAGGGATTGTTGGCCCACAGATCCCGCAGTTCGGCAATCCAAGGCGTGCCAAGGGCCGCGGAAAGTCGTTGTGCAACCATATGCCCGGCATGCGGGGGACAAGACGAATAGATGACGTCTGGCTTCCAGGATCGGCTTAATTTGATCTGCCCCCTTTAGAGCGGTCCAAAAGTTAACTTAGACTGGACCCTGAAGGAGACGGAACATGGGCAAGAAGCACGGGCCTGAAGAAGTTATCGGCAAGCTGCGCGAGGCGGAGATCGTATTGGCGCAAGGCGGCACGGCGAGCGA
>CANITX010000113.1 GCA_947470575.1 Rhodospirillales bacterium
AAATAAACCCCAACACCAGCAGGAAGATGCCGAAAGAGCGCTCACCAAGGCGGGCGACGACATCGCCGACCGTCAGTCTTTCCGGGCCACGCGCCTCGCCAAACATCCGCAGCAGAATCTCGGAGGTGCGCCGTGCCGTCATGAAGGGGCCACCGCCGATATATCCTTATCTGTCCTGCGCGTTCAAAGGCAGTCAATGCCTCGAAATCGTGAAGCCAAAATGAAGCACGATTGCGGCACCGTTAGGGCACTGCCGAATTGTTTGGTCCTTCGGTTGCGGGCGAGGTCGGGCTCTCTGCCGCGATGCGCGCCCTCCGTTGTGTGCGCCAGTCGCCGAGGAACAGCAAGATCGGTGCGGCAATAAAGATCGATGACGACGCGGCGATGAAGATGCCGAACAGCATCGGGACGGCGAAGCTTTGCACCGCGCTGCCGCCGGCGACCGCCATCGGCAGCATGGCAAGGAAAGCCGTCGACGCGGTGTAGATGCTGCGCGCCATGGCTTCGTTGATGCTGCGGTCGATCAATTCGCGCAAGCTCATTTGCTTGAAGAGCCGCATGTTCTCGCGCATCCGGTCGTAGACGACGACCTTGTCGTTCACCGAATAGCCGATCAGCGCCAGGATGGCGGCGATGGCGGTCAGGTTGAAGTCGAGCCCGGTCAAGGCCAAGAAGCCAACCGTTTTCGTGATGTCCAACACCAGGGTGACGATGGCGCCGACCGCGAACGGCCATTCGAAGCGCACCCATATGTAGACGAGCATGGCGAGGCTGGCGAGCACGACCGCCAGGACGCCGGTCTGGGCCAGTTCGCCACTGACCTTGGGGCCGACCACTTCGACCCGCGGGAAGTTCGAATCAGGCGCCACCTCGGAGACGGCTTGCTTGATCCGCTCGACGGCCTGCGTCTGCGCTGTCTCGCCACCGGGCTGTTCCTCGGCGCGGATCAGGATGGTGTGCGGCGAGCCAAACTGCTGCAGGGCAACCTCGCCCATGCCAAGCCCGTCCAGCTTGGCGCGCAAGGTGCCGAGATCGGACGGCGATTGTGTGTCGACCTCGAGTTGGATGCCGCCACGGAAGTCGACGCCATAGTTCAGGCCCGGCTTGAAGAACAGGATGACCGACGCCACCGACAGGAAGATCGACATGCCGATGCCGAAAAATCGGGCGTTCATGAACGGGATGTGCGTCCCGTCCGGCACCAGCCGCACCAGCGGCTCGATGTGCAGGACCTTCATCCGGCGCTTGCGGACGACCCACTCCATGATGACCCGCACTACCGAGATGGCGGTGAACATCGAAATGCCGATGCCGATGCCCATCGTGACGGCGAAGCCGCGGATCGGGCCGGTGCCGAACATAAACAGCAGGAAGGTGGCGATCAGCGTCGTGACATTGGAGTCGATGATGGTCGAGAACGCCCGTTTGAAGCCGGCGTCGAGGGAGGCCAATGCGCTGAGGCCTTTGCGCGTTTCTTCTCGGATGCGCTCGTTGATCAGCACGTTGGCATCGACGGCGAGGCCGATGCCGAGCACGATGCCTGCGATGCCGGGGAGGGTCAGCGTCGCCCCGAGCAGGCTCAGGGTGCCCAGCGTCATCAGGATGTTGAGCATCAGGGCGCAGTTGGCGATCAGGCCCCAAGTTCCGTAGAGCATCACCATGAAGCAGAAGACCAGTCCGAAGCCGAACAGGCCGGCCCAGGCACCCTTGGAGATCGCGTCAGCACCAAGGTCGGCGCCGACGGTGCGTTCCTCGATGACCGTCAATGGCGCCGGCAAGGCGCCGGCGCGCAACAAGGTGGATAGATCGGTTGCTTCCTGCGCCGTGAACCGGCCGCTGATCTGGCCCGAACCGCCAACGATCGGTTCACGGATCACCGGCGCGCTCAGCACCTTGCCGTCGAGGACGATGGCCAGGGGTTTGCCGACGTTGGACTGGGTAAACCGTCCGAAGTCGCGTTTGCCCTTGGCATCGAATTGAAAGGATACGATGGGCTCGCCGGTGCGTTGATCGAAAGAGGCCTTGGAGTCGACCAATTGATCGCCGGTGACCACTGGGCGGCGGTTGATTGTGTAGTGTTCCTTGCCGTCACGGCTGGGGAGATTTTCGGAAGCGTCGCGACTGGCAGGTTGCGCTAGACCGACGTCTTCAACCAAGTGGAAGCTGAGCTTGGCCGTGCTGCCCAAAAGCCGCTTGATACGGTCGGGATCCTGGACGCCGGGCAGCTGGACCAGGATGCGCTCCATGCCGAGGCGCTGGATTGTCGGTTCCGCCACGCCGACGTCGTCGATACGGTGACGGACGATCTCCAGGCTTTGTTCCACGGCGTTGCCGATGCGGCCGCGCAAGCCGGACTCGGTCAGTATCAGGCGGATTTGTGTCGGCGATACCGTTTCGACGTTCATGGTGGCGGCCTTGCCGGTGCCGGCATCGGCGGCGGCGGTAAGCTCGCGAGCGATCCGCAAAACGTCCGCCTGCTGTGCCGCATCCGCGGATGTCAGCACCAGCGCGCCATTGGTAACCTGGGTCCGAACCCGGGTTATGCGGCCTTCGCGCAGTCGATCGCGCATGTCGTCGGCAAGAATTTGCAGACGTTCCTCGATGAACGCCTTCGAATCGACTTCAAGGACCAAGTGCGAACCGCCTCGCAAGTCGAGCCCCAGCGTGATGCGCGCCTTTGCTACCCAGCCGGGCAGCATGTCGATCTGCGCGGGCGTGAGGAAGTTGAACGCCACGGGAAGCACCACTGCGAGGGTGATGAGGATATAGGCAATGACTTTGGGCGATGTACGCATTCTCGGTCTCCAGGAATTCCACTCGCCGGCGGGTTGACGCATTGTGGTGCGCCACCGGTGTCGGATGCGCAGGTGGAAGAAGGGGACGATCCGCCTGTTGCTCAGGGTTGGATCGCTTCTTACCAGGCTCGGCGGCTCAGGCTGGCGGTGCGCGCGGTGCGGCGGAAGAATAGGGACGGGTGGACCCACCCATCGATACTTGCAGGAAAGAGGCTCTGACAGCGATGCGGTCCTGCACGACGGACGTCGGCACCAGCGCGGGCGGATCGACATCCGTATCCGGTGCGGCGGGCTGTTTGCGGCGGATATTAAGATCGACCACAACCGAAGTATGACCTTTCGGTGACAGACCTTCCTGGCGTTGCGCAGTGTCGCCGGGCGGTCGTGGCGTAGCCGTTTCGGCGGCATCCTGGGATGTATTCTGAGCAACGGCGCGCACGGCGACGCCTTCGCTGAACAGGCCAGCGAACAGAACAAGGGCCGGAATCATCGCGCGGGCCAGCCAGGCCAACCATCGCCGACTGGTCTCAAGGGGCTCTATATGGCGGACGGATCGCATCCCGGGCGGTGTTTCCCACCGGCCCACGGCTCCCCCATGGAGACGTGCCGGCTTCCAGCAGCGTAATGTACGGGGCCGGCGCGGCGACGGCAAGGCGGCCTCGGCAAACCTCGGCTCGCTTTAAGGCAGTTCTTGTGATTCTGCGGTGGCGACGGCATAACTCGAATACGTCGTCAGCTGCGGGCAAGCGGGGAACTGCCGGATATGAAGATCGCCGTACCCAAGGAGCGCCATCCGGGCGAGGCGCGGGTCGCCGCGTCGCCGGAGGTGGTGAAGAAGCTCATCGCATTGGGCTTCGAGGTTGCCGTCGAAAAGGGGGCAGGGGCCGGCGCCTCCTTCACCGATGCCGCCTATAAGGCGGCCGGAGCCACCGTGGCCGCCGATGTCAAAGCGGCCTGCCAGGGCGCTGACGTCGTGCTCAAGGTTCAGGGACCGGACGCCGACGGGAAGAACGCCCCTGAACTCGCGGCGATGTCGCCAGGCGCCATCCTGATCGCCAATTTCTCGGCGCTGACCCGGCCGGCTGCCGTGCAGGCTGTCGCCGCGGCGGGCGTTACCGCCTTCGCCATGGAACTGATGCCGCGCATTACCCGGGCCCAGTCCATGGATGTTCTGTCGTCGCAAAGCAATCTGGCCGGCTACAAGGCAGTGCTGGACGCCGCCGGTCACTACGGCCGCATCTTCCCGATGATGATGACGGCGGCAGGCACTGTGCCGCCGGCCCGCGTCTTCGTCATGGGGGCGGGCGTCGCCGGTTTGCAGGCCATCGCTACGGCCAAGCGGCTGGGTGGCGTGGTCACCGCCATCGACGTTCGGCCCGCCGTCAAGGAACAGGTGGAAAGCCTGGGCGCCAAGTTCGTCATGGTCGACGAGGAGGCGACCAAGGCCGCCGAAACCGCCGGCGGCTACGCCAAGGAAATGGGCGAGGACTTTCAGAAGAAGCAGAACGCGGTCGTGCACGAGCATCTGAAGAAGCAGGATGTCGTGATCTGCACCGCGCTAATCCCCGGACGCCGGGCGCCGACCCTGGTCACCGCCGAGATGGTCAAGGACATGAAGCCGGGTTCGGTGATCGTCGATCTGGCGGTCGAAGCCGGCGGCAACTGCGAGCTCGCCGAATTCGGCAAGGTCGTCGTCAAGCACGGCGTGACCATCGTCGGCTACGACAATGTGCCGAGCCGGGTGGCCGAAGAGGCCAGCGCGCTTTACGCCAAGAACCTGCTCAACTTCCTGACGCCGCTGGTGAACAAGGATAGCAAGTCGCTGGCCATCAAGTGGGATGACGACATCGTCAAGGGTACGCTGGTGGTCAAGGACGGCGCCGTGGTCAACGAACGGGTCAAGGAGGCGATGGCCAGCCTATCCGCTGCGCCCGCCGCCGCACCGAAGGCGGTCCGCCGGAAGTCGGCGGCCGGCGAGGGTGCGGCCCATGGCGCACCTGCAACCGAAACCGACAGCAAGGGTGAATGAGCATGGACCCGGCTAGCTTCGCGGAAAAGAGTGCCCAGGTTGCAACCGGGGCGGCGCGCCTCGCCAAGGAAGCCGCGTCCCTGGCTCACGATGCGACGGCGCTTGCCGTCAGTCAGGCCCAGGCGGCATCGGGAGACGGTTTTCTGTTCCTGTTCACCGTCTTCGTGCTGGCCTGTTTCGTCGGCTTCTACGTGGTGTGGAGCGTCACGCCGGCCCTGCATTCGCCGCTGATGAGCGTGACCAACGCCATTTCCTCGGTGATCATCGTCGGCGGCCTGCTGGCGGCGGGGCCGGCGGGAATCGATTTCTCCAAGGCGATGGGCTTCTGCGCGGTGACCTTGGCCGCTGTGAACATCTTCGGCGGCTTCATCGTCACCCAGCGCATGCTGTCCATGTATCGCAGCAAGAAGAAGTAGGGGGGACCGGTCCGATGAGTTCCAACCTGACCGGCTTCGCTTACCTGCTCGCCGCCGTTTGCTTCATTATGGCCCTGCGCGGCCTGAGTTCGCCGGAAACGGCGCGGCGCGGCAACGCGCTCGGTGTTGCCGGCATGGTGATCGCTGTCGTCACCACCCTGATCAACCCCGAGGTGATGAGCTACGGTGCCATCATTGTGGCCCTGCTTATCGGCGGCGCCATCGGTACGGTAGTAGCGCTCAAGATCCAGATGACGGCGCTGCCGCAGCTGGTCGCCGCTTTCCATTCGCTGGTTGGCCTGGCCGCCGTCTTTGTCGCTGCTGCCGCGCTCTACAACCCGGCCGCCTACGGTATCGGCGCGCCCGGGTCGCTGCACGCCGGCAGCCTGATCGAGATGGGGCTCGGCACCGCCGTCGGTGCCATCACCTTTTCGGGTTCCCTGATCGCCTTTGCCAAGCTGCAGGGGATCATGAGCGGCGCGCCGATCACCTTCAAATTCCAGCATCCGTTGAACGCCCTGATCGGTGTCGCCATCGTTACCGCCCTGGTGCTGTTCGCCGCTCATGAATCCTACACGGCGTTCTGGATCCTGGTGCTGCTGTCGTTCCTCATCGGCTTCCTGTTGATCATCCCGATCGGCGGGGCGGACATGCCGGTGGTGGTTTCCATGCTCAACAGCTATTCCGGCTGGGCGGCCTGCGGCATCGGCTTCACGCTCGGCAATCCGGCCTTGGTCATCACCGGGGCGCTGGTCGGCTCGTCGGGCGCCATCCTCAGCTACATTATGTGCAAAGGGATGAACCGCTCGATCTTCAACGTCTTATTGGGCGGTTTCGGCGGCGAGGCGGCGGGGCCCAGCGCGCGCGGCGCTACCGACCGGCCGGTCAAGTCGGGTAGCGGCGACGATGCGGCCTTCATCCTGAAGAACGCCTCGAAAGTCATCATCGTGCCGGGCTATGGCATGGCGGTGGCCCAAGCCCAGCATGCGCTGCGCGAAATGGCCGACATGCTGAAAAAGGAAGGCGTCGATGTGCGTTACGCCATCCACCCGGTGGCGGGCCGCATGCCAGGGCACATGAATGTGCTGCTGGCTGAAGCCAACGTGCCTTATGACGAGGTCTTCGAACTCGATGATATCAACCACGAATTCGCTTCGACCGATGTCGCTTACGTCATCGGCGCCAACGATGTGACCAACCCCGCGGCAAAGACCGATCCGACCAGCCCGATCTATGGCATGCCGATCCTCGACGTACAGAAGGCGGGCACGGTGCTGTTCGTCAAGCGTTCGATGAGTGCCGGCTACGCCGGCGTCGACAACGAACTCTTCTTTGCCGACAACACGATGATGCTGTTCGGCGATGCCAAGAAGATGACGGAAGCGATCGTCCAGGGGCTGGGGTAAATACGGACAGGCGGTAGCATTGCGGGGCGGCCAGGGCCGCAATTAAACATTTTCCTTGCTTTGCCGGTCCTTGACCTTGACTATGCTGGCGTCATTCTGCTTGGACTGCCGACCTGCTACGCCTTTCGGGCCCAGATCGCTGCCACCCAGATACAGAACGATGCGCCGCATACGGTATGCGGTGCCACATACTGCCAGGAGAACAGCGATGCCCAATGGCACGGTCAAGTGGTTCAACGCCACGAAAGGTTACGGTTTCATTCAGCCCGACAACGGCGGCGGCGATGTGTTCGTGCACATCTCGGCGGTCGAGCGGGCCGGCCTGCACGGCCTGAACGAAGGCCAGAAGGTCTCCTTCGAGGAACACCGCGATCCGAAGCGCGGCAAGACCTCGGCCGAGAACCTGAAGGCTCTCTAAGCCGCCTTTCGGTTAGGTTAGCGAAAAGGGCGTCCCGTAGGGGGCGCCCTTTTTTGTTTGTCGCCGAGCTTTGGCGGCGTCTTGGGGACGCGGGAGTGTCGGCAAGACAATAGGCCCACCGAACGAGGCGGGCCTAAATCGATAATCGTCTCAGAATTGTAGGGTTGGGCTCGGCCGAGCAGTCGGAAGTAGGCCTAGAAGCCTTCCCGTTCCAACCGCTTACGCTCGAGCTTGCGGGTGCGCCGAACGGCCTCGGCCTGTTCGCGGGCCCGGCGCTCCGACGGCTTTTCGTAAGAACGGCGCAGTTTCATTTCCCGGAAGATGCCCTCACGTTGCATTTTCTTCTTGAGGACCTTCAGGGCCTGATCGACATTGTTGTCACGAACGACGACTTGCACGTTTTGTCCTACTCTCCTGGGCGCTCAGCGAGCCCGATCTGCGGAAAAGGGGTATGGCACCCCAACGGGAGCGCGGTAACTAGCACAGTCCCTTCCGGTTTGCAAAGGGCTGTCGCATAAAGGTAACCACAGCCGGCGGCGGCGTAGAGTCAGATTCTGCGGTTGCCGGCAAGGAAAGCAGAGGGTATGGCCGTTCTTAAGATCGCCCGCATGGGCCACCCGGTGCTGGCCCGGATCGCCGATCCGGTCGCCGATCCGAC
Organism: Rhodospirillales bacterium; assembly: GCA_947470575.1. Taxonomy (GTDB): domain Bacteria; phylum Pseudomonadota; class Alphaproteobacteria; order Rhodospirillales; family CAMCUA01; genus CAMCUA01. The sequence continues at coordinate 7,723 of CANITX010000113.1, forward strand.
GGCGCCGGAAATCCGCCGTTTGGTCGAGGATATGATCGAAACCATGGCCGACGCGCCAGGCATCGGCTTGGCGGCGCCGCAGGTGCACGTCCCCTTGCGCGTCGTTGTCTTTTTCGTCCCGGCCGGCCGCACGGCGCCGGGAGACGAGCCGGGGTCTTTGCCCGAGGGCGTGCCGCTGACGGCGTTGATCAACCCGATCATCCAACCGTTGTCCGACGTCATGGCAGAAGATTGGGAGGGTTGCCTGTCGCTGCCCGGCATGGTCGGCTTGGTGCCGCGACATACCCACATCCTTTATCGCGGGATGAACACCCGGGGCGAGGCAATCGCGGTCGAGGCGCAGGGCATGCATGCCCGAGTCGTGCAGCACGAATGCGATCACCTGGACGGTCTGCTCTATCCGCGCCGGATGACCGACCTCTCCACCTTTGGCTATAAGGAGGAGATGGACAAGGGCGATACGCCGATCCGGGAATTCGACGAGTAAGGAGACGACGATGGCCGGTAGCCGGGAAGCGATAGCGCAAGAACGACAGGATGCCCGCGATCGCCTCATCGTCGCCATGTTTGCCCATGTGCCATTCGACGGTTGGACATCGCGCGCCGTGCAGGCTGGGGCGGCCGATGTCGGTTTGTCGGCGGCGCGATTGTTCCCGGGCGGGGCGGCCCAGGCGGCGGAACATGCCTCCGACTGGGCGGACCGTCAGATGCAGTACCGGCTGGCGGAACGGGACTTGGCATCCCTGCGGTTGCGCGAACGTATCGCGGCGGCGGTGCGGGCCCGGCTGGAGGTGCTGGAGCCGCATCGCGAGGCGGTACGCCGGCTGATCGGCTTCCTGGCTTTGCCGGGCAACGTCGCGCTGGCGCTGCGCCTGACCTATCGTACGGTGGACGCCATGTGGTACGCCGCTGGCGACCGCGCCACCGATTTCAGCTTCTACACGAAGCGTGCCCTGCTGGCTGGCGTGCAGGCGGCCACCGGGCTGTTCTGGCTGGCCGACCGGTCCGACGGCCAGGCCGAAACCTGGGCCTTCCTCGACCGGCGGATCGATGACGTTATGCAGATTCCGAAAATACGCGGCCGGTTGGAAAAGGCGCTCGGCCGCCTGTTCAAGGTGCCCAGCGCCTTTCGCCCGTCAGGGCAGCCGAAGGGCTGAGCGGTCGTTACGCCCGGATGACTGGCTTACCGACGGGACTGACGGTATCCGGGGCGCAGCAATCGAAACGGTGCAGCAATGCCTTCAGGCGGAGCGTGGTTTGAGCCAGGTGACATGTCCCATCTTGCGCCCGGGCCTTGCCTCCGCCTTGCCGTAAAGGTGCAGGCGGGCGGTGGGATCAGCGAGCAGGCAAGGCCAATCTTGGACGGCGTCGCCGATCAGGTTCTGCATGCGGGCGTCGGAATGGCGGGCGGGCGAGCCGAGCGGTAGACCGCAGACGGCGCGCACGAACTGCTCGAACTGGCTGGTGATGCAGGCGTCCATGGTCCAATGGCCGGAGTTGTGCGGCCGGGGTGCGATTTCATTGACCAGCAGACTTCCCTCGCGAGTGACGAACATCTCGACGGCCAGCAGGCCGACCAAATCCAAACCCTCGGCGATGGCCAAGGCGACGCGCACCGCTTCGGCGACGAGCGCGGCGGATAAGGGAGCCGGTGCGATGGTGGTATCCAGAATGCCGTTCACATGGCGGTTCTCGACGATGTCGAAGGCGGCGACATTGCCGTCGGGTCCGCGGGCGACGATAGACGAGACCTCGCGTTCGAAATCGACGAAGCCTTCGAGCACCGCCCGGCCGCCGTCCATGGCGGCCCAAGCGGCCGCAAGGTCGGTATCGGCGCCGATGCGGTACTGGCCCTTGCCGTCATAGCCAAGCCGGGCCGTCTTCAGGATGGCAGGGCGGCCAAGGGCAGCGATGGCCGCTTCCAGCGCCGGCAACCCATCCACCGATCGATAGGGCGCGGTGCTGATGCCAAGGCCGTTGACGAAATCCTTCTCCGCCAGCCGGTCCTGCGAGGTGGCGAGGCAGGTCCACGAGGGTCTCACGATGGCGCGTTCGGCCAGCCGGCGGACGCTGGCGCCCGGAACGTTCTCGAATTCGAAGGTAATGACGTCGACGGCCCCGGCGAAGGCGTCGAGCGCCGCTTCGTCGTCATAGGCGGCGACGGTGGCGGCGGCGGCGACCTGGGCGGCCGGGCTGTCCCGCTCCGGCGTGAAGATGTGACAGCGGTAGCCCAGCTGCGCGGCAGCCAGCGCCGTCATCCGGCCGAGCTGGCCGCCGCCCATGATGCCGATGACGGAACCGGGAGGAATCGGGCCGGACAAGGTTGACGTGGTGGCGCTCACGCGTCGTCCGTCGGACATTCGGCGACGGCCGAGGTCTGGCGCGCCCGCCAGTCCTCCAGCGCCGCCAGCACCTTGGCGTCGTGTTGGCCAACGATGGCGGCGGCGAGCAGGGCGGCGTTGATGGCACCGGCCCGGCCGATGGCCAGCGTGCCGACTGGGATGCCGGCCGGCATCTGGACGATGGACAGCAGGCTGTCCATGCCCTTCAGCGCCTTGCTTTCCACTGGTACGCCGAACACCGGGACGACGGTCATTGCCGCCGTCATGCCGGGCAGGT
>CANITX010000114.1 GCA_947470575.1 Rhodospirillales bacterium
ATCACGTAGGAAAGCCAGAGGCCATGGTTGCCCAACCACGGCACAAAGACGAAGACACTGGCGATGAAGGCCAGGGCCGATAGAAAAGCCATGTTGCGCATGTCGCGCGACCGCGTCGCGCCGGTAAATACGCCGTCGAGCAGGAAGCACCAGACCGAATAGAGCGGCCCGGCAACGACCCAGGGCAAGTAGTCCCGGCACATGGCGCGTATGGTGGCGTCCTCGGTCATCGCATCGATGATCGTCGGGCCGGCAATCAGATAGACTGTGGACATGACGACCGCGAGGCCGACCGCCCAGCCGCCGCAGTAACGCACAGCCATACGGAATTGTGCCCGATCCCCGGCGCCGGCAGCGCTGCCAGCCAGCGCCGCGACAGCATGCGCAAAACCGTCCAGACCGTAGGAGGCGACGAAGGTCAGGCTGAGCATGATCGTGTTGGTGGCCAGCACCAGATCGCCGCCTCGCGCGCCGATGGCGGTGATCGTCGCCATGCAGCCGGCCAAGCAAAGGGTGCGCAGAAAGATGTCGCCGTTGACGTTGAGCATGCGCTTCAGCGGACCAGCCCGGCGCAGCAGCTCCAGGCGCCATTCGCCGTCGATGTCGCGCAGCCGATTGCGGGCCACCAAAAGACCGAGACCCAGGCCGACGTACTGCGCCGTCAGCGAAGCCCAGGCAACCCCCGTGACGCCCCAGTTCAACCCCAATACGAAGCCGAAGTCGAGGCCGACGTTGATGCCGTTGATCAACACCTGCAAGCCGAGCACGGCGCGAGCGTTCTGCACGCCGATGAACCATCCGACCAACGCCAGATTGCACAGCATCGCCGGCGCTACCCAGATGCGGATGGCGAAGTAATCGCGGGTGAGCGCGCTCACCGTCTCCGATGCGCCGATGGCGGAAAAGGCGATCCAGGCAATGGGAACCTGCAGCGCGATCAGACCGCAAGCGATGGCCAGGGCCAGGCCCATGGGCCGACCCAGTGCCGCCCGTATTTCATCGCCGTCGGCCGCGCCGACCGCCTGGGCGGTCAAGCCCGATGTACCCATGCGCAAAAACAGCATGGTCTGGAACAGCACATTGAAGATGGTGGTGCCGGCCCCGACCGCGGCGATCTGCTCGGCGCCCGGAAGTTGACCGACCACGGCCGCGTCCACGGCGCCCAGCAGCGGCACCGAGATGCTGGACAGAATGATCGGGCCGGCCATCCGCCAGACCCGGCGGTTCCATGACGATGGCGATTCTTGCAAGGAGGGCTCCTGTAGACGCGTCGACAATGCCACGGAAAGCCTTGTCAGGCATCCCTATTGCCGGTTCCCTTCAGGCTGGGACGGCGCGGGCCAACCCTTCAATGGCGGCCTGCATGCCGCCTTTGCCATGCGGGATGGCGAGTGCGTTCAAGGCCATTTCGACGACACCCAGGGTGCCCAGGATCATCGGCGCGTTGACGTGGCCCATGTGAGCGATGCGGAAGGCCTTACCTTCCAGATCGCCGATGCCGATGCCCAGCGTCACGCCGCATTTGTTTCGGCAATAGTCGAGAAGGGCACGTGGCTCATGGCCGGCGCCAACGATAACGGTTGTCACCGAGTCGGCACGTTGGGCAGGATCGGGAATGTTGAAGGCGAGCACGCCGCCCGTGCTCCAGACAGCGACCGCATCGCGCACGGCGCCGGCCAACAGGCGGTGGCGCAACAGCACGTTATCCAGCCCCTCCTCGAAGATCAGGTCCAAGGCCCGGCGCAGGCCGAACAGCATATGCACGGGCGGCGTGCCGCAATATTTCATATAGTGCGCCTGCCCGTCGCGGAGGCCCCAATCCCAGTAGCGGGTGCGCAGGCCGGCGGTCTCGTAGGCCTTTCGCGCTTTGTCGCCGACACCGACGAAGCCCAAGCCGGGCGGGGTCATCAAACCCTTTTGCGAAGCGGCGACGGTGACATCGACGCCCCAAGCATCCATGGCATAGGGCATGGTTGCGAGCGAGGCGATGGTGTCGACCATCAGCAGCGCGCCGTGACCGGCGGCATCGATGGACTTGCGGATGGCTGGGATATCGTTGATGACGCCCGAGGCGGTATCCACCTGGACTACCAGGATCGCCTTGATGGCGCCGACCCGATCCGCCTGCAAGCGGGACTGTAATGCCGCCGGGTCGACCGCGCGCCGCCAGTCGCCGGGCAGGGTTTCCACCTCGACGCCCATGACCTCGGCCATGCCGCCCCAGCCGGCGGCAAAGCGGCCGCTTTCGAGCACCAGCACCCGGTCGCCCCGCGATAGCACGTTGGTCAACGCGGCTTCCCAGACGCCATGGCCGTTAGCGATGTAGATATAGGTGCGCCCCGTCGTGCCCATGATTCGGCCGATATCGGCCAGGCAACTGTCGGTGATGCCGATCAGCTCGCCGCCATAGATGTCGACGGCGGGTCGATGCATGGCCTGCAACACGGCATCGGGGACCGTGGTCGGGCCGGGTATGCTCAGGAATTCGCGGCCATTGCGGACGGACATGATGACGGCATCCTTAGCGGAAATGGGCATGGAAAGGATAAAAGCGCCCGATTCCTGCGCCTGTTGGCCCGGCTTGTCCAGCGGCCCCCGCGGTCAGGATTAACCGGCCACGGGGACTCGACCCTGTCGCTCCATCCGGGCTACTCTCTCCCCCTAGCATTGAAAAAATTGGGAGGAACCACCCATGCTGAAATATGCCATCGGCCAGTCGGTGCCCCGCACCGAAGATCCCCGCCTGCTGAAGGGCCGCGGGCGCTACGTCGACGACGTCAGCATGCCCCATCAGACCCATGCCTTCATGCTGCGTTCGCCCCATGCCCATGCCGAGATCCGCAGCATCGATGCCAGCGCCGCCCTGAAGGCGCCAGGCGTGGTCGCCGTGCTCACCGGCGCCGACTATGCGGCCGACGGCCTAGGCAACATCGGTGGCGGCGCCAATTTGAAGCGACGCGATGGCTCGCCCATGTACCGGCCGCCGCGGCCGTGCCTGACCAAGGACCGGGTGCGTCATCTGGGACAGGTAGTTGCCGTGGTCATCGCCGAAACGTTGGCCGACGCTCGCGACGCCGCAGAATTGGTCGACATCGATTATGCCGTCCTGCCCTCGTTCGTCGACGCCGAAAAGGCGCGCAACATGCCGGCGATTTGGGACGCCTGTCCGGACAACGAGAGCTTCGTCTTTCGCGCCGGCAATAAGGCGGCCACCGACGCCGCCATCGCCAAAGCGGCGCACGTCATCAGCCATCGCTTCGTCATCAGCCGCATCAACGCCAATACCATGGAGCCGCGCGCGACGCTGGCCTACTACGACGAAGGCGAGGGCAAATACACCATCCACGCCGGTATCCAGCGGCCCTTCGCCAACCGTTCGAGTATCGCTAAAAACATCCTCAAAATTCCAGAAAACCGGTTGCGCATCGTGACTGGCGATATGGGTGGCTCCTTCGGCATGAAGGGCGCGCTCTATCCGGAAACGATCCTCGCGGCCTGGGCGGCGAAGCGGGTTGGCCGACCGGTGAAGTGGCGGGCCGACCGCAGCGAAGGATTCATTTCCGACGATCACTGCCGCGACAACATCACCACCGGCGAATTGGCCCTCGACGCCGAGGGCAATTTCCTGGCGCTCCGGGTCCACACGATTGCCAATCTGGGCGGTTATATGTCGAGCGGCGGTTTCGGCCCGCCGACCAACAACATCGGTGGCCTGGTCGGCGTCTATCGCATTGCCGCCGCCCATGTCGAGGTGTCGGCCGTGTTCACCAACACGCAGCCGACCTCGGCCTATCGCGGCGCCGGACGGCCCGAGGCGTCCTACGTCATCGAAAGCCTGATCGACATGGCGGCCCAGAAGCTCAAAATATCGCCGCTCGACATCCGCAAGCGCAACCTGATCCCGCCGTCGGCCATGCCCTACAAGACGGCCCTGGTCTACACCTACGATTGCGGCGAGTTCGAAACCCTGATCGACAAGACGCTGAAGAAGGCGGATTACGCCGGCTACGAAGCACGGCGCAAGCAATCCGAAGCCAACGGCAAGCTGCGTGGCGTCGGCCTGTCCTGCACCATCGAGGTCGCCTCCAAGCCGCAGACCGGCGAAAGCGCCGAGGTGCGCTTCGACCCATCCGGATCGGTAACTTTGCTGGTTGGCTCGACGCCGCACGGCCAGGGCCATGAGACTGTCTACAAGCAGATCATGTGCAGCGCACTCGGCCTCTCTCCGGAAGCGGTGCGGCTGGTCGAGGGCGATACCGAGCAGCTGGCGATCGGCACCGGCACCGGCGGTTCGCGCACGGCGGCGATCGGCGGCACGGCCGTGCATATCGTCAGCGGCAAGGTCATCGACAAGACTCGCAAGATCGCCGCCCACCTGATGGAAACCGCCGTCGAGGACGTCGTCTTCGAGAACGGCGAGTTCAAGGTCGCCGGCACCGACCGCAAGGTGTCCTTCGTCGATACGGTCAAGGCCGCGTTCGATCCGGCCAAGCTGCCGGAAGGCGCCGAACTCGGCCTGCAGGAATTCACCACCTACCTGCCGGACGAAGCCAACTTCCCCAACAGCTGCCATATCTGCGAAGTGGAAATCTCGCCCGAAACCGGCGAAGTGCGGTTGGATCGCTACACGGTGGTCGACGACTGCGGTGTCGAACTCAACCCGCTTTTGGTCAAGGGGCAGGTCCACGGCGGCATCGCCCAGGGTGCCGGTCAGGCGCTGATGGAACAGATGGTCTATGACGGCAGCAGCGGACAGCTGCTGTCCGGTTCGTTCATGGACTACGCCATGCCACGCGCCGACGACTTTTGCTACATGGACGTTTCCGACCACCCGGTGCCGACCAAGACCAACCCGTTGGGGGTCAAGGGCGTTGGCGAGTCGGGCACGGTGGGTGCGTTGGCGGTGGTGATGAACGCCGTCAACAACGCCATCGCGCCGCTCGGCGCAGCCCGGCTGGAAATGCCCACCACGCCGGAGCGGGTCTGGCGGGCGATCCAACAAGCCAAAGGCAGCTGATACTGTCGTCATGAAGGGGGGCGTCATGGGCATGGCGCCCGCCATCGTCGTCGATCATCCGCTGATCCGTCACAAGCTCACGCTGATGCGCGACGCCGGCGCGCCGACCTCGCAATTCCGTCAGCTCTTGCGCGAGATCGGCCTCCTCCTCGGCTACGAGGTGTTGCGCGACCTGGAAACCGAAATGGTCCCGGTCACGACGCCGTTGGAGACCATGTCGGCACCCCGGCTGGAGGGCAAGAAGCTGTGCTTCGTGTCCATCCTCAGTGCTGGCGAAGGGCTGCTGGCCGGCATGCTCGATCTGGTGCCTTCGGCCCGCGTCGGCCATATCGGCCTCTATCGGGATCCGAAGACCCTGGAAGCCGTGGAGTATTATCTGAAGCTGCCTGACCGGTTGGACGAGCGGCTATGCGTTATCGTCGATCCGATGCTGGCCACCGGAAATTCCGCCGTCGCCGCCGTGCAGAGGGTCAAGCAGGCCGGGGCCCGGCGCCTCAAGTTTGTCGCCTTGCTCGCCGCACCGGAAGGCATCGCCGCCTTCGCTGCCGCGCACCCAGACGTGCCGGTCTTTGTCGCGGCCATCGACCGCCAGCTCAATGACCACGGCTACATCCTGCCCGGCCTCGGCGATGCCGGCGACCGCCTGTTCGGTACGAAGTAATGCACACTGCGCATAGGGGCGGGCTTCAAACCCGCCCCCTTGGTGGCCTGTACGGGGCGGGTTTGAAACCCGCCCCTACAGTCGTCGATGATTACTTGAACCGGCAGGAAACCGTGCCGAGGTTGGTGAAGTCCATGCGTGATTCGTCGCCGGACTTCACCTCGAAGGCCGGACAGATGGAACCGGTGATCAGCACCATGCCGGCCTTCAACTTTTCGCCGTTGGCCGCCGCCTTGTTGGCAATATAGGCGATGGAATTGAGCGGGTTGCCGAGCACTTCGACGGCGGTGGCGGAAGCCCGCACCTGACCATTGATGCTGAGCACGGCACCTTCGACCTTCAGATCGATGCCGCGTGGCGACACCATCTTGCTGCCAAACAGCACGGTGCCGGTCGTCTTTTGCCCGGCGATGCCCATGTGATGGCTGCGCTTGCCGCCGCTGCCGGCGACGGCGACCTCAATGGCGGCCATGTAGCATTCGACGGCGTTATAAGCGTCGTAAGGCGTCACACCGGGGCCTTCCAGGTCCTTCTTGAGCAGCACGCCGACCTCGGCCTCGACCGCGTTGCGGGAATTCTTGACGATGTCGATGACGTCGCTTTCCTGGCGAAGCGCCGACTTCAGCAGAGCGCCCATGATCGGCTCAACAACGCCGCGCTCCTTTTGCATGGCGATACTGGTCAGCGCCGCCTTGTAGCCGATGACCGGGTCGCCGGCCTTTTGGATGCGCTTCATCAGGGCGAACTGGACGCGATAGGCGTCGTCGATGGAAAGCTTCGGCTCCTTCTCGAGGATGTCCTGCCAGGGCTTCTTACCCATGGTCACGTCGAACAGCCAGTCCGCCAGAGCTTCGATTTTCTTGTTCGCCATCAGATCCTCCCGATATTTGATTGGGTCCGCCCTGCGCGGGCGGCACACGATAGAGATGTCGGCGGGCGCAGCAACGCCGGGAAATGGCCCTTCTCAGCCGTCCTTGGCAACAGCCAAGGCTTCGAGCCGGATGCGCGAGCCGCCTTTGAGCGGCACCACCAGGGTGTGGCGCGCCGGCCGCTTGGTCTTGTCCGGATAGGACTGGGTCCAATACTTGTTGATCGAGGCGGAAAAGTCCTCGTCGGCGACCAGCACCGTCATCTTGACGACGTCGCCCATGTCGAGTCCGCCGGCCTTCAATACGCTCGCCATATTGATGAAGGCATGCTTGGTCTGTTCGTCCGGGTCGTTCGGCATTTCGCCTGTCTTGACGTTCTTGCCCGATACGCCCGAAGTGGCCAGAATCGAACCGATCCGGCAAGCCATCGGCAATGGCGCATTATGGCCATGGCCTTCGATCTCGATGCTCTTCTGTCGCATGTGTTGTCCCCTGTCGCGGCGAGCATCCCTCCCGCGCGGAGAGGGATGCGACCGTGCTGCTTACTTCAGGTCCTTGGAAACGGCCAAGGCTTCGAGTCGGATGCGGGCGCCGTTGTTCAACGGGCCGACAACGGTGTTGCGAGCCGGGCTCTTCGCCTTCTCGGGATAGACCTTCTTCCAATGCTTTTCGATCGAGTCCTTGAAAGTCTCGTCGGTGATGATGATCGTCATCTTGACGATATCGCCCATATCCATGCCGCCTTCCTTCATCACGGCCGCCATGTTGACGAAGGCGTGTTTGGTCTGCTGGTCGGGGTCCTTCGAGATCTCGCCGGTTTTGACATTCTTGCCATTCACGCCGGAGGTCGCCAGGATCGGGCCGACGCGACATGCCATCGGCGTCGCACTCTTGTGGCCGTGTCCTTTGATTTCGATGCTCTTCTGACGTGCTCCCATGACGTAGTCTCCTGTTTGATGGTTGTTGATGACGTGACGCTCGGGCGTCAACCGGTGAAGGCGCGGATGTCCTTCACATTCTGGCGAAAGGCGCTGAGCATCGATCCCGTGTCGGTGCCGGTGGAGATCAGTTGCGCGCCCATCTGATGGACGGTCTTAACCAGCGACATCGGCCCGGAAATACCGGCGACGCCCAGGAACTTGCCGTGCTTCTTCGCCCCGGCAATACAAGCCTCGATGGCCTTCAAGGCCTTGTCGCTACCAACTTGGCCGGCAATGCCCATGTCGGCAGTCAGGTCGTTCATGCCCATCAGCAGCATGTCGATGCCCGCGACGGCGGCGATGTCGGCAGCATTGGCGACGCCTTCTTCGGTCTCGATCTGCGGAATGACCATGGTCTGCGTGTTGATATGGGCGCGCACTTCGTCCACCGGCCAGGTGCGATAGCGCAGCTGAGGTATGGTGCTGGAGGCCGAGCGGTGGCCCATCGGCGGATACATGCAGGCGTCGACCATGCGCTTGGCCTCCGCCGGCGTACCGAGATGCGGCGCGATGATGCCCATGGCGCCAAGGTCGAGCGCCGCGGCGGCCATAAAGGGGTCATGCCCCGGCAGGCGAACGATGGGTGTCACGCCGACCAACAGGCCGGCGGTGCACAACTGCCCGGCCTCGGGCAGGGTCAGATTCCCGTGCTCCAGATCGACGTGGTAGCTGTCGTAGCCCGCTGCCTCGAGCGCTAGAATTACGTCGATGGACTTGCTGCTGCGCACGGAAACCTGGATGCAGGTCTTGCCGGCCTGGAGCTTGCGCTTCAGGTGGTTGACCACCATCGTCTTGAGATCGTCCGCCATAGCGCCCCCCCTCTTTTTTGGTCGTTGAAACGGATTGCTCAGTCGCCGTTAACCAGGACGTATCCTTCCATCAACCGGCGCTGGGTCGAGAAGACCGTCACCGATGGGGCCCGGTACGTTCCATCGGCGTTGCGGCGAACGTCGGCCTCTATCGGAAACAGACCTGCCGGATTGGCCACCCGGATGGGCGAGCCTCGTGTCGCCAGTTCGTGCGGGATCGAACCTTCGATCCGGGTAGCAACGCCCGTGCACATCGCTCCGGTCAATGGGCTGGTGCGATTGATCCGACCCATGCTGACGACGCGGGTGGCAATGTCGTGGTCGGCGGCGGCATAACGCGTGCCGTCGGTCGCCGTGAAGTCGGCCGGACGCGACACCATCACCACCTTGGGATTGGCAAGGCTCACATCCTCGGGCCGATTGGCGAGCCGCATCAGTACGCCGCATTGGCGGCGGATCGAGTCGAGGCGCGACAACAGCTCCGGCTTGGCTTCAAGCTCGTCGGGTAGTTCGCTACCCGTACAGCCCAGATCCTCGGCACGCACGAACGAAAGGGCATTGGATGCATCGACCATGGAGACTTCGATCTTGCCGATGCCGGCAACCTCGACGGTGTCGCGCACGCGGCCGCTGGGCAACAGGCTGCCGGTGATCGCGCCGCCCGGCTCCATATAGTCGAGCGATACCTTGGCACCGCCGCCGCCGACTCCGGGAACGGTAAAGTCTCCTTTCTCGACGGTCTTGCCGTCCTTTACCGCGAAGCGGGCGTGGTAATGCTTGTCGACGTTGGTCATGTAGACTCGTACACGGGCCTCGCCGTCGGCAGCAGTGATTAAGCCCTCGTCGATGGCGAAGGCACCGACGGCGGTCGATAGGCTGCCGCAGGCGGTGTCATAGGCGACGACCGGCTGATCCACCGATACTTGGCCGAAGGTGTAATCGACATCGGCGTCATTGCGTTCGGACTTTTTGACGATGACGATCTTCGACAGCGACGAAAGACCGCCGCCCATGCCGTTCAATTGCCGCCCGTAGGGATCGGGGCTGCCCAGCACCTCGAGGAAGATGGCGTCGCGCGCTTTCTGATCCTTGGGCAGATCGCGTTCGTGGAAGAAGACGCCCTTCGACGCGCCACCACGAATGAAGACGGCGGGAATCTTGCGCTGCGGCATGGGGGCCTCCGTGACGTATCCAGATACGCCGTTGGTACACGGTGGAAATAGGCGTTACGACAACCTAGCGCGCCGCAACGATGGGGAGCAAGAGCGGCCCTTACCCATCCACAGCGAAACCGCGAATCTGCAACGGCCTGACATCTTCGGGAAACTCTGTGGCAGAGGTCTTCGTCAGGTACACCAGCCCGGATCGGGCATCACGTTCCGCATCGCCATCCGCCTGGCCATGTCGCCTGAACTCTTCGCCTGCGATTACGTCGGCAAGCTGCCAACGGCCGAGGGATACGGCAGGTATCACCTGCACGCCGCGCCGGCCAAAGCTGCGGAGGCGTCGAGTTCGACTATCGGTCGCTTGGCTGGTACCCGTCGTCGCCGTTGCGCAGCCAGGCCGTATCGAAATCGGTCAGGCTGTTGGTGGCGATGAGCATGCGTATGTCGCGAACGTAGTCGGCGCTCCGCTCCGAATAGCGATGCAGAGTGCCCGCCAAGCCGACGGCGTCCAACGGCAGGCCCGACGCCCGCATGGCGGCACGCTGTTCGCGAAACTCGGCATAGGCGGGGTGGGTATTGAGGTTGCGCATATAAGAAATTACCGAATCGATCGGCCGTTCGAAAACTGCGACCCGCACGAGAGAATTCGCGCGTACCTTGGCCGGCTTGATACCGCTTTCAAGGTTGGTCGTGCGCTCGCCGAACAACGCGTTGCCTTCGCGAACGAAACGCGACTGCCCCCAACCGCTTTCAATTG
>CANITX010000115.1 GCA_947470575.1 Rhodospirillales bacterium
CGATGCTGGCGACGACGCCGGCACCGACGGTACGCCCGCCCTCGCGGATGGCGAAGCGCAGGCCCTCGTCCATAGCGATCGGCGCGATCAGCTCGATCGTCATCGACACGTTATCGCCCGGCATCACCATCTCGGTGCCTTCCGGTAGCGCCACCATCCCCGTCACGTCCGTCGTGCGGAAGTAAAACTGCGGACGGTAGTTCGTGAAAAATGGCGTATGTCGCCCGCCCTCTTCCTTCGTCAGAATATAGGCTTCCGCCTTGAACTTCGTGTGCGGCGTGATCGAGCCCGGAGCCGCCAATACCTGACCGCGCTCCACTTCCTCGCGCTTCGTGCCGCGCAGTAGCGCCCCAATGTTGTCGCCAGCCTCACCCTGATCCAGCAGCTTGCGGAACATCTCGACGCCCGTGCACGTCGTCTTGATCGTCGGACGGATGCCGATGATCTCCACTTCGTCGCCGACCTTCACAATCCCGCGCTCGACACGACCCGTCACCACCGTGCCGCGACCCGAAATCGAGAACACGTCCTCGATCGGCATCAGGAACGGACGGTCCTTGGCGCGCGACGGCTGCGGAATATACGAGTCAACCGCCGCCATCAACTCCAGGATCGACTTCTTGCCGATCTCGTCGTCGCGCGACTCCAATGCTGCCAGCGCCGAGCCCTTGATGATCGGAATGTCGTCGCCCGGAAACTGGTAGCTCGACAGAAGCTCGCGAACTTCCATCTCGACCAGTTCCAAAAGCTCCGGATCGTCGACCATGTCCACCTTGTTCAGGTACACAACAATCGCTGGAACGCCAACCTGACGCGCCAAAAGAATGTGCTCGCGCGTCTGCGGCATCGGACCGTCGGCGGCCGAAACCACCAGGATCGCACCGTCCATCTGCGCCGCGCCCGTGATCATGTTCTTCACGTAGTCCGCGTGACCAGGGCAGTCCACGTGCGCGTAATGGCGGTTCGCCGTCGCATACTCAACGTGCGACGTCGAAATCGTGATCCCGCGCTCCCGTTCCTCAGGCGCCTTGTCGATCTTGTCGAACGCCAAAAACTCAGCCCCGCCCGTCTCCGAGAGAACCCGTGTGATCGCCGCCGTCAACGTCGTCTTGCCATGGTCAACGTGACCGATCGTGCCGACGTTGCAGTGCGGCTTGTTACGCTCGAATTTTTCCTTAGCCATCGCTTCCGTCTTTCCGTTGTCCGGCCGCAGCCGAACCGTTCCTGACAAAATGTCCCGATCCACGCACAGCGCAAGACCGGGACGCCGAATGGAGCGGGTGATGGGAATCGAACCCACGTAGCCAGCTTGGAAGGCTGGTGCTCTACCATTGAGCTACACCCGCAAGCCCGAGTCCCAACCCTGTTCCACCCGTCGCGTTAGCCTGACGGCCAAAGCAACCGAGAAGACGCACCCGTATGCGATGGTGGAGGGGGTTGGATTTGAACCAACGTAGGCTATGCCAACGGATTTACAGTCCGTCCCCTTTAACCGCTCGGGCACCCCTCCGTCGCCTGGGTACATCATGCGCCGAAGCAAAACATGCCCGACACAATGCCGACGCCAATCCGTGGCGCCCGCGCCTGGACGAAACAGAGGGAGGGGAATATGAGCAAAGCCCCAGGCTTGTCAACGTCAAAACATGGTATATGCCTGCCTTTCCGAGCCACGACGTCAACGTGCCCGTTGCCGCTGTAACCCGCTGAACGCCAGCAATCGCAAAGAGTTCCATGGCCCGACACCAGCACCCAACCCGGAAATCCGCTCGCCCGTCCGGCAACCGTCCCGCCCATCCGCCGGCCGCGCGGCGGCACGACACGGCTGGAGCATGGCTTTACGGCTGGCACCCGGTGCATGCCGCCCTGGCCAATCCCCGCCGTCACTGCCGGCGGCTCATGGTGACGGCCACCGTCCACAAGCGGCTGGCCCATCTGCTGGCGACAACCGGCAAGGCGCTCGACGTTGACATCGTCGGACGTGACGAGATCGAACGACTGGTGCCTGCCGGCGCCGTGCATCAGGGCGCCGCTCTGCTGGCCGATCCCCTTCCTTCCGTTTCCCTGGAGGCGGCTTGTCGCGAGCCGCTGGCCCCGGACGCCGGCGGCCTCGACGCCGTGGTCGTTCTCGACCAACCTTCGGACCCCCAGAACGTTGGGGCCGTACTGCGCTCCGCTGCGGCTTTCGGCGCCCGCGCCGTAATCGTCCCCGACCGGCACGCCCCCGACGTGACCCCGGTTCTGGCCAAGGCAGCCTCCGGTGCGGTCGATCGCTTGCCCCTGGTCCGCGTTGTCAACCTGGCCCGCGCGTTAGGCGAACTGAAGGAATGGGGGTTTTGGTGCATCGGCTTCGATGCCGAAGGCGCCGCCCCCCTCTGGCAAGCCGACCTCAAGGGCCGTGTCGCCCTGGTCATGGGCTCCGAGGGCGACGGCCTGCGCCGGCTAACCCGCGAAACCTGCGACCTGCTGGCGGCCATTCCGTTGGTCCAGGGCTCCGACAGCATCAACTTGTCGGCGGCCACCGCTATCGCTCTTTATGAAACCGCCCGCGCCCGCCGCTAACCGCCGGAATCCTGCCCGGACCGGACCGCTTCGCTTGTCGCGGCCGGCGTCTCCCGGTATCGTTCGGAGCACGGTCGCCGGCGTAGCTCAGTTGGTAGAGCAACCGCCTTGTAAGCGGTAGGTCACGGGTTCGATTCCTGTCGCCGGCACCATTCCCTTCCCACACTGGCTCCGATGCGCCCGCCAAACACGGAAATTGGCGGGGGTTGCTCCTTGGATGCCAAGCGCTCTCTTCTGGGATCAAATGCAAAGGGGCCGCACTGATGGATCCGTCAGCTTACGAATTACGAGCCAAGCCCCATATCGATACCCAATAACGTCACCGCTCCCAAAAGCGCGAAGATGGCGGCAGCGATGGAGTGAACCAGCTTCATGGGAATTCTTGCCGCAAACCTGTCCCCGATAAAGACAGCCGGAACGTCGGCTATCAGCATGCCCAACGTTGTTCCCAAGACCACCACCGCCGGCGCTGCGTAATGTGCCGTCAGTGCGACGGTCGCCAACTGGGTTTTATCGCCCATCTCGGCAAGAAAGAACGTCATCAGCGTCGCCCCAAAGACGCCAAAGCGCCTGGCGACATTGGCTTCCTCATCTTCGATTTTATCCGGGATAAGGGTCCAGACCGCCATGGCGATGAACGACAGCCCCAGAACCCAGCGCAAAACCTCCGGCCCGACGCTGGCTGTAACCCAGGCACCAACCGCGCCGGCCAAACCATGGTTGAAGACGGTCGCAACCAAAATGCCGGCAACGATCGGGAAAGGCCTTTTAAATCTAGCCGCAAGGATGAATGCCAGGAGCTGGGTTTTGTCGCCAATCTCAGCCAGGGCGACGACGCCCGTCGATATAAGAAATGCGTCCATACGTGGGGCCCCCTGCCGGACAATCGGCGCGTGACTACGTCACTCCTCCGGCCGATACGGAGGCCACGTAGTCGGTGGTCTTGCCAAGCTCGAGCCACTGACGCCATGGCCGTGTCGGTCAGGTATGTTGACGTAGGCCGCTTCGCATGAAGAACAACGACTCTCCCCACGCCTGAGCGCAGGTAACACCCGTGAATTTAGGGGTCAAGCGGACCACAAGACAAATGCCTTACCGCCTCTAACTGGGTTCGGATCGATATGCCCAACCATTGGGATATATCCTGAATTAGTTTTTGGATCGCCGCAGATAGATGAACCAATAAACCAAGCCAACAAAACCACCGCCGCCAACGATGTTCCCGAGCGTGACCGGAATGAGGTTGGCGACCAAATCATCGAGGCCCAAAGCCGGATAGTCAGCCGGCGAAACGCCTGCCGCGCTCCAGAATTCCGCAGGCGCCCAACGCAGGATCATTATCGCCTTGGGAATGAAGTACATGTTGGCGACCGAGTGTTCGAATCCAGCGGCGACAAAGGCCGCGACTGGGAACAGAATCGCCAACACCTTGTCTGTCGTGGTATGCGCGCCGTAGCAAATCCAAACGGCAAGACAGACGAGGATGTTGCACAGAATGCCAAGGAAGAATGCCGGCATGAAGGACAGCGTCGTTTTCGCTTCTCCGATAGCCAACGCGACCTTCCCGGTTGCGCCGCCGGCCAGAAGGTAATCTCCCCCAAGAAAGACGAGCAGCGCGGTCCCCACCGCCCCAACCAGATTCCCGGCGAAAACGATCCCCCAGGCCCGCAACAGCGCTGCCGTTGTAATTCGCCGGCCTGCCCAGGCCATAACCATTAAGTTATTGCCGGTAAATAATTCTGCCCCGCCCAACACGACGAGAATCAGGCCGAGCGAAAAGACGACACCGCCCAATACCCGTGTCGGGCCGAACGGCATGACACCGTCAGCTCCTGTCCAGGTCACCGTGGCCACCATGGCGCCCAGGCCGATGAAGGCGCCGCCAAGAATCGCCAAGGTAAATAATTGAACGCCGTCCATTTGGGCCTTAGCCGTGCCAATGCTCTCGGCCCGATGGGCAATCTCGGCCGGCAGCAAGGCATCTAAGGATGCTGGCGGCGGGCGGTGATGGGGTTCGGTAGGGTCAGGCGAGGTCATGGCATCGAGGGTAATGTAGTTCTCCACGGGTGGACAGATCCGTCGGCGCCGACCGCTCAGCCGATGCTTAAATCCGCCCAGACCCCTGCGTGGTCAGACGGCCAAAGTGTCCCATCGGCTGCGCTCGGCTGATTGAAGCAGACTCCGCTGGCCACAACCTCTATCGCTGGCGACACCCAGATATAGTCGATGCACCTGTCCATCCTCGGCCATTCGGGATGCGAAACGCCGCCGTCGGTGCCGGCAAGCGGCGTGAACGCCGTCGGCTCAGACTGGGTAGGCCGCAAGCGGCTCGCCATTAACGATGCTGAGGGCATATCCATGGTGGCGTTGAAATCGCCGCAAACGATTTGCATTGGGACGTCATCGCGACGATCGATCCAACCCAACAGCTGTTGCACCTGGAACAGGCGCAAGGAATCGTTCCCGACGGAGCGGTAAAGGTGCGTCACATAAATGTCGGCCACTTGCTCACCGACACGGACACGCGCCACCAGGGCGACCGTGTCGTGCGTCCGGTATTCGAGATTGCCGGTCTCGACCACGGGAAAGCGGGTCAGCAATGCCTCCCCATCCACCTCGGACAGGCTGTTCGTGCGTGTCTGCTGCACCAGTGCATATTCGATGCCGAAATTTTCGCGGGCAACCTTCTGCAGCCAGCGCGCCGTTTGCCGCGGAATGCAGACCTCGTTGAGCGCAATCATGTCAGGTTTGAGGACGCCCAGCTGCGCGACGATCAGTTCACGGCGCACGTCCCAACGCTTGTGATCCTGCTCCATATTGAGCGTTACCGCACGAAACCGCATCCTTGCCCTCCTGTTCATGTTTCGGGCCCAGCCGATCCGCCTCCCCTATCGCCGCCCCTGGTCCCATCCCTCCGGCCGGCCGTTGCCGTCCAGGCCGACACCGATCAGATGGCCAAATTCCTCCCGCAGCCGGCGCACCGCCGGGGCGGCGAGCGGCGGGCTGAGGATGGAGGCGACATTGGCCTCCACATGCGCCACATCGCCGGTGCCGAACAGGGTCACGTCGCAACCCGGTTCATGGCGCACGAAGCGATAGGCGGCATCGGTCATGCTGCGCGCCCCACCCTCGCGCATCA
The DNA here is from genome assembly GCA_947470575.1 of Rhodospirillales bacterium. GTDB lineage: Bacteria > Pseudomonadota > Alphaproteobacteria > Rhodospirillales > CAMCUA01 > CAMCUA01. Next base: position 5,699 of record CANITX010000115.1, read on the forward strand.
GGAACGCCAGCGGCTCCGCCTCTTCGGCCATGCGCGCCGGCAGCCGGCCGGCAGCGACTTCGTCCTTGATCGCCTGACGCAGCCGTTCCGGGCGGCTGAAGATGGCGCGCACCGCATACATGATCAGCACGCCGATGCCATTCTTCATGGTATTGGGGAACACGTGTTCACGCGGCCGCTGGTTGAGCATGTGATAGCCGACCATCATTGTGTCCCAGAAGGTATCTTTGGCGGCCCGCGACGCCATCTCGTGCGGCTTGTCGGTTGGCAGGTTTTCGGTGATGCCAAGAAAGCGAAACTTACCTTTGTCGCGCTCCTTGAGTAGCGCCGGCACATGTTCGGCGCATAACCGGTCGTAGTGCCCCGGCCGCGCGCCTTGCAATTGATAGACATCGATGGTCTCGACGCCGAGATTGCGCAACGACTGATCCAGATCGGCCAGCACGACCGGCAAAGGCACGACCTCGTCCCCCTGCCGCGCCTGGGTCTTGGTGCAGATGACCACGGAATCCCGCGGTCGTCCCTTGATCGCTTTTCCGACGGCGATCTCGGTGCCATAGATCTTGGCCGTATCCAGAAGGTTGATTCCCAGCTCCAGGGCCCGATGGATGACCGCGATGGCGTCCGCTTCCGATTTGCCCCTGGCCAACCCCAGCGCACTGTTGCCGCCGCAGCCGAGCCCAGCCACGCTTACCTTCAGGCCGGTGCGGCCGAACGTCGTGTATTGCATGCTGTTTCCTTTCCTGTGCGCGGGCCATTGCCGCTGCATCCCTGTTGGGCGTTACCTTGCGCGCACCCGCGCAAGCGGGCAACCCGGAACAAGCCCAGGACAAGGCCTGAAAACCCCTTATTCGCGACCGGATCATGACTCGTTTCGCTCAGGGGCATGACAGGCCGGGCCAAGCATGACATGCTTGGCGCAACGGCCACACCGGCCAAACCCCCTGGATGAAGACGAGACAGATGATACGAGGAGACAAGCTCATCGACCGGCTCGGTGAGGCAGCGAAAGCGAAACAGGCGCGCCTGGAAAAGGCCCGTGCCACCGCCCCCGCCAATGCCCCCGGCTTTGCCGAACGGCAGGCCGCCCGGCGCGACGCCGCCTTGGCGCGCGATGCCCGCAACGCCGAACGCAAGGCCGCCAAGTTGGCCGAGGCCAAGCTAAAAGCCGAAACAGAGGCCGCCGAACAGCTTGAACGCGAACAAGCCTTGGCCGCCGAAACCGCGGCACGGATCGCCCGCGAGGCCGCCCTCGAGATCGAACAGAAGGCGGCGCGCGACGCCCGTTACGCCGCCCGCAAGGCGCGCCAGCGGTAAACGCATCGATTTACGCCGGGGCCGCTACCTTACGAATGCAGTGGCCCTCCGTATCGCCGATATAGAGCGTACCGTCCGGCGCCACCGCCACGCCATGCGCGCGTCCCAGCGTCGCTCGGATCGCCAAGCCGCCGTCGCCGGCATATCCGCGCTGGCCGTTGCCGGCGATGGTGATGACCTTGTCCGCCTTCCAATCGACCAGGCGAAGGGCGCCGTTCTCGGTATCGACGACGATCAGGTTGCCATCGCCGTCGAGCGCCATTTCCTTCGGCTTGTCGAAGACCGCAGCAAGCACGGGACCGCCATCGCCGGCATTGCCTTGCCCACCCGTGCCCGCCGCCATCCGGATGACCCCCGTCGTCGGATCCACGGCGCGCACGCAACTGCCGCGCCGCTCCATGATGTAGACCGTGTCGTCGGCGGCCACTGCCACCGCACGCGGTTCATAGACGCCTGCCTTCACGGCCGGACCTCCGTTGCCATAAGGTTTCGCCTCGCCAGTGCCCGCGAAAGTGGCGATGGTCTCGGTCTTGAGATCGATGACGCGCACCCGTTGGCCGGTGACGTCGGCGACGTACAGCAACCGACCGTCGATGGAGAATGCCATGTCGTTGGGTTCGACCATGGCGGCCTTCGCCGCCGGCCCACCGTCACCAGTTGTCGCTTTTTCTCCGGTACCGGCCAGCGTCGTCATGATGCCGCTGCGGCCATCGACCTTGCGCACCCGGCAGTTGAAGCGATCGGCGATATAGTAGGTGCCATGCCGGTCGACCGCCACGCCATAGGGGTGATCGATCCTTGCCTTGTTGGCCGGACCGCCATCGCCGGAAAACCCCGCCTCGCCAGTACCGGCAACCGTGGTGATGAACCCCGTCTTCGCGTCGATGCGGCGAATGCAATTGTTATAGGAATCGCAGATGAGCAGGTTGCCGGCTCGGTCGCATATCAGGTCGTGGGGGCCGTTCAGCTGCGCCTTCGCCGCCGGCCCGCCATCGCCCGAATAACCCTCGCTACCATTGCCGGCCACCGTCGTCATGATCCAGCCCGCGTATTTCGAACCCGCCATCGCCATCGGATGCCTCCCTTGGTTATTGCGCTCACACCCAGCCCGTGTAGCGCTTCTTGACCGTTGCCGAGTAGACCATCTTGGTCAGGTCGACGATATCGAACCACGGCAGTTGCACGGCATCCTGCACCGCCGCCGCATAGGGTGCGAAGTTGATGCCCTCGCAGACGATGGCGCCGATGTCGGGCTTCTCCTTGACGTGTTTGACCACTAGCTCGACGACTCCGCGCTCGACATCTTTCGGGTCGTAGTCTTCCACGATGCCGGCGCAATTGTTGTAGAACTCGGGCGTCGATTCGGCGCCGATGAAATGCAGTTGTTCGTTGGTGATGCCCGCCAGTTCCAAGTGATGCTTGGTCAACCGGCGCGAGTCGAGCGTCAGGATGCCGACCTTCTTACCCACCGGCATCATGCGCGCGATCATCGGCACCTGCATCAGGCTGGAACAGAATACGGGAATGTTCACCGCCTCGATCAACGGCTGCTGAATCGTCGTCAGATAACCGCAGCTCGTCGTGATCGCACGCACCCCGTCGGCTTCAAGTTCCTTTGCGGCAGCGATGAAATCCTTAAGCGAAGAGTTATCGCCGTCCATGATGATCTTCTGGACGGTGGCTCCCTTCACCATCTTGATCCGCACCGGAAAGTCGAAAGTGGTGGCGTTGCCCAGGTCGCCCGGCATGCGGGCGAACCGGGTTTCCAGCAGCAGAATGCCTATGGCCTCGCCATATATCGTGCGGCCACCGCGGTAGACAGGCATGAATCCCCCCTCGCTCGTATGACGCTCAGAAATAGTCTAAGCGGTTTCGCGGCAATGCGCTAAGCCATCGAATTCCTGCCCTCCACCGTACCCTGAATACGCCACATACGGGCAAGCCGCTCGATGAGGCATGAGAAATATTCATGAATTGACGGCGCATTCTACTTGGACAGTGGCGGATCAACAGACCTACAATTTCAATTCAGTCATAAGAATCTGAACGATCTAAAAGCGGCGATCTTTTTCATGGATTTGAACCGTTAGGGAGGCGGCAATGAGCAAATACACAGGAAGGTTCGGCCATTGGGCGGCAGCCCTCGTGCTCGCGGCAGCGACCTTGGCGCCCGGGCAGGCTGGGGCGCAGACCAAAATTACCGACAAATGGATCACGGTCGTCATGCCGGCCGAGCCGCCGAATTTCGATGGCTGCGAGTCTGGCCGTGCGCCGCAGGGACGGGTCGTCAAGTACAACGTCACCGAAACCCTGATCGAGATGAATCCGAAGGATGGGTCGCTGACGCCGCGCTTGGCACTGTCTTGGGATCAGACCGACCCGAACACCTGGCGCATCAAGTTGCGCAAAGGCGTCACCCACCATGACGGCTCTCCCTTCAACGCCGCCTCCGTGAAGCGCTCGCTTGAACGGACCTTGAATACCAAACTCATCTGCAATGACAGAACCAAGTTCTTCGGTGGCATCAAGGTCGACATCGAGGCGGCTGACGAAGAAACGTTGCTGATCAAAACGGCCCAGCCGGAACCGACAATGCCGCCGCGGCTCGCCAATACCTCGATCGTCGGGCCGAACACCGATCCCGACAAGCTGACCCTCAATGCTGTCGGGACGGGGCCCTACATCTTTGATAGCTGGCAGGCTGGACAACAGGTTTTACTGAGGCGCAACGACGCATATTGGGGCGCCAAACCTGCGGTGGAAGGCGTACGCTTCGTTTGGCGCAGTGAATCCTCCATCGCCGCTGCCATGGTCGCTGTCGGCGAAGCGGATATCGCTCTCAACATCGGCGCCCAGGACGCCGTCGACCCCAAACTCGACCATGCCTATCAGAACCCGGAGACCACCTTCCTGCGCCTGGACAATTCCCGGGCTCCCTTCGATGACCGGCGAGTCCGCTTGGCCATGAACTACGCGCTGGACCTCGATGCGATCCGCGGCCGGCTGCTGCCAAAGGAAGTCATGCGCGCCACACAAATGGTGGTCCCATCCATTCCGGGCCACAACCACGAGATCGATAAGAAGCCATTCACCTACGATCCGGCCAAGGCCAAACAGTTGCTGGCCGAGGCCAAGGCCGCCGGCGCCGACGCCGTCTTCTGCAAGGGCGGCGATCGTAACGCGGGCAACATCCCCGAGCTGACCGTCC
>CANITX010000116.1 GCA_947470575.1 Rhodospirillales bacterium
AGCCTCGGTTACCGGCCACCGGCCCCGGAAACCGCGACGCCGCCATTGCCGCCTTCCGGTTCCGCTTCGCTCCACCTACAGCCGGCAATGGCCAGGGAGGAAGCAATGCACTAACATTCAACCCGGACCACCTAATGGGGGCCGATCAACAAAATCAAGAAAGGGGCCTCTCTCCCAGCCATCATCCTTTGTGAGTTTTTGAGCGCAGCCGCCGCAGTCGAGCCAGATAGTCCGAAGTCGTTGGATCAGCATCTGTAAATCTGGTCCATCTCCAGGCCTCCCTGGCGGCTGCATAAGATATGAAACAGCTTCATCCGCCTGTCGCCGAAGCGCCGCGACCCTTTCATGGATGTTGCCAACGTCGTAGATCGTCGGCCCGCTACCAAGAGCATTAAATGCGGCAAATTTAGCCGGGATTGCCGGATTGTCTAAATCTTTCAAAATTTCTACTAGCGCTTTCGTAGCTTTCGAAACCCTGAGTAGATGTCGCTTTACTTTTTTGGTAGCAGGGGCTTGCTTTGTCATCTCGTGATGAATCAGAAAATCGTTCACAGCGCTATCTATCGACTTATTGAGCTCAATTGCGTTTGGCAAAAATTTTGCCAATTCATCCTGTTGCGGAGGGTCCAGCCCGTCCGTTGAAAAATACGCTGCTGACGTTCCGTAGCCACCAAGGTTCGGCCTAGGCATGTTTCCCAGCCATTCGGCTCATTGTTAGAACCTTGCCGTTGCCGCCGGCAACGAATGTGGCCCACTGCGACATGACGGCGCGGCGCTTCTCCAGGTGATCGGTTCTGGAGTAGGCGGCCTCTACTTTATTGCTGACGACGTGGGCAAGGCAGGCTTCGGCAATCTCGCGGGGGGTGTTGGTCGCCTCGCTGCACCAATCCCTAAAACTGCTGCGAAAGCCGTGAACGGTGAAGGGCAGGCTGGCCCGCCGTAGCGGCATGGTCAGCGCCATGTCGCTCAACGGCCGGCCACGCTTTCGGCCTTCGAACACATAGCCCTCCGGATCGTCTGACGTGCGGAGTTCAGCCATCCGCTTCAGGATTTCGATGGCGCGAGGAACCAAGGGGACGCGGTGTTCCCGCTTCGCCTTCATCCGGGTGGCGGGGATTACCCATACCTTCGCCATCAAATCGACCTCGGGCCAGCGTGCCAACCGCGTCTCGCCGGAACGGGTGATGGTAAGGATGATGAACTCCAGGGCGAGGCGGATTGTCTCCGCCATCCTCGGCATGTCGGCAACGAAAGCCGGGACTTCCTGCCAAGGGAGGGAGGGATGATGCGCCTTTTCCTTAGGCTGTTTCGGCAACCCCCTGGTGATCGTCCGCATGGGCGCCTCGGCATCGCGCCAGCCCTTTGCGTGACTATAATCCAGCACGGTGCCGATCCGCTGCCGAACGCGCCTTGCCGTCTCCGGGATAGTCAGCCAGATCGATGCCAGGGTGTCCCGCACCATCGGGCTATCGATTTCATTCACCGGGTTGTCGCCGAGCGTGGGGAAGGCGTACGCCTCCAGGCTCGATAGCCATTGCGCCGCATGCTTCGAATTCCGCCAGCCGGGCTTATGTTCCTTATGGACGGCAATTGCTGCATCACGGAACGTCGGAACGATAACCTTCGCCTTTTTCCGTTCAGCAACTGGATCAGCGCCCCGTCGCAGGGCGCGTCGCATGTCTTCTGCCGCCGTTCGGGCTTCCAGTAACCCGACGTCGGCGGCAGAGCCCAGGCCGATGTCTCGGCGTCGGCCAGCCTTCTGAACACGCAGGATCCATTTGCGGGCGGTCTCGGAAGTGACGACCAGCCACAACCCATCGCCATCGCCGTATTTCCCCGGTGTGGTGGCGTTCTTTACCCGCAGCGCCGTCAGCTTGCTCATTCAGCCCCCCGTTCAGGCCCACATTTAGACCCACACTTTTTCACGGTTTGGAGCGAACGTCAATGAACGGCTGCGGAGGTAGTATGTCCCTATATATTTGATTTAATGTAATTAAATGAACAATGTCGAACGTTCACGAACAATTGTGTTCCGGATACCTCTTCCGCCAATTCTCAAAGGTGTACGCAGCGGCTAGGCGGGTACGCTGTCGTTGACGGTGGTGCGGCGCATGTCGCGCACCTCGCTCATGTCGAATTCCCGGCCCCGGTGCATGGTGCAGCGGTTGTCCCAGATGACGAAGTCGCCAACCTTCCAGGTGTGGCGATAGACGAATTCGCGCTGGGTGGCTTGTTCTGTCAGATCGTGCAACAGCATGCGGCCCTCGGGTACGGTCATACCGACAATCTCGCCCGCATGCGAGCCAAGGTAGAGCGTCTTGCGGCCTGAGCGGGGCAGGGTGCGCACCAGCGGTTGGGGCACCGGCGCATGCGTCTTGGTCTCGTTGGGAGAGAAATCGGAAAAGCCCAGCTTGGCGCGGGAGAAAGCCATGGAGTGGAGAGCGACGAGGCCTTCCAGCTTTGTCTTCATGCGGGGCGATAATGCGTCATAGGCGGCGCGCAGATCGGAAAATTCCGTTTCGCCGCCCCAGGACGGCACGACCCGGGCCGACAACATCGAATATGAGGCCGGCAACGTCTTGAACGAGGCGTCTGCGTGCCACAGGCGATTGGCCATGGAACCGTTCCAGCGCCGATCGGTCGGCGGCACGATTTTGTTGTCGATATCGATGTTCGAGACGTCGGTCAGACGGCTGTCGAAGCGCTGCCGGTGGTCGGGATGCAGCGAGATGGTGCTGATTCCCAGCGATCCGAAGCGGCTGCTGAATTCGATTTGCTCGTCGTCGGTGAAGAGCTGGCCGTGGAATATGAGGACGGCAAACCTGTCCATGGCCATTTCGATGGCGCGGCGAACGGAATCGTCGGCGTTGCGCAGATCGATGTCGGCGACATCGCCGACAAAGTCGGGCCGGCTTGGGTCGGCGGGATTGACGTGGAGCGGCATGGATCGACCGGTATCCATTGCTTGGGGTTCTCAGGCGTGGGCCGATTCCGGATAGTCCAGGGTGGTGACCCGGACCAACTCGCGGGGGTATTTCAGATCGTCGAAGGGCGGGCGGCGATGCATGGTGGCACGATTGTCCCAGATGACCAGATCGCCCTGTTGCCACTCATGGCGGAAGACGAATTGTCGTTGGGTGGCATGTTCCATCAGTTCGTGCAGCACCATTCGACCCTCGGGAACGGGCAATTCCAAAATATGCGTGACGTGGGTCGCGATGTAGAGCGAACGGCGGTTGGATCGCGGGATGGTGCGTACCAACGGGTGATCCGCGGTATGGAGCTTCTCCATGTCCTTCTGGTCCAGCGATAAATCGAAGCCCAGAATTTCCTTGTTGCGGATGGAAGAATGGTGAGCGTGCATCCCCTCCAGCTTCTTCTTTAACTCATCGTCGAGCGCGTCATAGGCGGCACGCATATCGGCGAATTCCGTGGGGGCGCTTACCGGGGGGACGGTCTTGGCCCACAGCATGGAATAACGGCCGGCCGGATCCTGAAACGACGCATCGGTATGCCACAAGCGATTGGACATCCGGCTCATGCGTTTGCGGTCATTGGCGCCCCAGACCTCACCTTTGTCGGTGACGTTGGAAACGTCGATCATACCTTCATAGCCCAAGCGGCCTTTACCGAGAAAAACCGCCGTCGTGCTGTTGAAGTTCACGTTGCGGTCCAGACGCTGGGCGAACTTCAACTGTTCATCGCCACGAAACGGCTGGTCGCGAAAAACAACCACGGCATATTCATCCAACGCATTGTGAATTTGTTTGAGTGTTGCTTGGTCCTCGACCGTACGCAGATCGATAGCGCTGGCCTCGGCGACGAAAAGCGGATGCAAACTCTGAAACGTCAACGCTCCGCCGGATTTGGGTTTTGCCGTCGCCTTGTCTTGTGAGAGCTGCATTGTCGTTACTCCTCAAGGGCGTTGCCGGGCACGCTTGCGCGCCCGGCTGCCATGCGAACCAAACACCTGACTATTTGAACTTGATTTCCTCGAGCCGCACCTCGGCATTGGACGTGATGTCGGGCACGAAGGTCGTGCGCGGACCGACACGAGCAAAGCCGACCATGTGATAGAGGATAACGGAGGGAGCCGCATCTTCATAAAGGTAGCGGAAAATTTCCTGCCAACCCTTGATGCGGGCCTCTCCCGAGAGGTCCGAGACCCGCAACGTTTCCTTATCGAGGTAAGCGTCGCAATAGGCCGAGGTCACGCCCTCGCAGCCGAATTTGTAGAAGACCGTGAACACCGGATCGCCGGCAACGTTATCGTGCGAGTTTTGCAGGATGACCGGTGGCCGATTTTCCGGGAAAGGCTTGTTGTTATAAGAGTTGTATCCGGCCGATTCGACGTTGACGATCTTCATGTTCAGCCCGACGGCGCGGTACATGGTGGTGAAGGCTTCCATGAGCTCGGTCGAGTTCGGATACTGACCTGGGAAACTGACCAGCCGGATTTCGGTATCGACCGGCACGCCGCTTGCCTTGGCCTCGGCCAAAAGCTGCTTCGCCTTTGCCGGGTCATAAGGGATCATCCTTTTGTCGAGATCGTGGTTATGGCCGGGGATCGACGGCAATATCAGTTGCGTCGCCTGTATGGCGGTTTTCGGCATGACAGTGCCGATCATCGAGGCGCGGTCCAGCGCATAGCTCAGTGCCAGGCGCACACGCTTGTCATTGAGCGGCGGCAGGATCGTATCCAGGCGCAGGCTGGTCGTTTCCCCGTTAAAGAAGCTGTGATCCAGTACTGGATCGGTGGCGTCCTGCGGACCGATGGCCAACGCAATATCCGCCTCGCCGATCTTGACCATCGAGGCCCGTACCGCCGACTCGTTGCGCCAAATAAACTTCGCGCCTTCGATGATCGGCTTGGCGCCCCAGTATTTTTCATTGCGCTTCAGCGAGATCTCTGTGGGGTCGTGCTTTTCGAAGACGTAGGGCCCGGTGCCGGTCGGGTGGATCACATGTTTATCCTCCGGCGCATCGGGTCCGACGATACCGAAGCGCGACAGCCGCAACGGCAAGATGGGCTCCGGCCGGGAGGTCTTCAGTTCGAGCGTGTAATCGTCGACGATCTTCACATCCATCTGCAGGCCGCCGAAGCTTTGCACACGGTCCGTGCAGACGATGCCCTTGCCCGTCATGGTCCGATCCATGGACTTCTTTGCCGTCGTGGCATTGAACGGGGAGCCATCGTGGAAAGTCACGCCGGTGCGCAGCTTGACGCGCCAAGTGCTGGGGTCGATCTGTTCCCAGGACGTCGCCAGGCGCGGGTTGATCGAACCGTCCTTGGGATTCCTTTGGGTCAAGGTCTCGATGACGTTCAGTTTAATGATGCGGCCTTCGACGGCGGCGCTGGAACGGCAGCCATCAAGATGCGGCGGCTCGGCGGGCAGGACGACGGTTACCCACTTGCTATTGACCTGCGCGCCAGCGCCGAACGGCACCGCCGATGCGGCGGCGACGAGAACTGCGATGGCCGTCTTGCGAAACCCATGAATGCTTTGTTGCTTAGCCAATTTTGTCTCCCATCATACGCGCGCAGCTGTGTGTTCTGCGGCGATTGTGCCCTGACTTCCCTGTTGGTCGGCTGCCCGATTGCGGGTCTATATTTCCGTGAGTATTGGAAACTGAGGAGATATTCCTGTTCCCCTTCCAAGCGTCTCACGGCTCTATGCCATCGACACGAGCGCGTATCGATAGCTGACTTACTGAGTCGTCTCAGTAGACTGAACATCAATCGAAGAAGTGGACGTGCGCAACCTTTCATGCATCCCTTGGCGACATTCGACGCGGCAGATGGCCCTTGGAGGATATTGGAGGCTGCATGAATTATAAATGCTACTCCAGGTATCTTCCGACAGCAAATAAAGAAGCCGAGGGCATCTTGGAAGACTAGCCCTTATCGACGTGTCGGCCAGGCATGATCCGAGGCGGGCGACGCAATTTGACGTCTGAGCCTTTTCCTGCCCTGTTCACCGACGATGACGGGCGCCGGCTGTTTCCCGGCCATTTGTCTCCGGCGCGTATTGAACTATCCTGCGATGCATGCGACACGCGGAACCCGTCGAAAAGGATTTGGTGCTGATCGGCGGCGGACATAGCCATGTCGCCGTGCTGCGCAACTTCGGCATGTCGCCGATGCCGGGCGTCCGGCTGACGCTGATCGCCCGCGACGTCTATACGCCCTATTCTGGCATGCTGCCCGGATTGATCGCCGGCCACTATGGCTTCGACGACGCGCATATCGACCTTGCCCCGCTCGCCGTCTTCGCCGACGCCCGGCTGTATCACGATACAGCAATCGGCTTGGATCTGGAGCGTCGGCTGGTCATGTGCCGCGACCGTCCGCCTGTGCCCTTCGACGTCCTGTCGCTCGATATCGGTGTGTCGCCCGATACTGCCGGCGTGCCGGGCGCCGACGTTCACGCCGTGCCGGTCAAGCCCATCGACCGTTTCGCTGCGCGCTGGGCCGAGGTCGAGGCCCGGGTGCTGGCCAGCCGAGGGCCCTTCGCCATCGGCGTCGTCGGGGCCGGCGCCGGTGGGGTAGAGGTGCTGCTGGCCGCCCAGTGGCGCCTTTCGGCGCTGATCGGCGAAGCGCCGGGGCGGGGCGGGCGTTTGTCCTTCCACCTGTTGAGCCGCACGCCCGATATTCTGCCCGATCACAATCCGATGGTGCGGCGCCGCTTCCGGCGTGTGCTCAAGGAGCGTGGCGTCATCGTGCATCTCGGCCGCTCCGTCATCGAAGTAGCGGCGGGGCAGGTGCGGTGCGACGACGGCGCTATGGTCCCCCTCGATGAAGTCTTGTGGACGACTTCGGCTGCTGCTGCCGGCTGGCTGCGCGAAACAGGCCTGGACCTTAACGAAGATGGATTCATCCGGGTCGACGCAGGATTGCGTTCCCTTTCGCACGCCGAGGTGTTCGCCGCCGGCGATGTCGCGGCCGTCGAAGGCCATCCGCGGCCCAAGGCCGGCGTCTTCGCCGTCCGCCAGGGGCCGCCACTGGCGGCGAACCTGCGCCGGGCGCTGTTGTCGCAGCCACCGCGCCCGTTCCGTCCGCAACGGCGGTTCCTCAGCCTGATCTCGACCGGCGACCGCTATGCCGTGGCGTCGCGCAACGGTCTGGCCATCGAGGGGCGCTGGGTATGGCGATGGAAGGATGCCATCGACCGCGCCTTTATGCGACGCTTCAGCGAGTTGCCCGAGATGGGTGGAGCCGGGGCGGGACCCGGTACAGCGGTGTCCGCCGAGGCCATGCGCTGCGGCGGTTGCGGCGCCAAGATCGGGCCGGCCGTGCTGCACCGCGTTCTGGCGCGACTCGGGGCATCCGAGCGACCCGAAGTCATGGTTGGCCTGGCGCAGCCGGACGATGCAGCGGTACTCACCGTGCCGGCAGGCAAGACGCTGGTACAAAGCACGGACTTCTTCCGCGCCTTCATCGACGATCCTTATGTCCTTGGGCAGGTAGCGGCCAGCCATGCGTTGGGCGATCTCCATGCCATGGGCGCATCGCCATGGACGGCACTGGCCAGCGTCGCGTTGCCCTATGGCGCCGAGGCAAAGGTCGAGGACGATCTTTTCCAGATTCTTTCCGGTGTGGTGCACATATTGACCCGCGATGGGGCCTTATTGGTTGGCGGCCATTCGGCCGAGGGGGCGGAGACCACCGTAGGTCTTACCGTCAACGGGCTCGGCGAGCCCGACCTTCTGCTACGCAAGGGCGGGCTGCTAGCCGGCGATGCCTTGATCCTGACCAAACCCATCGGTACCGGCGTGCTTTTCGCCGGACACATGCGCGGCAAGACTCGTGGACGGTGGATCGATGCCGCGCTTCGTTCCATGTTGGCGTCTCAATCTGCGGCCGTAGCGGTCATGCGCGCGCATGGCGCCCACGCGTGTACGGATGTCAGCGGCTTCGGGTTGGTCGGTCATCTGCTGGAAATGTTGCGTGCATCAAGCCTATCCGCAGAGATCAACCTGGGGGCGGTACCCCTGCTTGACGGGGCGCTCGATCTGGCGCGCGATGGGATCGAGAGCACCTTGTTGGCGGCCAACCTCATCCAAGGACGCGACGTTATTGCCACGAAGTCGGTTTCCTCGGACGCCGGCTATCGGCTGCTTTTCGATCCGCAAACATCGGGGGGATTGTTGGTGGGCATTCCGCATGACCGCGCCCCGGCCTTTGTCGAATCCCTGCGCCAGGCAGGATACGAACGAACGGCTGTCGTCGGGCGGGTACTTCCGGCGGAGGCCGGGGTGCGGGTGATTCTCGGCGGGGAAACCCGTTGAGGGCTCAGCGCTTGCGGCGGTCGGGAAACAGGCTTTCGGGGCGGCTGTTGTCGAAACGACGGATGTCTTGTGCCGGCTTGCCAAATAGGTAGCCCTGAACGTAGTCGACGCCGCAGTCGCGCACGAAGTTCAGCCCTTTCTTGTCGTCAATCATTTCGGCAATGGTGGCGACCCCGAGATTGCGGCAAAGATTTACCAGGGCTTTGAGGAATGCTTCGCCCTTGAGGGCTCTTTGCGCATTGCGAACAGCAGAACCGTCGAGTTTGACGGTGTCCACCTCAAGGGTGCTGAGATATTGAAAATTAGCGGCGCCGGCGCCGAAATCGTCAAGGCAGACCTCATAGCCTTCTTTACGCAGGCCTTGAATGAAATGGTTGGCCACCGACAGGTCTTCCATACGCGCCGATTCGGTGATCTCGAAGGCCAGACGGTTGCGCGTCCAGGGATTATCGCTCAACAGGCGGTGCAGGCCGGCGACGTAGGGCAGGGAAGCGACCGAGTTTCCCGACAGATTGACGGCAACCGAAACATTTTGTTCTCGCGGCATCCTGGACAGCCAGCGCACGACCTTGGCGGCCATTGCCAGGTCGAATTCGGAAATCAGACCGGTCTCTTCGGCAAACGTGATTTGCTGATAGGGCGAATCGCTACCTTCCGCCGCCGTGAAGCGACACAAGGCTTCGTAGTGATGAATGTTACCGTTCTGAACGTCGATGACGGGCTGCAATGCAATGTCGAAATTGCCGGTGGCGACAACGTCGCGGAATAAATGCACCGATTGCACGGCTTGCGAGACCAGATCGGAGAGGCTGGTCGACAGGCTTTTGATGTTGAAGGCGCTGCCTTGCGCGGTACGAAATCGGTTGATGGTATAGATCAGGCCGTTGGCAAGGTCCGTGTCGGAAATGCTGCCGCGGTCGATATCGATACTGCCGGTTTCCACCTGAATGCCGAGGCCGGTCGGGTCGGCGTCCTTGGCGAGCGTAGAGAGTTGCTGTTGCAGAGCCAGTGCATCGACGCTAGCGCCGTGCAGCACGACGTAACGATCATCGCCGACTCGCGCGGCCGAATCGCCGTCGATCGAACTGGCGCGCAACGTGGTCCCGAGGGCCGACAGGAAGGACTCCTCGGATTGCTGGCCCATGCGCTGGCGCAATGCGTCGAACCCCGGAAGGGAAATCATCGTCAGTTCGGTATCTTCCTGGGTGGCCTTCAGCGTCTCGCCGATCACCGCGGCAAAGGAATTCGCATCGTAGAGTCCGCTATCGTCATCCCGATCGAGGCGTTGGCCATCGGTGCCGGTGCGCCGACGGGCAGCATGACCGAGGCGCATGGCCAGATAGAAATGTCCGCCCATTTCGGGAAGGCGGTATCCGGTGAGGCTGAGCGGTGGCGACGCCCCGTGCGGGCCACGCAATTGTATTGTGGCTTGTTCGAATCGGCCTTGCTTGCGGGCGATTTCGAGCAAGCAACGAACGGTGCTGACATCGCGCTCGGCGATCAGCTCGGCGACGTTCTTGTCCTTGAGCGCCGCCGGATTGCAGCCAAACAGCGGCTCTGTCGGGCCTGCGGCGAATACGACCCGTTCCGCCTCGTCGAGTTCCAGCAAGAGATCCGCCCAGCAAAAGGCCAGCGCCACGAACCGGTCGCGATCGACGCGTGTGCTGCTGGAACCGGCAGCGGTGGACGGGGTGGGCATGCTCATCGCATGTTATAGGCGGTCAGTTGAAGGGCGCGACGACATACAATATCGCTCTTTTCGCTATGGCGCGTCAGCCTAATGCTGATCGGCCCCCATTAGGTGGTCCGGGTTGAATGTTAGTGCATTGCTTCCTCCCTGGCCATTGCCGGCTGTAGGTGGAGCGAAGCGGAACCGGAAGGCGGCAATGGCGGCGTCGCGGTTTCCGGGGCCGGTGGCCGGTAACCGAGGC
>CANITX010000117.1 GCA_947470575.1 Rhodospirillales bacterium
CGGAAGAACTGATTGTCCGAAATGGTGTCGAGCACGCGCTTGGCCAACCACGTACCGACAAACACCAGCGGCACGGAAACGCAATACAGCCACCAGGGCAGTTCCGCCGCCGTGGCCCCGTCGTCGGCCGCAACCAGCAGTCCGAAATAGATCAGCTTGACGATATGGCTGATGGTTTGGGTGACCGCCTTGGTGGCCACCACTTGGTAGCGGGTGACCTTCGACTTGAGGAAGAAAGTGTCGAGTACCGGCCCCGTGGTGCCCGAGGTCAACTGCAAGGTGGCGACGATCAGGCCGCAGACGGTCGGCGCGCCGCGCTTGGTGATGTCCAGCGCATAGTCGCCGCGCATGGCCATGCCGACGAACGGCAGAATGCCCAACATCAGATAGACCGTCGCCTTGCCGGGGATGTAGGCGATCCAGATGAAGGCGGCCAGGGCGAGAAGGTTGCCCATGATGAAACCCGGCATCACCCGCCAGACCACATGGCGGAAATAAAGCACGGCGCGGAAGCCGTTTGAACCGACCTGAATGATGCCTTGCAGCACCATCGCCTGCGACACGCTGAACAGCCAGACGCAGACGCCCATCAGGATGATGCCGCCCGCCATGCCGAAAATGCCGGACAGGAAAGAGGTCGACAGAACGGTGAACAGGAGGATGGCGACGGAGCCGACGGAGATCAATCTCGGACGGCCTCCCAGGCCGAAGGACAGGGTTGATTCGGTGGAAACCTACACGGTTCTATGGGCTTACGATATGCGTCTCTTACTGAAACCGTTCACGCCGCAGCCGTCTGCTTGAACCGCTCGGTGGCGCCGACCAAGGCGGCGATATAGGCCGGGTTGTCGACCGCGTGCCCCGCCTCGGGAATGACCGTGCAGCTGGCCTCCGGCCAAGCCATTGCCAATTCGTCGGCATTGCGGGTCGGACAAACTATGTCATAGCGCCCCTGCACGATGGCCGCCGGGATGCGCCGGATGACGTCCAGGTTTTCGATCAGCTGGTTTTCGCGGAGAAAGCAGCTGTTGGCGATGTAATGCGCCATGATCCGCGACATCGCCAAGGTCTCGGGGGATGCCTCATGAGCCGGCTTCTCGGGCGGCACCAATGTTGTGAAGTTGGTCTCGTAATTCTTCCAGACGACGGCGGCGGGCATGTGGATCGCCGGATCGCGATTGGTCAACCGGCGAAGATAGGCCCCCAACAGATCGCCGCGTTCGGCCACCGGAATGAAGTCGCTGAAGAGGCGCCAATTCTCCGGGAAGAAGGTGCGCGTACCGTGGAGCCACCATTCCAGCTCGGCCCGCCGGCACAGCCAGATGCCGCGCACCACCAGTGCCGTGCAGGCTTCGGGATGGGTCTCGGCATAAGCCAGCGCCAAGGTCGATCCCCACGACCCGCCGAATACCAGCCAGCGCGCGATACCCAAATGCCGGCGCAGGCGTTCGATATCAGCCACCAGGTCCCAGGTGGTGTTGTGTGCGATCTCGGCCAGGGGTTGCGAACGCCCCGATCCGCGCTGATCGAACAGCACGATGCGATAATGGTCGGGATCGAAATAGCGGCGCTGGTCCGGCCGAGTCCCGCTGCCCGGTCCCCCGTGCAGAAACAGGGCGGGCGCGCCGGTGGGATTGCCCGATTGCTCCCAATACAGACGATGCCCGTCGCCGACATCGAGCATGCCGGTGGCGAAGGGTTCGATGGATGGGAAGAAGGCGGTCTGGGTCACCGTTGTCGGCCACGACAGATACGCAAAAAGTGCAGCTAACCGATGGGGAGCGGCCACAGTACGATTTAATTGGTCGGAGCGGCGGGATTTGAACCCACGACCCCTTGACCCCCAGTCAAGTGCGCTACCAGGCTGCGCCACGCTCCGACCTGCGCCGCCCGGTTTGGCCGGGCGACGCCGGCGCGCACTATAGGCAAGGCCTCCCCGCGGCGCAACACGCGCTCTGGCACGTCCGGGCCCTTTTGCCGTCGCTCTTGTGGTGCGGAAAAGCGTTGATTATGAGTAGGGTATCGGTTCGGCCTCCGGCTCCTGGCGGGGGCATTCCTGAAGCGCGAGGATTATAGGGCATGGCGACCAAAAGCGTTCTCGTCACCGGCGGCGCCGGTTATATCGGCAGTCACACGGTCCTCGCCCTGATGGCAGCGGGTTGGCAGCCGGTCATCGTCGATACCCTGGCGACAGGGCGGCGGGAATTGGTGCCGGCGGGCGTGACCTTCGCCCACGGCGATGCCGGCGACGGCGAATTGGTCGGCCGCCTGCTGCGCCGCCATGATTGCCGCTATGTGCTGCATTTCGCCGGCTCGACAGTGGTGCCGGAATCGGTGACGGAGCCGCTTAAGTACTACCGCAACAACACCGCCGTCAGCCGCAACCTGCTCGCCACCTGCATCGAGGCCAACGTGCAGGGCTTCATCTTTTCCTCGACGGCGGCGGTCTTCGGCAATCCGGAAAAGCTGCCGGTTAGCGAATCCACGCCGACCGTGCCGATCACGCCCTACGGCACGTCCAAGCTGATGACCGAAATGATGCTGCGCGATGTGGCGGCGACCGGCGCGCTCCGCTATGTGGCGTTGCGCTATTTCAATGTCGCCGGCGCCGACCCCGAAGGCCGTACCGGACAGATGACACCCGAGGCGACGCATCTGATCAAGGTCGCCAGCGAAGTCGCCTGCGGCAAACGGGCGCGCTTCCAGTTGTTCGGCAACGACTACCCAACCCCCGACGGCACCTGCGTGCGCGATTACATCCACGTCAGCGACCTCGCCGATGCCCATGTGGCGGCGCTCGACCACTTGGTGCGTGGCGGCGCCAGCGAGGTCCTGAACTGCGGTTACGGCAAGGGCTATTCCGTGCGCCAGGTACTCGATACGCTGGAGGCCGTCATCGGCAGGCCGTTGCCCGTCGACATTGTGGCGCGCCGGCCGGGCGATCCGGCCAGCGTCTACACGACCACGGACCGGTTGCGCTCGGTTCTGTCGTGGAAGCCGCGCCACGACGATCTCACCAAGATCGTCCGCTCCGCATATGAATGGGAGCGGCGGATGACGGCCTGAAGGCCGCCACGCCGACAATAGATGCCGCCTACCAGCGCCCCGAATCTGTCGTTCAAGGATGCGAGCGAGGGCGTCGTCAGGATGGCGCGCCACGCCGGCCGGAACGGCTGGGTACCAGCCACCAGCGGCAATTTCTCGGTGCGCATGGACGGAAAGCGCGCCGCGATCACGGCGACCGGTGCCAATAAGGCTGACTTGACGGCGGCCGAGGTCATTGAATCCGAAATCGCCGGTCCGCGCCATCCGCGCGCCTCCGCCGAGGCGCCCCTGCACCTGTTGCGCTATGCGGGAGCATCCGAGCTGGGCGCCATATGCCACGTCCATTCCCTGGCGGCGACCGTACTGTCACGGCGTCATGCCAAGTCCGGTGTACTGCGTTTGGAAGGCTGGGAATTGCTCAAGGCTTTCGCCGGCATCGCGACGCACGAAACCCGTCTCGACATTCCCATCGTTGCCAACGACCAGGATACCAATCGTCTGGCGCTCCTTGTCGAAGAGCGCTTGAAGGAATCCGGTCCGACCCACGGCTACCTGATCGCCGGACACGGACTTTACGTCTGGGGCGCGACCCCACTCGATGCCATCCGCCACATGGACGCCTTCGATTTCCTGCTCACCGCCCAGCTCCACGAGGAGGCCTTACGATGAGTCGTTTGACGGTCTATTCCGATACCGACCCCAAGACGGTCCTGCTGCAGACGACGGACGGCGCGCGCATCGCCGCGACCCTGGCCGAGATCGGCGTCGACTTCGAACGCTGGAATGCCTCGAAGCAATTGGCTGCCGATGCCGATCAGTCAGCCGTACTCGACGCCTATCGCAAGGACGTCGACCGGCTGATGGCCGACGGCGGCTATCGTTCCGCCGATGTCGTGCGCATGCGCCCCGATCACCCGGATCGCGTTGCACTGCGCGGCAAGTTCCTCGCCGAACACACCCATGCCGAGAACGAGGTGAGATTCTTCGTCGAAGGCGCCGGGGCCTTCTATCTGCGCAAGGGCGGCAAGGTTTATCAAGTGATCTGCGAACGCAACGACCTGATCAGCGTGCCGGCCGGCGTCACCCATTGGTTCGACATGGGCCCGACGCCGCGGTTCTGCGCCATCCGCATCTTCACCTCGCCCGAGGGTTGGGTCGGGGCCTTCACCGGCGACGATATCGCGACCCGCTTCCCGACCTTCGAGGGCCACGCTTGAAGCACCGGATCGAAGCCGTCGTCACCGATATCGAAGGCACGACCACGCCCATCGCCTTCGTGCACGACGTGTTGTTTCCCTTTGCCCGACAACGGCTGGCCGAGTTCTGTCGGGCGCAGGCCAACGACCCCGCCGTGGCCGCTGCCCTGGCGCAAGCCCGTGATTTAGCCGCCCAACCCGACCTCGATAATGCGCGCACGGTCGAGCTGCTGCTGAATTGGATGTCGGAAGACCGTAAGGCCGGCCCGCTCAAAACCTTGCAAGGCCTGATCTGGAAAAGCGGCTATGAGGTCGGGGTTTTGCAAGGACAGATCTATCCAGATGCCGCCGAAGAGCTGCGACGCTGGCAGGCTCGCGGCCTGCCCCTCTACGTTTACTCATCCGGTTCCGAGGAAGCGCAACGGCTGATCTTCGGCTATTCCGACAAAGGCGATCTCAGGCCCCTATTCCGCGGCTATTTCGACACGCGCGTCGGCGCCAAGGTCGAAGAAGGGTCCTATCGGGCGATCGCCGATGCCATTCGCATCGATCCGGCGGCGATCCTGTTTCTAACCGATCATGCCGGCGAGGTCGCAGCGTCGCTGGCGGCAGGCTACCAGGTTGTTCGACTCGACCGCAGCTTGCCGCTGGAACACTTCGAAGCAGATGCCGCCTCGGCCGTTGCCGGCTCCTTCAGCGTCGTCGAGACACAGCTGTCGCCCGGCGCCTGAGCGCTTATTTGTCGCGCAGTTGGTCGCGAATGGCTTCCAGGTCGGCAAGAATACCGCTCAGGGCATCGCGCCGGTTACCGCTTGCGTGCCCGGTGCCGACCGGAACGCTCGATCCCGCCTCGATCGCGCCCTCGGGCGTGCTCTCCACCTCGCCGTTGGCGACCGCCTTCGCACCGTTTTCGCGCAGCAGCTTCTGCACGCCGCGAATGGTATAGCCTTCGGTATAGAGAAGATCGCGGATACGGCGCAGAAGAACCATGTCCTCCGGGCGGTAATACCGCCGGCCGCCGCCCCGCTTCAGCGGCTTGATCTGGGGAAACTTGCTTTCCCAAAAGCGCAAAACATGTTGCGGCAAGTCGAGATCGCCGGCGACTTCGCTGATGGTGCGGAAGGCTTCGGCCGATTTGCCGTTGCGGCGGCCCTGTTGCCGCAGATTGGCATCATCCGACATGATCGCCGGGTCCACGCTGCTCAACCAGCTCGATTGATGCGCGCCTTGAGCACCTGCGACGGCCGGAAAACCAAAACTTTGCGCGGCAGAATCGGCACTTCTTCGCCGGTCTTCGGATTGCGGCCGACGCGCTGACCCTTTTGTCGGACAGAGAAGCTGCCGAACGAGGAAATCTTCACGGTGTCGCCCTGAGCCAACGCCCCCGACATCTGGTGCAAAACAGCTTCGAGCAGATCGGCCGATTCATTCCGCGAAAGGCCGACTTCCTGATATACGGCTTCGCTGAGTTGCGCCCGCGTGATGGTTTTTCCGGCCATGTCTCGTCCCCTACAGGTGACAGGCCAATACCGTACCTCGACCTCATAAAGTCGTCAATATCAAAGGGATGAGCGCGTTGCTTCAAGCGGTTCCAAGGACCGATGCAACTACCAGCGAAGGACGCCGGCGCCCCAGGTAAGGCCGCCGCCCATGGCTTCCAGCACCACCAGATGACCCGGCCGGATGCGCCCGTCGCGCACCGCTTCGTCGAGCGCCAAGGGGATCGAGGCGGCCGAGGTATTGGCATGGCGCTCGATGGTCACCACCATGCGGTCCGACGACAATCCAAGCTTGCGGGCGGTTCCCTCGATGATCCGCTTGTTGGCCTGATGCGGTACGATCCAGTCGACTTCCGCCGCATTCAGACCGTTGGCCATCAACGCCTCTTCCAATACGCTAGCCAAATTGACGACCGCGTGGCGGAAAACTTCTTTCCCCTCCATGCGAACGTGGCCGGTGGACCCCGTCGTCGATGGGCCGCCATCGACCCGAAGCAAATCGGTGAAACGTCCATCGGAATGCAGATGCGTCGACAGGATGCCGCGTGGCCGACCCTCGGCGGTCTGCGTCGTATCGGGCATGGCGCGCACGACAACGGCGCCGGCGCCATCGCCAAACAGAACGCAGGTGCTACGATCGTTCCAGTCGAGGATGCGCGAAAAGGTTTCGGCACCAATGACCAGCACATGGCGTACCTGACCGGCGCGAATGAAGTTGTCGGCCACCGCCAGCGCGTAGATAAATCCCGAGCAAACCGCCTGCACGTCGAACGCAAAACCGCCGCTCAGGCCCAGCGCCGCTTGCACCCGGGTCGCGGTCGCGGGAAAGGTCTGATCGGGCGTGGTGGTCGCCAATATGATCGCGTCGATATCGGTGGCGTCGATACCGGCATGGGCAAGCGCCTTGCGCGCGGCATTGATCGCCAGATGGGACGTGAATTCGCCCTCGGCGGCAACGTGGCGCTGACGGATGCCCGTGCGTTCGACAATCCATTCGTCGGTCGTGTCGACCCGCCGCGCCAACTCCGCATTGGTCACCACGCGCTCCGGCAGGTAAGACCCGCAACCGACAATCACCGAACGCAATGTCATCCCCCGGTGGCAACCTGGTGATTGGATGAATCGTCCGGCAGGCTGCTTAATCGGGCGAAGTCCTCCTTGATACCGTCATTCACCCGGTCGCGAATCAAGGTAATCGCCACCTTGACGGCATTGGCGAAGCCAGTGGCGTCGGTGCCGCCATGGCTTTTGATGCAGATGCCGTTGAGACCCAGGAACATGGCGCCGTTATAGCGCCGGGGATCGAGTCGAAGACGGAAGGCATTCAACGCGGGGCGCGCCAAAAACCCGCCGATTTTGGCGCGTAGCGACGAATGAAACGCCACCCGCAGGTAATGGCGCAGCATATGGACGGTGCCTTCGGCCGTCTTCAAGGCGATATTGCCGGTAAACCCGTCGGTGACGATGACGTCGACCGTACCTTCGCCGATATCGTCGCCTTCGACGAAGCCGTGGAAGCGGATCGGCAGGTTAGACGACTGCAGCCGCGCCGCTGCCTTGCGCACGGCGTCATTACCCTTCAAGCCCTCGACCCCGATATTGAGGATGCCAATGGTCGGCTCGCGCACCCCGAGGACGTAACGGGCGAATACCTCGCCCATGACGGCAAACTGCACCAGATTTTCGTCGTTGCATTCGACATTGGCGCCCAGGTCCAGCATGACACAGGAACCGCGCTGGGTCGGGAAGCAACCTGCGATTGCCGGCCGGTCGATGCCAGGCAATGTCTTGAAGACAAACTTGGCCATCGCCATCAAGGCGCCGGTATTGCCGGCCGAAACGACCCCGGCGGACTCGCCGGCGGCAGCCGCGTCGATGGCAAGACGCATGCTCGATCCCCGGCCCGAACGCAGGGCGATGCCCGGCTTCTCGTCGTTGGTGACCACCTCCGGGGTATGCCGGATATCCGTCACCGCCCGTGCTCTGGGAAAACGCTCGAGCAACGCTGCGAGGCGCGCTTCGTCGCCGAAGAGCAAGAAGCGCACGTCGGGGTTTTCGCAGGCGGCAATATCCAGGCCCTCAACAACCATATCGGGGGCTAAATCGCCCCCCATTCCATCGATGGAGAGGGTAACGTGTGCGGACAAGGATCGCGGCCTCTTCCCGTCGCGCAACTGGAATTAGGCGGAGTCGCGGGCCTCGGTGACTCCGCGGCCGTCGTAGTGACCGCAGGAGGAGCAAATGTGGTGCGGGCGCTTCGACTCACCGCAGTTCGGACATTCGGCATATGCCGCCGCCGACAACCGATGATGCGCACGCCGCATATTACGACGCGAGGTGGAGGTCTTCTTCTTTGGCACAGCCATGGCAAGTACTCACGCTGAACGTTCGCCGACGGACGGGTAGCCCCGAGCGAGCTTTGTTAAC
Organism: Rhodospirillales bacterium; assembly: GCA_947470575.1. Classification (GTDB taxonomy): domain Bacteria; phylum Pseudomonadota; class Alphaproteobacteria; order Rhodospirillales; family CAMCUA01; genus CAMCUA01. The sequence continues at coordinate 8,168 of CANITX010000117.1, forward strand.
GAAATTTTACGGCCCCCGCAAGCAACTAACGGTTCCGGCCGGAACTTCCCTCCTTGACCTTGGCCAGCGCGGCGAACGGATTCGCAGGCCCTTCGATCTCTGGATGGCTTGAATATCCTTCGAAATTCGCCCCAGCGGCGCGGGGAAAGGGATCAATCTCCAGGGCGAGCTGCTCGACGACCGCGGCGCCCACATCGATGGTCTGATCGAAAATCGGGTCCGGCGGATCCGCTTCGTCATGCTCCAGATCGACCACGCCAGCCGCCGTTAGATCTTCCGATTCTCCTGCGATATCCGTGCTGTAGTACCTTTCCAGGGTCGCCTTGACCGTCGATGCCACCGGCTCCAGCGTTACGACGCAGGTTTGAACCACATCGGCCTCCAGGGAAGCCGTTACGCGAAAGAAATGCCACTTTTCCGCCGGAGTTACTTGAATATCGGCTTCCAACCGGTCGAGGCGTAAAAGGCCAAGCTGTCCGGCAAGCGCATCGCGTTCCTTTGGTTCGGCAACCACATGCAGACGGCGACCGCCCTTGCTCATGCCCTCAACGAACACCGGACGATACAATCCCGGCTCGATACCGCTATCGTATGGTGTCGTCATGGTGCCATCTCCACGCTGGCAAATGTCAACCGCCCCGCCAGCAGGTCCGCGCAATTCTGGGCATCCAGGTGTTTTGCTTGGCGCCAGATGTATTCCGCGAGTTCTAGATGATGACCCGCCCCCGCTGTTTGGCCGGCATAAACATTGCGCAATAGCGCCTCGGCGAGCGTGACCTCCCCCTCGCGCAATCCAGCGTCGTAGGCGGCGATCCGCCCATAGAACGATTGCGCCATGGCTTTCACCCGCTTGCCCACCCGCATATCGCCAACCCCCATCTCGCGCAAGTTGCGATCGACGTCGGCGAACATCAAATCAAAGAACGCCTGCGCCAGCTTGGCGGCCCGCGTCCCTTCGCCCTTCAGGCGACGCAGCAGAAGAAAGGCATGCAGGGAAATCATCTCGAATCGCCCGTCCGCCGTATCCGGAACGCCCCACGCGCCATAAAAGTGTTGTTGCCGTGCCTGGCCGACCACGACGGCGTATAAGTCGTTAACGGCCCGCTCATCGTCCGATCTGCGGAAAAGCCGGAACATTCTGGCCCTCATCGATGCGTCATCCGGGGCGCCGCTGGTGCCGATCGGTTGACAAAAAGGGAGCTCGATGCCATTTGGGCACAGCAGGCAGTCATCCTGGCCGGTCCGATCTGATTCCGGCAACATGGCCACCGTGGACAGAACTGCGCTTCGGCAACGAACCGGACACACATAGGATGCTGAGACCATTGGGTGCAAGCCGATTGTTGAAGCTGGTGGTGCTATCGGTCGCCGTCATGGGTATGACCAACTGCGCCGCACGAATCGACAGCCGCGGCAATTTGCCGGAACCGGATCGGATCAGCGAAATCGATATTGGCAGCCACAGCCGCCAAGACGTCGCCGACATCCTGGGTTCGCCGTCCAGCATGTCTGCCTTCGGCGACGAGACTTGGTATTACATAAGCAAGCGAACGGAGACCCTGGCCTTTCTGGCCCCGAAGGTAACCGAAAGCAACATCTTGATCGTTCACTTCGACAAGGACGGAAAGGTCATGTCGATCGAACGGCGTGGACTCGAGGATATGAAGGACGTCACGCCCGTCGCCCGGGCCACGCCAACCGCCGGCAACGAGTTGACGTTTCTCGATCAGTTGCTCGGTAATTTCGGGCGCTTCACCAAGGCCGGCAGTAAGCCTGGACACTGACGGCGACCGAAATACGGCATAATAAAAAGGCCCCGGAGCCTGGCTCCGGGGCCTTTTCTATACCGCAGCTAAACCACGGTAGGTCGTTTTACACGGCGAGAATAGCCAACAACAGCAACGCCACGATGTTGATGA
>CANITX010000118.1 GCA_947470575.1 Rhodospirillales bacterium
GGCTTCAGCGTTTTGGCCGCAGGTGCCGGCCGCGAAGCCCTGAGCATCCTCGCAACCCATCGGGGCGAGGTCGACCTGCTGTTCAGCGATGTCGTTCTGGGCAATGACATGAACGGCCCGGAACTGGCCGTCGAGGTGAAGCGGATGCGGCCCAACATCAAGGTTTTATTCGCTTCGGGCTACGCCGAAGGTTCGCGGGGCGGCGGTCGAAGCCTGGACGACGACGCTTACCTTCTGCACAAGCCTTACAAGCGGGCGGTTCTCGTCAAAGCCTTGCAGGACATCCTGGCCGCGTCGCCTGCCGTCCCGGCGTCAGACCGCGTCGCCGCCAGATAGGCGTCCCCAGGCCGGGGTGAAACGGCCGAGGCGACGTCCCTTCCAGAGAATGCTGATATAAATGTCGGCCTTTATCGACTAGAAGGGAACGGCAACACCCCTTTCCCCCCGGCACGCGCAAAACGCCATGCAGATTTACCTGCCGATCGCCGAAACATCGGTGAACATTTTCACCATCCTGGGCATCGGCGGCCTGATCGGCATTATGTCGGGCCTGTTTGGCGTCGGCGGCGGGTTCCTGATGACGCCGCTGCTGATTTTCATCGGCATCCCGCCGGCCGTCGCGGTGGCCACCGGCGCCAATCAGATCGTTGCGACCTCGGTGTCCGGCGTTCTCGCCCACTGGCGGCGCGGCAATGTCGATTTCAAGATGGGCCTGATCCTGCTGGCCGGCGGCGTCGCCGGTTCGTCCGTCGGCGTTTGGGGGTTCACCCTGCTGCGGCAAATGGGATACATCGAGCTGGTCATCCAGCTTTGCTTCGTCGTGTTTCTCGGCGCCATCGGCGTGCTGATGCTGATCGAAAGCCTTCGCTCGATGGTCTTCCGCCGCCAGCTCAGGCCGGTGCGGCGTCATCGCCATCTGTGGCTGCACGGTCTGCCCGGCAAGATACGCTTCCGCCGTTCCCAGCTCTACATCAGCGCCCTGCTGCCGTTGGTCATCGGCTTCGCGGTCGGCGGATTGACGGCCGTCATGGGGGTCGGCGGCGGCTTCATCATGGTGCCGGCGATGATCTATATCCTCGGCATGCCGACGCAGACGGTGGTCGGCACCTCGTTGTTCCAGGTCATCTTCGTCACCATCAACGTCACCATCCTGCAAGCCGTGGCCAATCAGACGGTCGATACCGTTCTGGCCATGCTGCTGGTGGCCGGGGGCGTTGTCGGGGCGCAGTTCGGCGCGCGCTTCAGCGGGCGCCTGCAAAGCGAACAATTGCGCGGCCTGCTGGCCCTCCTGGTGCTGTCGGTCTGGGCCAAGCTGGTATTCGACCTGACGACGACGCCGGACGATATCTATTCGATCCTCCGGTCGTCGGGATAAGGCCGCGGCGGGTCAGGGCGCGGTGGGCGTCCTAGAGCAGATCGCGACCGCGCTCATTTCAATAAAGCATGAGCATTTACCGATCGCCCGCGATCGGTAAATGCTTTAGCGCGACGCTTCGCGCAATGCGTCGATGGCCGCGTCGAAACCGGACAGCGATACGGGCACCGTCACTTGCTTGCGCTGGGCGGTCAGGAAGGCCACCTGGATGACCTTGCCGGCGCGCATGAGCGCCATCAGTTGGTCGTCGATCCGGCCATTGGCTTGGCAGTACTGCTTGTCGCAATCGCCGATCGGCAATCGCAGCGTTGCCGTTTCGTCGATTTTCATGCCGAGGCCGGCTTCGCGCAGCGCGTTGGCGCTGAGGCGGAAGTGGATGGTCGGCACGGTGGCCGAATCGAACAGGTCGACGGCCACGCCCAACACCACGTTCTTGCCGGCGGGGTCGGTGGCGACCACTTGTGAAAGGGAGCAGCGTTGCTTCTGCTGCGCGGCACAGGCCAAGCTCCAGGCACCGTGCACGGAGCGCTCCACCACTTGTCCTCGGTCCGCGGCCGAGGCCGCCGCCATGGCTCCCGCCATGACGGCTGCCGCCTGGATGCCGATGGCAACGGCGATGGCCGCGCCCAGGCGGGGGGCGGCGATGCGCCCCACGCCTGTTGCGCTTGCGGTCAGTTCTTCCCCCGCCGCCGGCGGACCAGCACCAGAGAGGCAATACCAGCGCCGAGGAGCACGAAGCTACCGGGTTCCGGCACATTCCCTTGATCCGGAACGAACAGGGTAACCGGCAATTGGCGCATCTGCACGGTGCCGGCATCGACGAAGGTAAGTGCGGTCAAGAAGGCATTCGTGTCGGCCGGGTCGAGGCCCGCAGCGATATCGATATCGCGGACGCCGAACTGCGACACGCCAAGACCGCCGAAGAAGAACTCGTCGCCAGCGTTGACATGCCCGAGGAAGTTACCGTCCGCGTCTACAATGTCGTAGCCATCGGTATCTCCGGCAACAGTCGGCAAGATGACCGAAGCGAAATTGGGGCCGCTGTCGACGATGTAGTCATAGCCTACGGCAAGCAGCGGATCGATGAAGATGCGCTGGTTAAGGTCGATGTTGAAGTCGAAATGCCAGCCGTCTTCCTGCACGATTTCCGGCAACAGCGGTGCCTCCGCCGACGAGCCGTCGCCGATCTCGCCGTTGCGGATGTTGAGCACCCACAGACCGGGCGTGTCGAGACTGACGTTGCTGGTGTTTTGCAGGTCGAGCACGGCGGCGGTGCGTGAGCCGGGCAGGGTAAAGAAATTGATGTCGTCGCCGGCATTGTAGCCGGCCTGCGCCGGGGTGCCGCCCAGGCCGCCGACGCCGCCGCTGGCGCTGCCGGTGGTCCATTGCAGTTGATTATAGCGGAACTCGATGTCGAAGTTCCCCGCCCCGGTATCGTTGCGGTTCAGCAGCGTCAGCTGGAAGTCGTTCAGCTTGTCCGCTTGCGTACTGTAGTAGCCGACATTGTGCCAGGTGACGACCACGGCATCGGGGTTTGGCGAGCCGATATAGACCAGACCGCTGGCACCGTTGCGCGTGTCCACGTCGCCCCAAAATGGCGCGATACGCGGCTGCCCGAAAATCGGGAACGGCTCCGGGGTATAGGTTCCCGAGGCGGAATTGAAGGTCACGTTGCCGTTGTTGTTGACGAAGAAGTTATTGAAGTTGTTGCCGAAGAAGTTGAGCGTGAAGGGGATCGCCAAGGAATTCGACGAACCGTCGTCGTTGCGGTTTTGCGTCAACTCGCCGTAACCGAGATCGCCGCCGGCGCAGACCGTGCAGCTAAGCCCGTCGCGCAGGGGAATGGCCTGGGCCGGCAGGCTGGCAATCGAACTGAATGCCAGTGCGGCGGCCAGGGCCGTGAGAGGCTTGTTCATGGGTTGATCCTTTCTTGTTGCATTGAGACTCCCCCACTTATTCGCGTCAGCCATTCGGCCGCGCATTGGACACATTCGTGTCGATGTTCACTATTGCAAAAATTATACCAGGCGCCAAGAATGCGAATTTATTATACTTTACAGATACATATGTGGCTGCTTGCCGAGTGCGGTGTCACCCGATTGTAATATAACTCGACACCCCGAATTCTCACTGCGAAGCATTCGCTGCCAAAGTTGGCCGATTTCTAGGGGTACATGCGAGACACGCCGCCGCCGCATGTGTCAGGAATCCTGACGCTTGTTTCGGTCCGTTGCCTGTTTTGTTTTGGGTGGCAGCATCCTGCGATATATTAAACGCCGGATACTTCAACCCATGACGAATTATTATCTTTTTATATCAACACGATAAGTGAGTTTCCCCGACTTCTCTGGGGTACGCTTTCGGACACGCGGGCCCGTGTAAGGTATCCCGATACATGGCAGCACCCCGCGCCGGGTTTGGCGCGACACAGGGCGAGCGCCAAGTCGGCGCCGCCGTCCGTATCGGCGGGTGTTTTCAACAGCGCGCCGGCCGATGCCTATTCGATCGGGACTCAGTCGGGATCGGGAGCGGGGCAGCCAGCTTTACCGGTTGGCGGCCCGCGGCTGAAAATCGTCGGCGCGTTCGTCGCGGCCCGTCGGGGCCAGTTCGCTTTCCGGCTCGCCGGCGACGCGGACGTGACGCAGCACGCGGGGCTGGTTGAAATCGTAGGGGCAGGCCCGGTGCAGCATGCAGCGGTTGTCCCACATCATCACATCGCCCGGCGCCCAGCGGTGCAGATAGAGGCGCGGCGGCTGGCAGGCATGGGCCAGCAGGTCGTCGAGCAAGGCCTGCGCCTCGGCATCGGCCAGGCCGGGAATGCGAAAGGCGTGGCGGCCGATGAACAGGGATTTGCGCCCGGTCACCGGATGCACCTTGACCAGCGGGCGCAGCGGCGCGCCGGCGGTGTGATAGCCGTAGCCGTCGCCGGTCTTGAAGCTGTAGCCGGCCTTGGCCTGCGAGGCATAGAGCGAATGATAGGCCGACAGATCGGCGATCCGCGCCTGCATGGTCTTGTCCAGGGTGTCGTAGGCATTGCGCATGTCGGCCACTTCGGTCTCGCCGCCGGAGGCCGGCACCACCTGTGCCGCCAGGATCGATGCCTTGGCTGCCAGCGGCATGTAGGAGCTGTCGGTGTGCCAGCCTTCGTTGCCGCGCAGCGACTGGAAACGCTTCTCGACCGGGCGCAGGACGGTGCCGTCGGCCTTCAGGTTGGTGATCGGCACGGCCTTGGCACTGCCGTCGCGCAGCAGTTCGATATTGCCGAAGCGTTCGCCGAAGGCGACCTGCTCGGCGTCGGAAAGGTTCTGGCCGGGAAACACCAACGCGCCGTATTCGTGAAAGGCGTCTTCCACCGTGCGCCATTCGGCGGGCGTCATGGCGCCCAGTTTCACATCGGTAATGCGGGCGCCGAAGCTGGCGTCGAGCGGCGTGACGGTCGGCATGCGATGCGTCTCCCTGTATCCGGACCGCGACTCAGATGGTCAGGTCCTTGGTGTTGTAGTCGCGAATGACCCGCGCGAAGGTCGCGTCGTTGAAGCGAAATTCCTCTTCCAATCCGGCGAAGGGCCGATAGCGGAACGGCGTCTCTTGGGGGAAGCGCTGGCGGCGCGCGTCGATGGCTACCGCGATCACGGCGGATCGATCGAAGATGCGCGCCTCGTCGTGGATCTGATCGGATTCGACGCTGAGCACGGCTTTCTGCCCCAGCACCGAGGCGCGGCGGTGGAAGCCGAAGGTGATGGAAATGCGCAGGTCGGGCGAGGTATTGGCGAACGAGCCGTGCAGGATCTGGCGGTTGGCCATGGTGACGTCGCCGGCCGCGCAAAACATCGGCACGGCGCCGGGCAGGCGGTCGCTGCCGCTGTTTTCGTCAACCAGCCGCTTGATATCGATGCGCCCCAGCTTGTGCGTGCCCGGCACCGCCCACAGGCAGTTGCCGAGGGTGCTGGGGTAAAGCTGGGTCTGAAAATTGAAGCCGTGGATGCCTTCGTCCCAGTTCGGGGCGTTCCAGTGGGTGATGCCGTCCTGATGCCAGGCGACCGAGCCGCCGACGCCGGGCTGCTTGACGAAGATGACGTCGTTGAAGGGCACGAAGTCGGCGCCGTTGATCGTCGCGGCGATGGCCAGCAGCTTGGGGTGGCCATACAGCCGCAAGGCCGACGGCATCGCCTGGCACATGCCGCGCATCAGGTGAATGACATGCGCCGGCGCGCCGGCATCCGGCGTCGGTTCGGCCATGCGCGCCGGGTGGCGGTTGCTGTAGATGCCGGTGCCGCCCCAGGGATCGGCCAATGGCTTGCAGAAGCTATAAGGGTCGCGGGCGTAATCGCGGCCCAAGGCGGGGCGGCCCTGGGCGTCGAGCTTGGCGTCGGGCGTCGCCGGGGCGCGCTCGATCATGTTTTGCGCATCGGCGCGCAGTTCGGCCAGTTCGTCGGCCCCGATCACGCCTTCGAAGACGTAAAACCCATGCCGCCAATAGGCGGCCAGGATGTCGGGATGCAGCTTGCCCTCGGCATCGAAGCGCAGTGGGCCGCGATTGCCCAGTGTCAGGGCGCGGCGTTCGCCGTCGCGCTGGTAGGCCGCCATACCGGCGGCGTGCTCGCTTCGGGTCGGTCCTGCCGGTGTGGCGGCAACAGTGTCCATGGTTTCCACCTTGGCTGTGTCGGAGCAGCGGTTGCGTCGGTGCCTGTGGCGCGGACCATAGCCTATTCTCAATCGGCCATCACCGCTAGACGCCAGGGCCGACGTCAGCCCGGCGTCAGGGCGAAGCCGCCGCGTCGGCCGCCGACACGCGGTCGCGCCCGCCCTGCTTGGCCGCATAGAGGGCGACGTCGGCGGCCTTCAGCACGGATTCGATCTGGCGGCCGTGCTCGGGCAGGGTCGCCAGGCCGATCGACGTCGTGATCGTTCCCAAGGCCTTGCCGTCGTGTTGAATCGGCACGGCCTTCCATCGTTCACGCAGGATGTCGCAATGCTTGCGGGCGCCGGCCAGGGGGGTATCGGGCATGATCAGCACGAATTCCTCGCCGCCGGTCCGGCAGGGAATGTCGCTGCTGCGCAGGTTGTCTTGCAGAAACTGGCCGAATTCACGCAGCACGGTATCGCCGGCGTCATGGCCGAAGGTGTCGTTGACCCGCTTGAAGAAATCCAGGTCGAGCACGGCGATGGACAACGGCAGGCCGCTTCGTAGGGCGCGGGCCACCAGGTGGGCCAGCGAGTCGTTCATGAAGCGCCGGTTGAACAGCTTGGTCAAAGGATCGCGGGTCGCCTGCTCGCTCAACGCGTCGCGCAGGGCAAGGTTGGACAGGGACAGCTTGATCGTCTCGCCCACCGAAACCGCCAGACGGTGATCCGCCATATGGCTTTCGACGTCGGCGGTCATGGTTTCGACGCTGAGCACGCCCAAGAGCGTGTTTTGCACCATCAGCGGCAGGCAGATGTATCCGGACGGCGTGTGGGCTTCGATGTGCTCGCAGACCAATCCGCCGGACGATTCCGCGATGTCGTGCAGCCGTCCCCGGCGGACCGCCCAACAATCGTCGAGGCCGAAGTTGTCGCGGAACACCATGGTGTCGCCCCAGCGGACCACGGTTTTCAAGCCGTCGCCGTCGGCGGTCTGCAAGGCCAGCGCGCCTGACAATCCGGAGAACAGGTCCTTCAGATTGATGTCGAAGATCTGGATGGCCTCGTCGCGGGATTTGCAGGCCAACAGCAGGTCGTTCATGCGCGCCTGCAAGGTCATCTCGCGGTCGCGCTTTTCCAGGACGGCGATCATGGCCATCCGTTCGTTGGCGCTGCGGACTTTTTCCTCGGCGAACTTGCGTTCGGTAACGTCGCGGATGATGCCGGTGAACATGCGCCGACCGGCCACCTGCATTTCGCTGACCGTCAATTCCATGGGGAAGGTCGAGCCGTCCTTGCGCTGTCCCAGCACTTCGCGTCCGATGCCGATGATCTTGGCGGTGCCGGTGGTCAGGTAGTTGCGCAGGTAATTGTCGTGGCCGCTATGAAATGGCTCGGGCATCAGCATGCTGACGTTGTTGCCCACCACTTCGGCGCTGGCATAGCCGAAGATGCGCCCGGCCGCCGGATTGAAGGTTTCCACGATCCCGGCGGCATCGATGGTGACGATGCCGTCCATGACGGCATCGACGATGGCATGCATGCGCCCTTCGTGGTCGCGCGAGGCGGCTTCTTCGGCTTGCAGGTGGCTGGCGATTTCCCGGGTGAGCTGGCGCATCGTTTCGAACTGCCGGCCGGCGAAACCGGCGGCCAGCGCGCTGGCCACCACGAAAACCGCGAACAGGGCGAGCAGCATGGACAGCACGCCCGGATCGACGGCGGTCAGGGCGGCAGGTGATTGTTCGGTCGGGATGAAGATGGCGGCGCCCATGGCCGTGTAATGCATGCCGGCGATGGCCGTTCCCATGATCGCCGCCGAGGCCAGGGTCGAGTATCGGCCGAACAGGGTGCGCAGTTCGGGAATGCAGCGCAGGCTGAGCGCCAGGAACGCCATGACCACCGCCACCAGCACGGAGACGGCGACCTTTGCCGCATCGTAGGTCAGTTCCGCCGGCAGACGCACCGCCGCCATGCCGGCATAGTGCATGGCACCGATGCCGCCGCCCATCAGGATAGCGCCGAGCACCAGCTTGCGCCGGGCCACGACCTTCGAGCGTCCGATCAGGTGAAGGGCGACGGCACTGCCGGCCACCGCCGGCAGGATCGACAGCAAGGTCAGCCACGGATCGTAGGTCAGCCCGCAGGGCAGGGTGAAGGCGAGCATGCCGATGAAATGCATCGCCCAGATGCCGAGCCCCAGGCTGGCCGCCCCGGCGCCGATCCAATTGAGGCGCCCGGCGCGGGTCGATGCCGCCGCGACGCGGCCGGATAAATCGAGGGCCGCGTAAGCCGCCAGGATCGCGATCAGCAACGACAGCGCGACCAGATCGTCATCGTATTCGCCCGGATAGGCAGTTGCCAGGTCGGGAACTCGGCCGATGGGGAGAAGAAACCTGTCGAGGTAACCAAACATCGGCACTGACTCGGTCACGATCCACGTTGATGGGGCACCGGCCTCGCCAGCCGCACGGCCACGAAACGGTGGGTAGCCTCAGCCGGCGGATCGTCCCGCCCAGGGACCATCGCGCGCCCGGCCGGTTCCGAGCCCAAAGACCAATTCGGGGCGTCAGGCTCGCCGTCCGGACGGAAGCCAACGCCCAGGATGTTTCTAAGTTAGGAAGGTTCCGGATTAAATTACGTATTTTCCCTCATCCGGCGGCGATGTTCGCCTGCCGGTGCGGCGCGGCGGCGCCCAAATGGCAACGACAGCCCCCGCCCGGCCGCCGCCGCCGATGGCCTGGGGTCGGGGCGCCGTCCGTCCATTCGCTGCCCGCTCTCTAGGGAATTGTGCTAGAAGTCGTGCCGCCGGCTCTTGTCGCCGGAGGCAACGTGCCGTTGGGAAGCGGGGCGATGAAAAACGGGGTGTGGATCGCGGCGCTCGGCGTCGTCGGCGTGGCGGCCATCGCGGCTTTCGCCCTGTCCGGCAAGGTCGAGACGCCGGCCGAGTACCAGACGGCGCGGATCGAACGCGGTCCGGTGTCGCAGACGGTGTCCTCGGCCGGTCGCTTGAACGCGACCGTCAACGTCCAGGTCAGCACGCAGGTGTCGGGTCTCATCAAGGACCTGCCCGTCGACTACAATTCCGTCGTCACGGCCGGGCAGGTCATTGCCCGGATTGACGAAAAGAGCTTCGAGGCCAAGGTCCAGCAGGCGCGTGCCGGACTGGCGGTGGCGCGGGCGAAGGTGGCGACCGCCGATGCCGCCATCCCGCGCGCCGAGGCCGATATCGAACAGGCGAAGTCCGGCCTTGCCGCCGCCGAAGCCGACGTGCGCAAGGCGACCGTCGCCATCGCCGACGCCAAGCTCGATCTCGGCCGCAAGCGCGAGCTGCTGAAAACCGGCAACGTGCCCGCCAGTCAGGTCGACCGGGCGCAGGCCGTCCACGATACGGCGCTGGCGGAATTGAGCGCCGCGGAAGCCCGGGTCAGTGTCCAGCGGTCGTTGTCGGCGTCGCGGCGCGCCGCCCTCGAAATGGCCAAGGCCGACGCGATCAATGCCAGGGCCGAGGTGGAGCAGGAAGCGGCGGCGCTGCGCTACAGCGAGATCGACCTGGAAAACACCTTCATCCGGTCGCCGGTCGATGGCGTGGTGATCGACCGCAACGTCGAACTCGGCCAGACCGTCGCCGCCAATTTCCAGGCGCCGCGTTTGTTCTCCATTGCCCAGGACCTGAGCAAGATGCAGGTCGAGACGCGGGTCGACGAAGCCGACATCGGCCAGATTCAAAGCGGCATGACGGCGCGCTTCACCGTCGATGCCTTTCCGGGGCAGGAATTCGAAGGCAAGGTCGCGCAGGTCCGCAAGCAAGCCCGGGAAGTCGATACGGTCGTCACCTACATGGTCGTCGTCGATGCCGAAAATCCCCAACTGCGGCTGCTGCCCGGCATGACCGCCAACGTGCAGTTCGTGATCGGCCAGCGGCGCAACGTCTTGCGGGTGCCGAACGCGGCGTTGCGCTTCCGCCCGGCCGGGACCGCGCCGCCGGCCACTGCGGCCACCGCGGCTGCCGAGCCGGAACGGCAAGGCGACGATAC
>CANITX010000119.1 GCA_947470575.1 Rhodospirillales bacterium
AGATAGTGCCGGCCGTTCTCCGCCGATCCCGGCGCGGAAATCGGCCAGACCTTGACGATGCGCGCGTCGATGGCCGAGGCGATGCGGCTGATGACGCCGCCCTTGCCGGCGGCGTCCCAACCCTCGAAGACGACGATGGCCGCCGTGCGGGTGTGGAAATAGGCCTGCTGGATCAGCCTGAGCCGCGCCTGCAGCGCGGCCAGCGCCGTCTCGTAATCGTCGACATCCAACCGCCGGCCGAGGTCGACCTCGGCCAGGCGAAAGGCCGTCGCCGGCGGTACGACGAAGTTCCCGATGTCGCCGACCAGTTTCGCCCTGTGCTTCCGTCCCGCCACGCATCCCTCCCTGGTGCCCGCGCCCGCATCGCCGGACGGCGGCGGGCGATCCAGCGGCAATTGTTACAGCAGGTGCCGACCGGTGCCTACCGCCGCCGCTTCCTCCGCTTCAGCGCCGCAGCCACCGCCTCGGGCGACGCCGGCAGCCGCTGCAACGGCACGCCGCTCGCGTGGCGGAAGGCGTTGAGCAACGCCGGGGCAACCGCCGTCAGCGTCGTATCGCCCAGGCTTTTCGCGCCGAAGGCCGCCTGCGGTTCCGGGTCCTCGATCAGTTCGCAGGCGATGACGGCTTTGCCGGGTCCGCCCAAGGCCAGGGCCAGGCCTTCGGCCATCTTCCTTTCCGCCCGCCGCCGTTGGGCCTTGGCATCGACGGCGAAGCCGATGTCGACGGCGCCCTCCAGCCGGCGGACCGCCAGGCTGCCGCGCCCGATGTCCACTTCGACCTCGGCCAGCACGGCGGCGAAACCGTAGACTCCATAGGGCGTGCCGAGCCCGGCGGCATCGGGGCCGGTAACCACGGGCGCATAGGAAGCCTCGGCCGTCGCCGGGCCTTGCCTGGCCTTCAACATATCCGCCGCCCGCTCGGCGGCGATGCCATAGGCGAACAGCCCGTCGCTATCGTCCCGCCCCGTCGCCGCGAACGTCACGCCGCCTTTTGGCAAGCCGAGCACGCGCGCCACGATGACCGCCAGCAGCCGGGCCAGGTCGCGCCCGGCACCGGGAGATTCGAGAACGACCGCACCGTCGCGCCGCCGCTCCAAGCGCACCGTCGCCGCCTCGCTGGCATAGGGCGCGCCGAGTCCGGCATGGATGGCGGCAAGGCCGACGCCACGCCGCTTGCAGGTTCGCGTCGTGGCGTTGAAGCGTTCCGCCGCGGCGCGGCGCTTGGTCCAGGCCGGTTCCAGGGCGTCGAGACAGGGCTTCAGCCCGATCGAGCTGGTCAGCCAATGGTCGGTGACGGTCGGCGTGCCCCAGCGCAGGGCGTTCTGCCGGCGGAAGGCCAGCGGATCGGCCTTGGCCTTGACCGCCAGGGCATCGATCAGCGTCTCGGCCAGCACCGCCGCCTCGATGCCGCCGCCGCCCGCCAGGTCGCCCTCGCCTGCCGACGCCGTCAGCTGGGCGTTCGGCCCGTAATAGGCCCCCGCCGCCTGTCCCGCCGCCCGCGCCGCTGCCCCCGTCCCGCCGCCCGGCAATGTGAGCGTCGCCTCGACGGCGGCCAGGAAGCTCCACTCGTCCGAAGCCATGCGGCCGACGAGGCGCGCCCCGCCGACGTTTAGCTCGGTCTTGACGGCGTGCTGGGCCCGACCGAAAGCAGCCTCGGCATCGCCCAGGCGCACCGCATGGGTCGGCCGCAGGGTCGGTGTCGCCGCCGCCCGCCGCGCCACGATCTTGGACCCGCCGCCGGCCTTCACCGCCCGCAACAGGACCGACATCTCATAGACGTTGTCGCGCGCCGTCAGTTCCTCATAGGTCATCTCGTGCAAGGCGACGCCCATGACGAAGGCCGCCGCCGCCAGGGGATTACCTTCGGCCCGCGCCGTGACGTTGGCCGCCCCGAAGCTTTCGCCGAACAGTCGTTGACCGGCGTGCGCCGTCAGCCGCCAGTAATCCCACCACTCTTCCCGATCGTCGAGGCACAAGGGCGACAGGCAGGGAATGGTGGCCAGCAGCACGCCGCCCGGTTTGAGAATGCGGTGCAGGTTGGCGATGGTCGCCCGGCTGTCGTAGATGAGCTGGAAGGTCTGGGTGAAGATGACACAGTCGAAGGCGTCCGACGGGATGTTGGTGCCGACCTGCAAATCGTCGACGATGGTCGCTCCGGGTTTGCCCTCACGCTGATAGAGCACGTCGCTTTCGGTCACGCCGCGCCCGTATTTCAGCGTGTAGATGCGATCCCCCATCTCCAGCACGCGACCATGAATATCCCCCGCATGCTGGGCCAGGAACCGTTCGACATACCAGCGGTCGACCGGCGTCCCCCGGTCCGCCCCGAAATCCCGGCTCAGCGGCTTGGCCCGCCACAGGTCGATTCGTTTGCGCAAATGCCCCTCCCGCGCGGCGCCCTTCGGCTCCGTCCCCCAGCGTACCTACCTCGGTACGCCCCACGCGAAGTCCCCCTCCGGCTTTTTGCCGGTTGTCCCGATCTTGTCGGCATCCGCCAACGAGGTAAAGGGGGCTCGCTTAGGGTTTTTACCCGTTGGGGGTTTGACCCGCCGGGGGGTGGACGACTATATATGGCGTCAGCAGGGTCCTGCGGTTCCAGGAGGAACGAACGGGATCCCTATTTTTCATGCATTCGGAAAGGTGGATCGAGATGGCGCTGCCGCTCATGCCCAAGGCCACAGCCGTTTGGTTGGTCGACAATACCACCCTGTCGTTCGAGCAGATCGCCGCGTTCTGCGGCATGCACGAACTGGAGATCCAGGCCATCGCCGACGGCGAGGTCGCTATCGGCATTCAGGGCCAGGACCCGGTGGTCGGCAGCCAGCTCTCCGCCGACGAAATCAAGCGCTGCGAGTCCGATCCCGATGCCCACTTGCAGCTTTTGGCGCCGACCATCCCGATGCCCTCGGCCAAATCGAAAGGCGCCCGCTACACCCCGGTTTCCAAGCGCCAGGACCGGCCCGACGCCATTGCCTGGCTGCTCAAGAACTATCCCGAGCTGTCGGACGCCGCCGTGTCCAAGCTGATCGGTACCACCAAGCCGACCATCCTGTCGGTGCGCGAGCGCAGCCATTGGAACGCGCCCAACATCAAGCCGCAGAATCCGGTCAGCCTGGGGCTCTGCTCCGAAGCGGACCTGGAAAAGGCCGTCGCCATCGCCCGCGCCCGCGCCGGCACCACGCGCGCCGCCAAAGCGGCCAAAGACGCGGCCAAGGCCAAGGCCGAAGCTGCCCCCGACGCGGTTCCGGACGGCACCGGCGTTCTCTGAGCCTCGCATCCGCCGCGATGCCGCAGGGGCGGGTTTCGAACCCGCCCCTTTTGCATGTCGGCGCGGGACGCACCGTATCCACCCTTCCCCGACACGTCCTCGCCCGACACGAAGCCGCCGCTTAGCACCCGCCGGCAGCAGCCCCGATAGCCCGCCCGATATAGGCAATTATGCGGATTGCGCCAGCTAGGCCAACAAGTTACCTATGGCCTTCAGCAGCCGGTCGCCATCGGACAACGGCATAGGCCAGCATCAGGCGAACGGATCGGGGATACTGCATGGCGGGTGTCGAGGAAGAAGCGCCACAAGGCTCCGCACCGCCGGTTAAATATCGTTCCCTGTTCGAGAATGCCGTCGAGGGCATCTACCGTACCCTGCCCGAGGGCCGCTACCTGGCGGTCAACGCGGCGCTGGCCCGTATCTACGGCTATGAATCGCCGGCCGAGCTGATCGCCGGCATTTCGGACATCGCCCGCTCGCTCTACGTCGAACCCGCCGACCGCAGCCGCTTCGTCGCGCTGTTCAGGAAGGACGACGTGGTGCGCGATTTCGTGGCCCGCGTCTGGCGCAAGGACGGCAGCGTCATCTGGATATCGGAAAACGCCTGGGCGGTGCGCGACGAAGCCGGCCGGGTGGTCTGCTACGAAGGCACCGTCGAAGACATCACCGACCGCAAGCGGGCCGAAGAGCAGCAGCGCCTGGCGGCCGCCGTGTTCGAGGGCGCCGGCGAGGCGATCATCGTCGTCGCCGCCGACGGTTGCGTGCGGGCGGTCAACCCGGCCTTCGAACGGATGACCGGCTGGCCGACGGAACGGGTGCTGGGCCAACCCTTCGATCTGTTCGCCGACGAGATGCACGACATCCAGGCCGAAGGGATCTGGGCCGCCGATGCCAGTGGCGCGCCGTGGAACGGCGATTTGTGGGCCAAGCGGGCGGGCGGCGACGTTTTCCCCGTCGCCGCCACCGTGACCTGGCTGAAAGCCGGCGACGGCCTGCTGGAAGCCTATGTCGTGCAGTTGCGCGACATCTCGCGCGCCAAGGCCGCCGAACAGCGCATCCGCTTTCACGCCAATCACGATTCCCTGACCCGCCTGGTCAACCGCCACACGGCCATGGAGTACCTGGCCGACGCGGTGCAACAGGCCGCCGCCGAAAAGCATCAGGTCGCCGTGCTGTTCCTCGACCTCAACCGCTTCAAGGACATCAACGACACGCTGGGCCACGCCGCCGGCGACGAATTGCTGCGTCAGGTGGCGCAGCGTCTGCGCTCCAGCGTGCGCGCCGCCGACATCACCAGCCGGTTGGGCGGCGACGAATTCGCCGTCATCCTGCCGGCATTGCACGGCGCCGCCTCGCTGCAAACCTGCATCGACAAAGTGCTTTACGCCTTCTCGCATGCGTTCGCCATCGCCGGGCGCGAGGTCTACGTATCGGCCAGCGTCGGCATCGCGCTTTACCCGACCGATGCCGACGATGCCGACACCCTGCTGTCCTGCGCCGATATGGCGATGTACCACGCCAAGACCGGCGGCGGCGGTTGGCGCTTCTACGACGAAGAAATGAACCGCCAGATCGCCGACCGGGTGAACCTGGAGATGGACATGCACCAGGCGCTCAATGCCGGGCGCTTCCATCTAGTCTATCAGCCGCAGGTCGAAGCTCGCAGCGGCCGCATCGTCGGCGCCGAAGCGCTGATCCGCTGGAACGATGCCAAGCGCGGCGCCATCCCGCCGGCCCTGTTCATTCCGATCGCCGAACGCATCGGCCTGATCGGCGCAATCGGCGAATGGACGGTGACCGAGGCCTGCCGCCAGATCCGCCAATGGCGCGGCGCCGGGCTGACCGTACCGCGTGTCAGCGTCAATCTGTCGCCGGCCCAATTCCGCGATGCCAACCTCAAGGACAAGGTCCGCGCCGCGCTCGCCCATCATGCCTTGGAGACCGCCGCCATCGAGCTGGAGATCACCGAAACCAGCATGACCGCCGACATCGCCGAGGCCATCGCCATCGTCGCCGAACTGGACAGCCTCGGCCTGCACTTCGCCCTCGACGATTTCGGCACCGGCTATTCGTCGCTGGCGACGCTGGCCCGCTTCCCGATACGCCGGTTGAAGATCGACCGCGCCTTCGTCGCCGAACTGCCGCACAACCAACGCGACGGCGCCGTCGTCGCCTCGATCATCGCACTCGCAGCCAACCTCGGCTTCCAGGTGGTCGCCGAAGGGGTGGAGACGGTGGCCCAGGCCCGCGAACTGGCGGCGCGCGGCTGCGCCGTCATGCAGGGCTACCTGTTTTCCCACCCGGTCCCCGCCGCCGACTTCGCCGCCCTGCTGGCCGACCACCTGCCGCCCCTCCCCGCCCCGCCCGGCCAACCCGGCCACGCTGCGAAACCGGACGCGGAAGCGCTGTCGGGGGATTGAAGCCGCTTCGCCCTCAGCCCTTCGGCAGCGGGTACTTCTCCAGATAGGGCATGTATTCGGGCTCGACGTCGACCTGCAGGGTGGCCAGCAGGCGGACCACCGAATTGTAGTGGCAGGCCGACAGCGTCAGGTCGATCAGGTGCTCCAGCTCCAGGCGGGCTTTGAGGAAATCCCACGTCGGCTGCGCCATGGCGCCGTCCTTGGTGATCTCGCGTGCCGCCTTCAGCACCATCGCCGTCATCTCGTCGAGGCCCGGCGCCGGCCGGCCTTCGCTGACGTCGATGAGCGCCCGGATGTCGGCGTCGGTGACGCCGAACTCGTAGCCGAGCTTGATGTGGTGCGACCATTCGTAGGGCGAGCGGGTGAGATAGCCGACCTGCAGGATGGCCAATTCGCGCAGCCGTGAATCGAGCTTGGTTTCCCAGCGGATGTAATGGCCGATGTGCGAAGCGGCGCGCCGGGCGCGCGGCGAATTGACCATCGCCTTGTAGAAATTGATCGGCCGCTTCAACAGGTCCCGGTGCTCCGGGGCCAAGTCTGCGGCTTCGAGATAAGGTACGCGCGCCATGACGTTCTTCCTCCCAGGTTAGGGCGGAAGCCTAGGTCGGCGGGCGTTCGGCGGCAAGCCGTCCCGTCAGTTGTCGATCACCGATTGCATCAGCTCCAACAGCTTGGCCGGCGTTTCGCGGCTCAAGAAGCTGCCGAATTCGTCGCGCTTGACCACCAGCATGCTGATGCCGTCGACCTTGACGTCGCGGATCTTCATCGCCGCGCCCGCCTGAGCGACCCGGAATTCCAAGCCGATCGGATTGTCGATCCCGTTGCCGCGGATTTCGCCAGTAACGAAGGTCTCGGCGCTGCTGCCGGCCCGCGTGCCGGTGACCGCGAAGGTCTGGCCCCGATACTCGGCGAACTGGCTGGCATAGATGGCCGCCACATACGCTGGGAACAGCGCCAGGTATCGCCGCCGCTCGTCCTCGCTCAGCCGCGCCCAATGGCGTCCGACGACGAATTCGGCGATACCCCGAGTATCGAAGACCTGGTTCAGAATGGACCGCAGCTTTTCCTTGCGCGGTGCCGAACTGGGCGGATTGGCTTTCAGCGCCCCTACCACGTCCTCGCCCACCCCTTTCACGAAGGCGGCGGGGTCCGCGGCCACTGCCGGCGTCCCGGCGGTCAGCGTCAGAACCAGGAAAAGCACGCTCGCGGCGCGCCATGCTAGCCTCGGCATCGATCCATCCTTCTCGTTTGCGGCGTCATTCTACATGCTTGCGGTGCGGTGCGGTTCCATTGTCTGATACGCACATGGAAAATTCTCGCCCCGGCGCCGCCCGGCATCTAACAGCCGCCGCCCAGCGTCTAAAGGACTGGGCGCGCCGCATCAAGCGCGATGTGACGGCCGTGGCGCTCGCCGCGCGCGACCCGCGCGTTCCCTGGTATGTCAAGGCCTTGGCCGTCTTCATCGTCGCCTATGCCTTAAGCCCCATCGACCTGATTCCCGATTTCATCCCGGTATTGGGCCTGCTCGACGACGTCATCCTGGTGCCGCTCGGCATTCTCCTGGTCGTCCACCTGATGCCGGCCGGCCTGATGGCCGAATACCAGGCCCAGGCCGACGCCATCGGCCGCCTGCCCAAGAACCGGGTCGCCGGCGCCATCGTCATCGGCCTCTGGCTCATCGCCTTGGCGGCAACGGCGATGTGGGCCTGGGACATTTACGCCGGATAAGGGCGGGAATAGGGCGATGACGTCGCGCCGAAAGCCTATTCCCCGAACTTGATGCCCTGGGCCAGCGGCAGGTCGCGCGAGAAGTTCACCGTGTTGGTCGCCCGGCGCATGTAGGCGCGCCAGGAATCCGAGCCGGATTCGCGGCCGCCGCCGGTCTCCTTTTCGCCGCCGAAGGCGCCGCCGATCTCCGCCCCGCTCGGCCCGATGTTGACGTTGGCGATGCCGCAGTCGCTGCCCACGGCCGACAGGAAGGTCTCCGCCTCGCGCAGGTCGTTGGTGAAGATCGACGACGACAGGCCCTGCGGCACGTCGTTGTGCAGGGCGATGGCCTTGCCGAGGTCGGAGTAGCCGAGCACGTAAAGGATCGGCGCGAAGGTCTCGGCGCGCACGCTGTCGGTCTGCTTCGGCATCTCGACCAGCGCCGGACCGACGTAATAGGCCTCGGGGAAGCGTTCCCCCAGCCGCCGCTCGCCGCCGAAGAGCTTGCCGCCTTCCTTCGCCACCGTCTTCAGCATCGCCTGCATGCGCTCGAACGCCGCGCGGTCGATCAGCGGGCCGACCAGGGTGCCGGCCATCAGCGGATCGCCCACCGGCACGCTGGCATAGGCCTTCTTCAGCCGGGCCAGCAGCTCGTCCTTGACGCTGCGATGCACGATCAGGCGGCGCAAGGTGGTGCAGCGCTGCCCCGCCGTGCCGACGGCAGCGAACAGGATGGCGCGCACGGCGAGATCGAGGTCGGCGGTCGGCGCCACGATCATCGCGTTGTTGCCGCCGAGTTCCAGCAGCAGCCGGCCGAAGCGCGACGCCACGCGCGGCGCCACGGCGCGGCCCATGGCCGTGCTGCCGGTGGCGCTGATCAGGGCGAGGCGACGGTCGTCGACCAGCCGCTCGCCGACCGCCTTCGGTCCGTTGACGATCTCCAGCAGGCCGTCGGGCGCGTCTCCGAATTTTTTCACGGCGCGCGCCCATAGCGACTGGCAGGCCAGCGCGCACAGCGGCGTCTTTTCCGACGGCTTCCACACCACCGCATCGCCACAGACGATGGCCAGCGCGAAGTTCCACGCCCACACCGCCACCGGAAAATTGAAGGCGCTGATGACGCCGACGGCGCCCAGCGGATGCCAGGTCTCCATCATCCGATGCCCTGGCCGTTCCGAGGCGATGGTCAGGCCGTAGAGCTGGCGCGACAGGCCGACGGCGAAGTCGCAGATGTCGATCATCTCCTGCACCTCGCCCAGGCCCTCGGGCAGGATTTTTCCGGTCTCCAGCGTCACCAGCCGGCCGAGGTCGTCCTTGTGCGCGCGCAGCTCCTCGCCGAGCAGCCGGACCAGTTCGCCGCGCCGCGGCGCCGGCACCGTCCGCCACGCCTTGAAGGCCGCCTCGGCACGCCCGATCTTGGCCGCCGTCGAGACAGCCGTATCGGCGGCCACCCGGCCCAGCACCGCGCCGTCGATCGGCGAGCGCGACACCACGGCGCCGTCCACTACCGCCCCGACGCCCAGGGACTTCAGAATCTTCCCGGCCTGCATCGTCGTTCCTTTCGCCAGAGTCGGCGAAAGCCTACTCCAGCCCGGCGACGACGGGAAACAGGCAAACGCCCTTGCGCCGGGAGACCTTCGCAAAGCAATTGCCCGCGGCCCGATTCCAAGGCAACCTTGCGCCCAGGTCCATCGTTCGAGGAGCAATTCCATGCGGCAAGTGCGCATTCCCGCCACTTTCATGCGCGGCGGCACCAGCAACGCCATCGTCTTTCACGAGCGCGACCTGCCGAAGGACAAGGGCCTGCGCGAACGCGTCCTGCTCGGCGCCATGGGCAGCCCCGACAGCAACGGCCGCCAGCTCAACGGCATGGGTGGTGGCATCTCCTCACTGTCCAAGGTTTGCATCGTCGGCCCGTCGAGCCGCCCCGATGCCGACATCGATTACACCTTCCATCAGATCGGCGTGAAGGACAGTTCGGTCAGCTACGATTCCAACTGCGGCAACATGTCTTCCGCCATGGGGCCCTTCGCCGTCGACGAGGGGCTGATCAAGGTGGCGGGCAGCGAGGCCCTGGTGCGCATCCACAACACCAACACCGGCAAGATCATCCACGCCCGCTTCAAGCTCGACGACGGCCGCGCCGCCGTCGACGGCGATTTCGAATTGAAAGGCGTCTCGGGCACCGGCTCGCCGGTCAGCATGGCCTTCCGCGATCCGGCCGGCGCCATCACCGGCAAGCTGCTGCCGACCGGCAACGTGGTCGATACCCTCGACGTGCCCGGCATCGGCAAGATCGAGGCCTCCTTCGTCGATGCCGCCAAGCCCTATATCTTCCTGCGCGCCGCCGATCTTGGCCTCAAGGGCAACGAAATGCCGGTGGCCTTGGATGCCGATGCGGGGCTGCTGAAGAAGTTCGTCGTCCTGCGTCAGGCCGCCGCCGAGGCCATGGGCGTCAAGCTATCGAGTACGGCGCCGGGCCTGGGCTTCGTCGCCGAGCCGATGGAGGCCGAAACGCTGTCGGGCGAAAAGCTCACGGCCGCCGACGGCGATCTCACGGCGCGCATCCTGTCGGGG
>CANITX010000120.1 GCA_947470575.1 Rhodospirillales bacterium
GCTGATGGGCATTCTGCTGTCGGGCGCGCTCTATCAGGCCGGTGGGCTGATCGCCTGCCTGATCGGTTCGGCCTTGATGCTGGCTCTCAGTTGCGGCATCACATTCTTCCTGCCGACCCGCGCGCCCGAGCCGCGCACCGCCTGAAGGACTCCGATTAACATCATGACGACGATGCAAGCGGCCTCCGCGGCCCCCGCCATGAACCTGTTCGAACGCTACCTGACACTGTGGGTGGCGTTGTGCATCGTCGCCGGCGTGGGGCTGGGGCAGCTCATGCCGAATGTCTTCCAGGCTATCGGCCGGGCGGAAATCGCCAAGGTCAACCTGCCGGTCGCCGTGCTGGTCTGGCTGATGATCGTGCCGATGCTGACCAAGATCGATTTCGCGGCCCTGGGCCAGGTGCGCGAGCATTGGCGCGGCATCGGCGTGACCCTGTTCATCAACTGGGCGGTGAAGCCGTTTTCCATGGCGGCGCTGGGTTGGCTGTTCGTCGGTGTCCTGTTCCGTCCCTACCTGCCGGCCGAACAGATCGAGAGCTATATCGCCGGGCTGATCCTGCTGGCTGCGGCATCCTGCACGGCGATGGTCTTCGTCTGGTCGAACCTGACGCAAGGCGAGCCGCATTTTACGCTCACCCAAGTAGCGCTCAACGATACCATCATGGTGTTTGCCTTCGCGCCCATCGTCGGCCTGCTGCTCGGCCTGTCGGCCATCGTCGTGCCGTGGGACACGCTGATGCTTTCAGTCGCCCTTTATATCGTCGTGCCGGTCATCGCCGCTCAGGCATTGCGTCACCGGTTGCTGGCGTCGGGTGGGGCGGCGACGCTAGGGCGGGCGCTGGCCCGCATGCAGCCGCTGTCGCTGCTGGCCCTGCTGGCCACTCTGGTGCTGCTGTTCGGCTTCCAGGGCGAGCAGATCATCGCCCAGCCGCTGGTCATCGCGCTGATTGCCGTGCCGATCGTCATCCAGGTCTACTTCAATGCCGGCTTGGCCTATTGGCTCAACCGGCTGGCCGGCGAGCAGCATTGCGTCGCCGGGCCGTCGGCGCTGATCGGCGCTTCGAACTTCTTTGAGCTGGCGGTGGCAGCGGCCATCAGCCTGTTCGGCTTCCATTCGGGGGCGGCGCTTGCGACCGTGGTCGGCGTGCTGATCGAGGTGCCGGTGATGCTGACCGTGGTGCGCATCGTCAACGCCAGCAAGGGCTGGTACGAACGGCGCGGCAAAGCTGCCTGAACCGCCGAGTCCGGAAGCTTGCGGGTGTTCGGCAACTCTGCCTACACTCAAAGTATCCCAACCAGAAACGGATCGATCATCATGTCAGACGTCGCCGCCGCCCGCTCCATCCTCGCGCCGAACGGTATCCTGCGCGCCGGGATCAACATGTCCAACGGCCTGCTGGTCACCGGCAAGACGCCGTCGGGCGATCCCATCGGCGTGTCGGCCGACATGGCCGCCGAGGTCGCCAAGCGCCTGGGGGTGCAGCTTAAGCTGATCCCCTTCCCGTCGCCGGGCGAGCTGGGCGACAAGGCCAACGACGACGTCTGGGACATCGGCAACATCGGCGCCGAACCGTCGCGCGCCAAGACCATCGACTTCACCGCAGCTTATGCCGAGATCGAGGCGACCTACCTGGTGCCCGCCGGCTCGCCGATCAAGAAGATCGAGGACGTCGACAAGAAGGGCGTGCGCATCGCCATTTCCGAGCGCAGCGCCTATGACCTGTACCTGACCCGCACGCTGAAGAACGCCGAATTGGTGCGCGTCCGCGGCGGCGCGGCGGCCTTCGAGCTGTTCCTCAAGGACAAGCTGGACGCCCTGGCCGGATTGCGGCCGGGCCTGCTCGACGATATCAAGAAGGCGCCGGGCGCCAAAATCCTCGACGGCCAGTTTACCGCCGTGCAACAGGCCATCGGCGTGCGCAAGGGCAAGGACGCGGCTTTCAAGTTCCTCAAGGACTTCGTCGAGGAATGTAAGGCCAACGGCACGGTCGCCAAGCTGATCGAGAAGCACGGCGTGAAGGGTAAGCTGATGGTGGCGGGGAAGGCCTGAGGCAATCAACACACCTCATCCTGAGGAGGTGCGTAGCGCCATCTCAGGATGAGGCCGTTAGCCTAAGCTGACGCGCCGTTGCCCGGGCCCGTTGCCACTGCCGTTTTGGCCGGGCGCCGGATAGCGCAGGTAGGTATAGCGATCCAGGCAGGATTCGTAGAAGTCGGTCAGCTTGACGCCGTCGCGCGAGCGGATGAGCCCTTGGGCGACTTCCTTGTCGATGCGGCTTTTGACGGTGGCGGCCATCGAGACCGGGTTGTACTGCATGATCGCCAGCACTTGCGCCGCCGAGGAACCGGCGACGAATTCTTCGACATAGAATCCGGTGGGATCGTCGCTGTCGCGATAGACATGGGCCTCGTTAAGGCGGCCGAACAGGTTGTGCATGTCGCCCATCACGTCCTGATAGGCGCCGGTCAGGAACAAGCCGATGTAGTATGGGTCGCCATTGACGAGGCCGTGCAGGCGCACGGTCGTCTCGGCGCCGAATTCGCCAATGAACTGATCGATCTTGCCGTCGCTGTCGCACGTGATGTCGACCAGCATGCAGTTGCGCGTGGGCTCTTCGTCGAGGCGGTTGAGCGGCACCACGGGCAGAACCTGATCGATGGCCCAGCTGTCGGCCGCCGACTGAAACAGCGAGAAGTTGCACAGATACTGCGAGCCGAGCAGGGATTCGACATCGCGCAGATCTTCCGACACGAAGGCCGCCGTCTTCAAACCGATGGCGATGGCGCGCATCAGGCGCCAATATAGGGATTCGGTCCGGGCCAGTTCTTCGAGGCCGAGGATGCCCAGTTTAAAAGCGGCGCGCACGTCTTCCATGATCCGCGAGGCGGCGTTGTAGGCTTCCTGATAATTGCGGTACTTGGCCAGCTCGTCGCAGAGCTCGCGCATATTGCCGACAAGGATGTGTTCGCCTTCGGCCTTGGCCGTGTCGATGGGATTGGCGTCGTTGGCGATCTCGTCGATGACCCGCATGACGACGCAGGAATGGTGCGCCGAGATGGCCCGGCCGCTTTCGCTGACCAGTGTTGGATGGGCGACGCCTTCGATGTCGCAGACCTGCTTGACGCTGTAGACGACGCTGCTGGCGTATTCGGCCATGGAATAGTTCATCGACGAGCGGTTGCCCGTGCTGCTGCCGTCGTAATCCACGGCCAGCCCACCACCGATATCGAGATAGTCGAGCGGAATGCCGCGCTTGCAAAGCCGGGCATAGATTCGGGTGGCTTCCTGCACGGCTTCCTGGACGAAACGAATGTCGGAAAGTTGGCTGCCGATGTGGAAGTGCAGCATGCGGACGGCATCGCCATAGCCCTTGGATACGATCAACTGGATGGCGTTCAGTACTTCGGAGATGGTCAGCCCGAACTTGGCGCGGTCGCCGCTGGACTCGCTCCAGCGGCCCTCGGCCTTGACCCGCATCTTGACGCGCAGCCCGATGATCGGTTGCACCTCCATCTCGCCGGCGAGGCGGAGCAGGGGTTCGATCTCGGTGAATTTCTCGATGACGACGACGACTTGACGGCGCAGCTTGCGCCCGAGCAGGGCCAGGCGCAGAAAATCTTCGTCCTTGTAGCCGTTGCAGATGGTCAATGCCTCGGGGCCGGTATCGTAGGACAGAACCGCCATCAGTTCGGCCTTCGATCCGGCCTCCAAACCGAAATGATAGAGCTTGCCGGCGTCGACGATTTCCTCGACCACTTCGCGGACCTGATTGACCTTGATCGGGAAGACGCCGCGATAGGGCGCCGTATAGCCGGCCTCGGAGATGGCGGCGGCGAAGGCCTCGTTAAGCTGGCGGACGCGGCCCTTGAGGATGTCGTGAAAGCGCAGCACGACCGGGAACTGGATATTCTGTTCGCGCAGTTCGTCGACCACGTCCTGGATGGCGATGGGATGGGCGCGGGAGTCGCGTTCCGGCAGGACCAGGAGTTTGCCGTTTTCGCCGATGGCGAAATAGCCTTCGCCCCAACGCTGCACCCGGTATAGGTTTTCGGCGGCGTCCGGCGACCAGTCCTGCATCGGTATCGACCTTCTGGCTTCGTGGTCCATTATCGGGGCCTATCGTCGGGAGACCGGGCGGCATACAACGGGATCGGTCTCCTTTATGCAAGCATGGATCGATGACAGGTCGATGCGGGCGCCAGGGGATTGATATAAACTGATTCGCGACCCAATCCAGCCAGGAGCACGGCCCTGACCAACGATCCATCGCCCGACGAGCCAGCGGAGGGCCCACTGGACACCCCAAGGGGCGACCAGGCCTTCCGCAAAACCGACTTGCTCGGCCGGCAGCCTGAAATGACCTATGGCGGCGCGTTGAGCTTTCTCAGGCGGCGCTACAGTCGCGACCTGACGGGGGTCGACGTGGCGGTCAGCGGCGTGCCCTTCGACGGCGCGGTGACCTATCGACCGGGTGCCCGCCTGGGGCCGCGTGCCATCCGGGCGGCCTCGGTGCAATTGGCCGAGTTGAAGGCCTTTCCCTTCGGCTTCGATCCGTTCGATACGCTGGCCGTGGTCGACTACGGCGATTGTTTCATCGATCCGCACCATCCGGAGACGGTGGTGGCCACCGTCGAGAGCCATATCGCCGGCATCGTCGCGGCGGGTGTCGTGCCGCTGACGTTGGGCGGCGATCATTTCATCGCCTATCCGATCCTGCGCGCCATCGCCAAGGCGCACGGGCCGGTGGCGCTTTTGCATTTCGACGCCCATTGCGATACTTGGCCCGACGACGGCAAGCGGCTCGACCACGGCTCGATGCTGCTGCGGGCCAAGAACGAGGGGCTGATCGATGTTTCCCGGTCCTGCCAGGTCGGCCTGCGCACCTATAACGACAGCGACCACGGCTTCGAGATTCTAACGACGCCCTGGGTGCACCGCCATGGAGCCGACGCCACCATCGAAGCGATCAAGGCACGGCTGGGTCCGGGGAAAGTGTATCTCACCTTCGACATAGACTGCCTCGACCCCGCCTTCGCGCCGGGTACGGGAACGCCGGTGGCGGGCGGGCTATCGTCGGCCGAGGCGCTGGCGATCGTGCGCGGCCTGCGCGGCCTGAACCTGATCGGCGCCGACGTGGTCGAAGTGGCGCCGGCCTACGACGTTTCCGAAATCACCGCCATCTCAGCGGCGACCATCGCGCACGATATCCTGTGCCTGCTGGCGCTGAGGAAGGGTGCGGTGGAGAGGTTGGTGGGGAGGGTTACGTAAGGACCTGTGGCGAATTAAACATTATGTCCCCAAAAATAATGCCTACGAAAATGCTGGTGCGGCCGCAGGCTCAGATATCGAGGTCGCCGCGAAACCGCTCTTGAATGGCGACGACGTCATCCATTCGGCGGCTGAAAGCCTCGACGCAGTCGGGATCGAACTTGGTGCCGACGAGCTTGCGCATGTGATCGAGGGCTTCCTCGTTCGACCATCGCCGCTTATAGGGCCGCTCGCTGGTGAGCGCATCGAAAACGTCGGCGACCGCCGTGATGCGTCCTTCGATCGGTATTTCATGTCCGCGCGCACCGTTGGGGTATCCGGAGCCGTCCATGTTTTCATGGTGGAAGGCGATGATGTTTCGCGCGATTTCCAAATGAGGAATGGCGTCCAGTTCGAACCCGCGCGTGATCGAATCGATGATGTCGACGCCATAGGTCACGTGACGCCTCATCTCATTCATTTCTTCTTCGCTTAACTTGGCCGGTTTGAGCAGGATGCCGTCCGGAACGCCGACCTTGCCGATGTCGTGCAGTGGCGCGAACCAGAAGAGCTGTTCGATAAACTCGTCGCTGAGTTCCCATCGGCCGGCGCCTTCCGCAGCGATCAAGCGGGCGAAGTTCGACATCCGCTCCAGATGAGTTCCCGTTTCATCGTCGCGCAGCCGGGCCATTTGACGCGCCGTGCGCGCCACGGCTTGTACGAGGCGTATGGTCAGGTGTTCGTGAATCAACAGGAGGCCGATGATCTTGGCGTGGATCGACAGCCACTTCGCGATCTCGCTATCGAAATATTCCGGCTTGTTGGCATCGAAGAAGATGAAGCCGAACAGGCTGCCGCCATTCTCATAGATCGGTACCGTCATGCTGGAACGGGCACCGTTGCGGTAGAGCTCTCCAAGGCGACCCGGTGCCGTGGAGGTGATCTCGTCGATGAGTCTTGTGGCACGGGTTTGCGCCAGATGACGCAGCGAACCCATCTGCGCGAGGAGGGCTTCGTGTCGGCCGACGGGAGCGACGCCGATACAGCTTTCGACAAAGGTGGTCACCAGATCGGTCGAGGGGTGGTAGACGGCGACCGCTATGCGATGGAGCGGTTTCATCCCCCATTTGGCGCGTATATCTCTATGAAGATGCTGAAGTCGTGTAGCGAACGGATTGTTGGCATTTTCCATGGTCAAGCTGAGATCGAAGCGGGCGGAATCGTTGATGAATGCAGCGACCCCAGCATCGGCGTCTATGGTCAATTTACCCATGATTCATCTACGGCGTTGAACATAATCCCAGGAGATTTCGACGACGGCACCTAACCTCGTCGTCTCCTGAAGCAGGCGTTTGCAACTGCCACGGCGGTAGCCGGGTTCGACGTCTCCATGACAGACAGATACGGGGTCGGCATCCGACCGGAGTGTCCGGACTTCCTTCTGCGCACAAGCCGACGAACGATAGCGCCTTGCTTCCTTATTGCGCATCCGGGGCGATGCCCCGTTCAAACCACGCGATGAAACGATCTGTAGATCATATGCCCGCCCGATAATATTGTTACTTGCCGCAATGAAGCGGCGGCTTCCACTTACCAGCGGGGCGATGAACGGACCGGGAGCGGCGACGGCGATACCCGCTGCCGTTACAGGCTGCGTCGGTGCTTTTCCCCCGCCGCCACGGGAATTCGTCCGGCGACGGCGGGCGGAGGCGCAGACGCAGACGTCCTTCCTCAGAACGTCGGTAGCTTGACGTAGAAGAGTTCGCTGGGCTGCAGCGCCGTCAGCGAGACCGGGGCTTCGCCGGCTTCGGCGCTGAAGGCGGTGAGGTCGTCGTAGGTTTGGTTTTCATGGGCGAGCAGGCCGGTTTTGAGGAACAGCACTTCGGCGGAGTCCTTGCGGCCGAGCGGCAAGGTGGCGCCCTTGTCCAGGCGCAGGAACTGCACGCGCACGTCGCGCTCGGTGAAGCTGCCGAGTTTCTTGCGGGCGACGCCGGGCAGCTCGGGATCGTCCTGCCAGGCGAAGGCCGCCGGGTTCATAGAGACGACGTCCTTATAGCGCGGCTCCGGGTATTCGATGGTCCGGCCCAAGGCTTCGTCCTGGACCGCTTCGGCGGCGTCGCGGCGATGGACACGGCCCTTGTCGTCGGTCCAGACGTAATAGCCGTCCTCGAACTTGCCCTTGGCGGCCAGCTTCTTATAGGCCTCGCCGCGTTGCTTCACGCTCCAATAGCCGATGCCGCTCGGCCCGCCGAACTGCAGGGTCAACTGGCAGGAATTGGCATGCTTGATCTGCGGACCGTAGTAGACGGATTCGGGGAAGTAGGCGACCCAGCCCGCGGGCAGCATCTCGCCTTCCTTGATCATGTAGTCGCCGCTGACCGCCCAGCGGATCTGCTCGAAGGTATGACGGTGACGCGGCGTCGTCCAATCCTCGGCGCTGCCGTCGCCGCCGTAGCTGAGCTTGTAGTTGTCGGGCGAATTTTCCCGTCCATACAATAGCGATTTCGTGCTGCGGCTGCCGGTGCGCAGATTGCCGACGAGCGCGTGGTAGTCCGGCTGATGTTCCTTGTGCGATTTGGTCTGCATAGTTTCCTCCCTGGCGTCGTGCCGGGGGCCATTATGCAGCCGGTGGCGGCACGATGCCACAGGGACCCATTACGGTGGGACAATGGCGGGTAGGTTTTCAACCTGCCCCTACGCCAATATCGGGCATCGGGCAGCAACCAGTCCGTGGGGGCAGGGTTTCAACCTGCCCCATGGTCGATGCCGTCGCGGGCTTACTTGAACGTGAAATCGGCGACGCGGACTTCGTTGTTGGTGATGGAATAGTTGGCGTAGTTGACGCGCTTGCCGACGTTGGCGTAACCGACCATGTAGTACATCCAGACGTCGGAGGCGACGTCTTCGTACATCATGCGGAAAAGCTCCTGCCACCCCTTGACGCGCTCTTCGCCGGTCATCGCCGTCACCTTGGCGATGGTGTCGTCGACGGTCTTGTCGCAGACCATCGAGGTGGTGCCGGCGCAGGTGTATTTCGGGGTCACCGAAATGACCGGATCGAGCGTATTGTCGTGCAGGTTCAAGAGCGCGGTCGGCGGCCGGTCCTCGGCGAAGGGCTTGTTGACCGCCTTGTTGTACTGACCGGGTTCGAGGTTGGTCAGCTTCACGTTGAGCCCGATCGCCTTGTACATGGTCAGGAAGGCTTCCATCACTTCATTGGCGCCGGAGAAGCGATGCGGCGCGCCGTAGAGCACGATCTCGGTATCGACCGGCACACCGTCGGCCTTGGCTTCGGCGATCAGCGCCTTGGCCTTTGCCGGGTCGTAGGGGCGGATCATCTTATCCAGGGCGTCATTGTGGCCGGCGAGGCCGGGCACCACCATCTGGGTGGCGTGGACGACATCCTTCGACAGGATGGAGCCGCGCACCGACTCGCGGTCGAAGGCGTAATTCAGCGCCAGGCGGACGCGCCGGTCGTTGAGCGGCGCCTTGCCGGTGTCGAGGCGCAGATAGGTGACCTCCCAGCTGAGATAGGTGCGGGCGAAGTCCGGGTCCTTGGCGTCGTCCTTGGTGACGAACGGGGCGATATCGGCCTCGCCGATCTTGACCATGGCGGCACGCACCGCCGACTCGGCGCGCCAGACATAACGCACGCCTTCCGCCTGCGGCTGGGCGCCCCAGTATTTGTCGAAACGCTTCAGTCGGATCTCCTGGCCTGCCTGCCAGCTTTCCATTGCATAGGGGCCAGTGCCGACGGCGGTCAGCATCGATTTGTCGAAGGGCGTGTTGGGCGAGTAGATGGTCATGCCGGTCATGCGGGCATCTAGGATCGGCTCCGGCTTGTCGGTGACGACCTGCACCGTATCGTCGTTCAGCGCACTGACTTGCAGCTTGAGACCGCCGAAGAATTTGCCGCGCAGCTCGCAATGGATCGGCGAGTTTAGTGTGCGGTCCATCGAATAGGCGACCGCCTTGGCGTCGAGCTTGGCGCCATCGTGGAAGGTCACGCCCTGGCGCAGCTTGAAGTTCCAGGTCGTCGGATTGACCCGTTCCCAGGACACCGCGATGCGCGGCTTGAGCGCGCCGGTGCGGTAGTCCTTGTCGATCAAGGTCTCGACGACCGTCTGCTTGTTGACGAAGCCTTCCAGTGAGCGCGTCGCGTTGCAGGCCTCCAGCGCTTCCGGTTCTGCCGGCAGCACCACGGTCAGCCACTTGGCGTTGACCGCCTGGGTCTGTCCCGAGGCGATGGCGGGCGCCATCAGCAAAAGCGCGGCGGCGGCCGAGAATCCGAATTTGTGCGCGCGTAACATGCGTTATCCTCCCCTGGATGGTTCTTCCACACGGGCCCGCCGGTTATGCCGGCAAGCGATATCTTCTTTTCATATTATCGATAATCGAGATCGGGCAGCGATGCAATCGCCTTGGCGATTCCCGGCGGAAGGAAAAAAAACGGCGGCCCGCCTGGGGCCGCCGCCGGCATTGCGCAAGGCGATGCCTGTCTTACTTGAACGTATATTCCTGGACGCGGATTTCGTTGTTGGTGATCAAGTCGGGCTTGTAGTTCATCCGAGGGCTGAGCCGCTGATAGCCGACCATGTAGTACATCCAGACGTCGGCAACGACGTCTTCGTACAGATGCTTGAACAGGCCGGAC
>CANITX010000121.1 GCA_947470575.1 Rhodospirillales bacterium
TGTCGAGCCGACGAACGACAAGCGGGTCCGTCTGGCGATGAACTACGCGCTGGATCTCGATGCGCTGCCGGGCACCATCCTGCCGAAGGGGGCCATCCGTGCCACCCAGATGGTGATGCCCGCCATTCCGGGTCACAACCATGATCTCGACAAGAAGGCCTACAAGTACGACCCGGCCAAGGCCAAGGCGCTCCTGGCCGAAGCCAAGGCTTCCGGCGTCAATATCGGCAAGGAAATGACCTTCGTGGTCTATCCCGCGCATTACGCCAACGCGCAGGAAGTGATGGAAAGCATGCACGCCCAATGGACGGCGGTCGGGCTGAACATCAAGATGATTTTCGTCGAACCCGGCCAGTACCAGGAGTTCAATAACAAGCCGTACAAGGAAGGCCGCAACAGCATCCTTCAGCAAAGCTCGCACGACAATAACTTCGGCGATCCCGTCTTCAGCGTGTCGTTCAAATACGGCTGCGAGGGCGCGACGGCGGCGATGTGCGACAAGAAATTCGATGCCGAAGTCGAGCGGGTTTCGGCTTTGGGCGGCGAAGAGCGTGTCAAGGGCTGGCAGGAAGTCTTCCGCTATCTCTACGAAGATGCGGTCGCCTCCGTGATGATGTTCCATCAGGTCGGCTTCACCCGGGTCAGCCCGCGCGTCGACTTCAAGCCTGACGTCACCACCAACGCCGAGGTGCGTGGCGAAGAGATTCACTTCACGAAGAAGTAAGGCACAAAAGACAGTAGACTGGCCCGACCCCTCCCGGCGTTCCGCCGCCGGGGGGGGGCGGCTCCCTTCCACCGAGGAGATAACCCGATGCAAGTCGTGGCCGAAAAGAAAGCTGAATCGCAGCCCGCACAAATGCAAACCGCTCAGATGATGAAGGTCCGCAAACTCAAGGAACTTGTCGGCGCGGAAGTGACCGGTCTCGACCTTCGTCAGCCCGTAGATGCCGAAACCAAATACCTGCTCAATAAGGCCCTGGTCGATCATGTCGCACTGGTGATCCGCGATCAGCACTTCACCCCCGAGCAGTATTTCGCGGCCTTGCAGCTGTTCGGCGAGCCGATGGAGCAGGACAGCCCGCAGTTCGCCGTGCCCGGCGCCCCCATGCTGCGCACCATTTCGAACCGCAACAAGGACAGCAAGGGCAACCGCATCAAGGTCGGCCTGCGCTGGCACACCGATCATACCAATCAGTACATTCCACCCAAGTATACCTCGCTCTATGCGGTCGAGCTGCCGAAGAGCGGCGGTGGCAACACGTCGGTGATGAACACCCGTGCCGGCTACGAGGCTTTGCCCGCCGAGTGGAAGAAGAAGATCGACGGCCGTAGGACCGCCAATGTCCGCTTGGGCAGCGGTGTGAAGAACGTCTACAACACCAATTCGCTCGAAGAGCAGCAGAAGCTCAAGCCGAAGCCGGTGTTCCAGCCGCTGATCCGCATCAACGGCGACAACGGCACCAAGGCGGTTTACTGCCACGCCAATAAGATGGACTACATCGAAGGCTATTCGCCCGACGAGTCCCAGGAGATGATCGATCAGATCGTCAAACTGATGGAGAAGGACGAGTTCATCTATTCGCACAAGTGGCAGCTTGGCGACATGTTGATCTGGGACGACCGTTCGTCCATGCATCAGGCCGCCTTCGACTACGACCCCAACGAGCACCGCCTGATGTGGCGCGCGCTGGTGGCGGGCGAACTGCCGCACTGAGGCTAAGTAAGATACCGACGCATCCCCGCCGGGTTCGCCCCCGGCGGGGACGTCCAAGAACCAAGTGCCGTTCGGGCATATCGCAGGGAAGTACCGGTGGTCTCGGTAACCGCTGAAGGCGGAGCCGGGCAACGTTTTTGAGTCGAGGAACCGACCGACGGCGGATGATCCCGGCGCCTTATATGGCCGTGGATGAACACGCCGGCATCAGGAGGAAGCCATGTCCGATTTTCCGAAGAAGGTGAAGATCAACGAGGAAGGTCCGCGCGAGGGCTTCCAGATCGAAAAGACGCCGATCCCGACCGACAAGAAGATCGAATTCATCAATGCCTTGTCCGAAACCGGGCTGAAGCACATCCAGACCATTTCCTTCGTCAATCCCAAGCGCGTCCCCGCCTGGGCCGATGCCGACGAGGTGGTCAAGGGCCAGTACTACAACCCCGAAATCGAATACACTCCGCTCTGGCTAAATCCGAAGGGGTTCGAACGCGCTCTCCAGTACCGCGACAAGCTGACGCTGGACGGCAAGATCGCCATCGGCGCTTCGGAAAAATTCCTGATCCGCAACCAGAACACCGACTTCAAGCGTAACCTGCAGATGCAGGAAGAATATATCGCCCTCTACAAGGCGAACGGCGTTCCCGTGAAATGCGTCGGGGTCAACTCCGCTTTCGGTTGCAACTTCCAAGGCGAAATCCCAACCAGCCGCGTCCTCGAAGCCGTCGGCCAGGCTTTCACAATTGCCCATAAGTTCGGCTACGATCCGCAGCAGATTCGCCTTGCCGACACCATGGCCTGGGCGACGCCGGACCGCATCAAGCACACCGTCGGTGCCGTGCGTAACAAGTATCCAGACAAGGAAATCCACCTGCATCTGCACGATACCCGCGGCATGGCGATCGCCAATGCCTTCGCCGGTCTCGAAATGGGTGTGGCCAGCTACGATTCGGCGGTCGCGGGTTTGGGCGGCTGCCCCTTCGCCGGACATGCCGGTGCGGCGGGCAACATCTGCACGGAAGACTTGGTGTTCCTTTGCGAAGAGATGGGTATCGAAACCGGCATCGACCTCGACAAGCTGATCGAGACGGCGCAACTGGCCGAAAAGATCATGGGCCGTTCGCTGCCCGGCTCGGTGATGCACGGTGGCACCTTGTCGCGTTTCCGCAAGGCTGCGGCCCAGTGATCGGTTAAAGGTTCAAACGGAAAGACCATAGGATGAACGACATCAGCACGACCAAGGCTGCCGCCGACGCCGACCGCTCGCAACTGCCGCTCGCCGGCTTGCGCGTCATCGAATTCTGCCATGTGGTGATGGGGCCAAGTTGCGGCCTGGTACTGGCCGAACTGGGCGCCGATGTGATCAAGGTAGAGCCGGCGCCCGGCGGCGACCGCACCCGCGCGCTCAAGGGCCATGTGGCCGGCGCCTTCACGTATTTCAACCGCAGCAAAAAAAGCATCGGACTCGATCTGAAGTCGGCCGGCGGGCGGGCCATCGCCCACCGCCTGCTCATGGAAGCCGACGTGATGACCGAGAACTACGCCCCCGGCACAGCCGACCGTCTCGGCATCGGCTGGGACGACGTGTCGAAGCTCAATCCGGCGCTGATTTATTGCTCGTTGAAGGGCTTCCTGCCTGGCCCCTACGAGAAGCGCACCGCGCTCGACGAACTGGTGCAGTTCAGTACCGGCCTCGCCTACATGACGGGCTTCCCCGGAAAGCCGGTGCGTTGCGGTGCTTCGGTGATCGATATCATGGGCGGCGTGTTCGGCGTCGTTGGCATTCTGGCGGCGTTGCACCGGCGCCATCAGACCGGCAAGGGCGAACGGGTGCAAAGCGCGCTCTATGAATCCTCGGCCTTCCTGGTCGGCCAGCATATGGCGGCCGAGGTGCAAACCGGCGTTGCGCCCGAACCGTTGCCGGTCCGTCCGCGCTCGTGGGGCATTTACGACACCTTCACGGCGGGCGACGACCGGGTGATCTTCGTCGGCATCACCAGCGACAAGCAGTGGAAGAACTTCTGCGAGCGCTTCGAACGGATGGACCTGTTCGCCGATAGCCGCTTCGATTCCAACGAAAAACGCCGCGCCGAACACGGTGAACTGCATGCAACGCTGCAAAAGATATTCAGCAGCTACCAATGCACGCCGTTGATCGACATCCTGGTCGACATCGGCCTGCCGGCGGCGCCCATGTATAAGCCGGGCGATCTGTTCGAAGACCCGCATCTCAATGCGGGCACGCGGCTGTCGAAGACCCTCTTTGCCAACGGCAAGGTCGCCAAATTGCCGCGCCTGCCGGTCGCCATCGGCAGCGGCACAGCGATGATGAACGGCCAAGCCCCCGGTTTCGGAGAACACACCGACAGCGTGCTGTCCGGCCTGGGGATAAGCGCCGACGAGATCGCCAAGCTGCGTAAAGCCGGCGACATCGTCTGACTGGGAATGGGAAAGCGCGGGGAACGTCCGATAGGCGGGAAATCGCCGTTCGTATCGGCCACCCGCGGCCGCGCCTTGACCAGTTGGCCAAAGGTTCCATCGTCCCTTTCACGCCAAGCCCGGAAGATTTTGAGAAGTCGGGCGCCGGGTCTGTGTGATCGATACCAAAGTCTCGGTCGGCCTGACGGCGGAACATATCCAGCGCCTGCTTAAGGATGAGGTCATCGACAGCC
The DNA here is from genome assembly GCA_947470575.1 of Rhodospirillales bacterium. Lineage (GTDB taxonomy): Bacteria > Pseudomonadota > Alphaproteobacteria > Rhodospirillales > CAMCUA01 > CAMCUA01. The sequence continues at coordinate 4,384 of CANITX010000121.1, forward strand.
GTGGCGCCGGCCGTCCGCCGTTGGATCGGGTGGCCTAAGGCCGTGCCTCCATCGGTTTGAGGTAATGTCCGGGACGGCTCGGTAACGACCGGGCCATAGCCAAAAATTTTCGAGTGTGGTTCAATCGAGGAAAGCCGCGCCGAAGGCGTCGTGGGATCAATGCCCGGTGATGGGCCGCAACGGGAGAAGCATCATGTCATTTGCGTCGAAGCGTAGGTATGCCACGACGGTAGCCTCGACGGCGGTCCTACTGGGTCTTGCGCTGATCCTGCCGGGTCAGGCGATGGCCCAGAACAAGAACGTCACGATCGTCCTTTCCGGCGAGCCCGATTCTCTGGACGGCTGCATGGCCTCTCGCTCGGTAACGGGGCGCGTGGTCAAGCAGAACATCACCGAGACGTTGGTCGAGATCGATTCCAAGGACGGAGCGCTGAAGCCCCGGTTGGCGACGTCGTGGGAAAAGGTCAATGACGTCACCTGGCGATTCAAGCTGCGCCAGGGCGTGACCTTCACCGATGGCAGCCCTTTCAACGCGCAGACCCTGACGAAGTCGATCTCGCGCTTGATGGACTCCAAGGATCTGCCTTGCGAGAACCGCACCAAGCGCTTCGGCGATCTCTATATCAAGGGCGTTCCGGTCGATGACTACACCGTCGACATCGTCACCAACAAGCCGGACCCGATCGTGCCGACCCGCATGACCGTCGTGACGATCGATTCCCCGAAAACGCCGACCGACAAGCTGATCTGGGATCCCGTCGGCACCGGCCCCTATATCTTGGATCACTTCACACCAGGCCAGGAAGCGGTGCTCAAGCGCAACGACAAGTACTGGGGCCAGAAGCCCGAGGTCGAACAGGCCAAGTACATTTGGCGCAATGAGTCGGCCGTGCGCGCCGCGATGGTCAAGATTGGCGAAGCCGATCTGACCGACACGATCGCCCAGCAGGACGCCACCGATCCAAAGGCGGACTTCAGCTTCCTCAACTCGGAAACCACATACGGCCGTATCGATCTGACGCAACAGCCGCTCGACGATCGGCGTATCCGCCTTGCGCTCAACTACGCCCTGGACCGCAAAGCGATCATCGGCAGCATCTTCCCGAAGGACGTCGTTCCCTCGGCTCAGGTGGTGTTCCCCGCCGTGGCCGGTCACAACCACGAGCTCGACAAAAGAATTTATCCGTTCGATCAGGCCAAGGCCCGTCAGCTCATCGCCGAAGCCAAGGCTGCCGGCGTGCCGGTGGATAAGGAGATCCAACTGCTTGGCCGGATCGGCTACTACCCGAACGTCAACGAGTTCGGCGAAGCCCTGCAGGCCATGTACACGGCGGTCGGCCTGAACGCCAAATTGATCATGATGGAAAGTTCCATCTGGTCCAAATTCAACAACAAGCCGTTCCCGGAGCCTCGTGCTGCCACCGTTCTTCTGCATCAGCATGACAACAACAACGGCGATCCGGTGTTTTCCGTGTTCAGCAAGTACTCCTGCGCGGGCAACTCGTCGACGCAATGCAACCCCGACCTCGACAAGCTGATCGCCGATGCCACGGCCCAGTCGGGCCCCGAGCGGGTCAAGGCGTGGAACGAGGTTTTCCGCTTCATTTACGAAGACATGGTCTCCGATATCTTCATGTTCCACATGGTCGGGTTCACGCGGGTGGGAAGCCGCATCAACTTCGTGCCCAACGTCTCGATCAACAGCGAAATTCCCATCGCTGAGATCAAGTTCAAGTAAGTCGTCGTCCAGGGCGACGGCCGGAACGCCGGCCGCCCGACAACCATCACCGGGGAGAACGACCGTGCAGATCACCGAAGCGGAACAGGCCATGGATTACGCCGCCGGCAACATTCGTGTCGGCAACATGCAATCCAAGCTGCTGTTGCAGGGCAAGCAAGGCGCGCTCAACAACTACCGCGTCGCGTTGACGACGGTGGAGGACAGTTGGGATGCCCCGCGCCATCGTCACAACTTCGATCAGATTCGTTTCCCCATCAACGACGCCTGGATTTACGGCAAGGAAGAAAAGCTACCTGCCGGTTGGGTCGGCTATTTTCCCGAAGGCGTCTATTACGGTCCGCAGCATCGAACCCCGGGCCTCAAAATGCTGGTCTGCCAGTTTGGCGGCGCCACCGGCAGCGGGTTTGTCGACCGCGATCAGCGCAAGCGTGGCTTCGATGAGCTCAGTGCCAAGGGCACCTTCGAGAAGGGCACCTTTACCTACGTCGATGCCGCCGGCAAACGCCATCGCAAGGACGCCTACGAAGCGGTGTGGGAGCATCTGAACGGTCGCAAGCTGGAATATCCGACGCCGCGCTACAATGACGTCATCATGATGAACCCCGCCTCCTACAACTGGGTTGACGACAAACAGGCCAAGGGTGTTTCGCGCAAATGGCTGGGCACCTTCACCGAGCGGCGAATGCAGGTCGGCTTCGTGCGCATGGAGCGCGGCGCTACGCTGCGGGGCGGCACCCACAACACGCCCGAGCTGTTCTTCCTGCACAAGGGCGCTATCACCCACGGCGGCAAGACCTATCGCTCCTATGCCGCTGCCGCGTTCGATCCGGGCGAAGGTCCGGTCACCGTCGAGGCCGAGGAGACCAGCGAGCTTCTCTGCCTGCGCATGCACAAGTTCTGAGAAGGACCGGGCCATGCAGATCAAGAATGCGGCGGATGCCGATGACTACTTCAAGACCCATGACGATCACCGTCCGGGCAAGCGAAAGGCGGCCCTGCTGCTGACCGGCAAGCGCGACGCGCTCAACTATTACCGTATGAATTTGAGCGAAGGCGGCACCGAGGATTGGACGGCGCCGCGTCACCGCCACACCAAGGAACAGTTCCGCTACATCCTTTCCGGCGACTATCAGATTCATGGCGATCAGGTGATGCCTGCCGGCTGGTGCGCCTACTTCCCGGAGTCCGTCTATTACGGGCCGCAGGTCAAAAGCACCAATATGAAGATGCTGATCCTGCAATTCGGCGGGCCAAGCGGTTACGGCTATCCCAACGTCGAACAGATGCGCGTCGCCAGCGAAGCGCTCGAAGCGCGCGGCAAGTTCGAGAAGGGGCTCTATACCTGGGTCGACGACAAGGGCAAAAAGCACATCCACGACGCGGCGCAAGCGGTCGAGGAAGAGTGCTTCGGCAAGAAGTTCACCTATCCCGAAGCGCGCTACAACGATGTCGTCCTGATGAATCCGGATGCCTTCGGCTGGATTCCCGACGACGATGCGCCTGGCGTGGAGGTCAAGCACCTCGGCACCTTCACCGAACGCGACGTCCGCTTTGCGTTCATCCGAATGGACAAGGGCGCGACGCTGACCTTCGGCAAGGAACCCTCGCCCGAGGCCTTGTTCCTTAAGGAAGGCGCGCTGACTTACGACAACCGCCGCTACGAGAAGGAAACGGGCTTTGGCACCGATGCCGAAGAGCAACCCGTCCGCCTGACCGCCGTCGAGCCCAGCGAATTGGTCTACATCAAGCTGCCGACCTTCTAAGGACGCCGCGGCGGCGGTTTTCGCCGTCCGCATCCCCTTGGCGTGTCAGCCGCTCAAAGCCTACGCTCCGCTCGCCACGTATAAGGGGAAACGGACATGGACATGCGCCCGCTGGGAACCTCGGGCATTAAAATCGCCCCGCTCGCCTTTGGCGGCAACGTCTTCGGCTGGACCGCCGACGAGGCGATGTCCTTTCGCCTGCTCGATGCCTTCGTCGATGCCGGCTTCAACCTCATCGATACGGCCGATGTTTATTCCCGTTGGGCGCCGGGCAACCAGGGCGGCGAGTCCGAGGCCATCATCGGCAAGTGGCTGGCGCAAAGCGGTAAACGCGACAAGGTGATCGTCGTCACCAAGTTCGGATTGGAAATGGGGCCGGGCAAGAAAGGCCTGTCGCCCGTCTATATGAAGGAAGCGGTGGAAGCTTCGCTGCGCCGCTTAGGCGTCGATTGCATCGATGTCTATCTTGGCCATCGCGACGATCCGGAAACGCCGCTTGCCGATACCCTGGGCGGTTTCGCCCGCTTGATCGAACAAGGCAAGATCCGGGTCGCCGGCTGTTCCAATTTCAGCGCTGCCCGGCTCAAGGAAGCGCTCGACATCGGCAAGAAGCAGGGCCTGCCCCGACTCGATGTGCTGCAGCCGCTCTACAACCTGATCGAGCGCGATGCCTTCGAAGGCGATCTGCACGCTCTTTGTGTCCGCGAAAAGATCGGCGTCATCGGCTTCTATGCGCTGGCCAACGGCTTTCTCTCCGGCAAATACCGTACCAAGGCCGACATGGCCGGACATACCCGTGGCGCGCGGGTGGAAAAATACATGAACGACCGTGGCTTTCGCATCGTCGGTGCGCTCGATGCCGTGGCCGCCCGGCACCGGGCGAAGCCCGCCCAGGTCGCGCTGGCCTGGCTGGTCGGCCGTCCCGGCCTGACCGCCCCAATCGCCAGTGCGACCAACCTCGATCAACTGAAGGAGTTGACTGCTGCCGTCAACCTGACGCTCGACACCGACGATCTTGCCACGCTCGACAAGGCCAGCGCATAGCAGCCGGCCGGCGTACCCTTCAGACCTCTGTTCCGGATGATATTAGCCGGCTATCTTGATGCCATCTCGCCGCTGTGGGGTTCGGCGGTGCCAACGATAACGGGAGGAGGGGGCTAGCGGTTCCCTGCCCCAGCAATAGGAGAAGCTCATATGTCCGACTACAAGACCATTCTGCTCGACATCGAAGACGGCGTCGGCATCATCACCCTCAACCGTCCCGAAGTCCTCAATGCGCTCAGCCACCAGCTGACCAACGAGGTATTCGACGCGGCCAAACGTCTGGATGCCGACAGCAATGTCGGCTGCATTGTCCTCACCGGGTCGGGCGAAAAAGCCTTTTCCGCCGGCGGCGACATCCACGAACAGCGCGAGAACGACGTCAAGCTGAGCCAAGCGGAGCGCGACAAGCTGGCCGACATCCGTGGCCAGGGCCAATACGAACTGGCCATCAGCCGCAAGCCGACCATCGGCATGATGAACGGTCTAGCCTACGGCGGCGCCTCGGTGCTGGCCACCCTGCTCGACATGCGCATCGGCTGCGAACGTACCAAGTTCCGCTTCCTTGCCGCTGCCTACGGCCGCATCAACGCCTCGTGGACGCTGCCCAATCAGGTCGGCTGGCCGATCGCCAAGGAACTGCTGTTCACGGCGCGCATTGTCGAGGCCGAGGAATGTCACCGCATCGGTCTGATCAATCATCTGGTTCCCAGCAGCCAGCTGCGCGCCAAGACCATGGAAATCGGCAAGATGATCGCCAGCAACCACCGCGATTCCGTGATCGGTCTGAAGAAACTCCTGATCCAGCACATGGGCAAGGATTTGCGCGGCCAGTGGGATAACGAAAAGTACTTCACCACCAA
>CANITX010000122.1 GCA_947470575.1 Rhodospirillales bacterium
AGCCGAACGCGCCCGTACAAATCCACACCGAACATCCCCCGCCTCCGGCAAATCAAACCGCCAGAGACTTAGACGTGGCCGGCTTTTAAACCGACACGGCAGGACAAGCCCCACCGTTAGTGTGGCCGAGTTTTGCACCGTGAATTACAGCTTCAAAGTATTGCGTGACGGCCCGCGGGATTTCACCGGCAAGCTAATTGCAGTTAGGCGTTCCCTACCCACACGCTACATACAATTCAATGTGATCCGTACCGCGAATTGCGACGTAAGAACGGTACAAGCGTTTTCTTGCGGAGCACGTGTGTGAAACGACCAAGTATTTTTGAGCGATGGCTATTGGGCCTGATTCTGTCGACATGGTTGGCAGCACCCTTCAATTCCAGTGAGGCCCATGAGCACTGTGCGCCCTCATCCAACCCAGTTGCCCTTTATGGCGGGCCCTTGGTGTTTGATGTCCTGAGGAACGACAGCAAGGTTGGACAGCATCGCGTTTCTTTCGAACGCGATTTGGATGGGCACTTGCGAGTCGTCATTGATTCTAGGCTTAGAATTACCCTGCTCGGCCTGACTGTCTATCAATACGGATACGAATCTACAGAGCAATGGTGTGCGGATCGCCTCGTGTCGCTATGGGCCCGACAGGACGATGACGGCGACAGGACGGAAGTGCAGGCTCGAACCGAGAACGGAATGACAACCATAGAAGGCCCGAGCGGAAATTCCGAGGTCGAGGCAGGCCTGTTTCCAACAAACCACTGGAACGCCCATGTCCTGTCACAATCTCGGGTGATCAATACATTGAGCGGCGAAGTGTCTCAGGTATTGATTCACGCTACGGGACGGGAGCTCGTCGAGGCCGAGGGTCTGTCCATTTCGGCATCAAGATACCGCTATACGGGAGATATCGATACGTCGGTCTGGTACGACGACGCCGGCCGATGGGTCAAGATGCGCTTCGCGGCAAAGGGCGGCTCCGTGATTGAGTACCGCTGCGTGACCTGTGGACAGTCGATCCCAAATACCGAAGTTGACTGACATGGCAGCCATTACGCGTGTAGCCTGGGTCACCGGGGCGGGACAAGGCATTGGCCGACACGTGGCCCTCGAGTTGGCCCGGCGCGGCTGGCATGTCGCCGTGACGTCACGGACTGAGTCCGACCTCCGACATCTTGCCGGCGATATCCAATCAAGGGGCGGCAAAGCCTCTGTCCATGTCGGTGACACAACAGACGCCAAGGCGATGGCGCATGTGGTTGGCGATATCGAGATCACACATGGCTCCCTTGACCTCGCCATCCTCAATGCTGGCACGTACATTAAGTTTGGCATCGAGGATTTCAATGTGGCCGATTTCGGCAAGCAGATCGATATCAACGTGATGGGTACCGTGCGGTGCCTGGCACCAGCAATGGCGGCGATGATCGCACGCCGTTCCGGGCAGATCGCTGTCGTATCCTCGTTAACCGCCTATCGCGGACTGCCATTGGCGAGCGCCTATGGCGCATCGAAGGCTGCGCTTACCAATATGTGCGAAGCCTTGCAACCCGAGCTTGCCCGATTCGGCATTGCCATCTCGGTCATACATCCGGGGTTCGTTCGCACACCCCTGACCGACCGCAACGACTTTCCCATGCCGTTCCTGATAGAAGCGGACGTCGCGGCCCGGCGCATCGTCGACGGCCTCGAACGCGGGCGGTTTGAAATCGCTTTTCCGCGCCGGCTGGCAATCCTGATGAAAATCGGCCGCCTGCTCCCCTACAGCCTCTATCTGCACATCACCCGGAAGATCCTGGGCACATGACCATCGAATCCAGCTTCCAGGCCTACAGCGCCTGCCTCGAGTCCCTGACCGCCAGCACCATCGATGCATTGGACGGCCACCTTTCCGATGACGTCTGCTTCCGCGACCCCTTCCACGACACCCGCGGCAGGGCAGCGATGAAACGGGCTATCGCCCGATTGTTTGCCGCGGCCACGAACGTCTCCTTCCGTATCGATGACCACGCCGCCGTATCGAATCGCATCTATTTCCACTGGCGCCTCTCAGCCATCCTGCGTGGTCGAGACTGGCAGGTTCAGGGTGTCACCAAAGTCGCGTTCGACGAAACTGGCAAGGTATCGTCCCACGAAGAATATTGGGATGCCGCAACTCAGCTGTATGAGCGAATGCCTCTTATCGGGCCGCTGCTGCGATACCTGCGTCGAAAGGTTGCCGGGCCGTGATCGGCGGGAACCCAGCGGCAGACTGCTCAACCTTCTGAAAGGCGATGGTGACCTGACCCAGTTCAAATCCGAACTTGCTCATGCGGGCGCGGTTTAGCATGACCCCGCCCGGCTGTAGAAACATCCAGTCGTCGAAGCGGACCCGCAGCGTACTGTCGTCGCCGGTCTTGAGATTGAGGACATAGGACCAGTTGAGGGCATTTCCGGACGACACCCCCGTCGCCGTCCCGATGACGTCATCGGCACGTCCTTCATAACGGTCATCCGCCGTCTTGCGAATGCGCCATTGGCGCGTGCTGCGTTCTCCATCGTCGAAAACGAAGCTCTCGTCCAGGGTCAGTTCCTCGCCGTCCCATCGCCCATCGATATCGACGACGAACTGTCGCCTCACCGTGCCGAAACGGTCCTCGAATATGCCCCAGGCCCGTGTCTTTCCCGAGAAATACGACTCGAGGACGAAAGCGGGCTGATGACTGGTGAAATCGCTGGGTTTCATACCTGTGCACCCGTTAAGAAACAGGAACCCGGACATCATCAGGATTACGCGCAGCAACATGGTGCCCTGGCCTCGATGTTCTGTTTTCCAATGTCGTCAGCCGCTGGCGGATCACGGCCTGCTTTGCAGATGTGAGTGGATGCCGCCAGAGCATCGCTATCGTCGCTATCTTCAGTACGACAGGGACTGCGGCATAGATCACCGCGAGGGCCATGACATTGTTGCCTTCCGCCGGCCCATCGGTCTGAAAACCGAGCCATTCGAGCGCCGGGAAGGCGATCAGCACGGAGAGCGCAAACGCGAACTTCATCGCCATGCTCCAGAAGCCGAACATCAATGACGTCCGGTCACGCCCGGTTCGCCAATATTCGTACTCGGCGACATCCGCCTGCATGGAGGGTGGGATGGCTAGATCCGCCCCCAGAGCAAGGCCCGATATTAGGCAGATTGCAAGAAAGGCCGCAGCGTCGCCTGCACCGAGAAAAGGTGCGAACGCAAAAGCCAGGCACGCCAGGGCCATGGCGGCGCACCACGCCCGGTGCTTGTCCCATCGGCTGGCAAGCCAGCCCCATAGGGGAATGCCGCAGACGCCGGCAAGGAAGTAGCTGAACGTCAGCAGGCCGCGCATGAGTTCGTCAGCCACCAGAACGTGCTTCATGTAGAGAATGAACAGGACCGCGGGGATGCCGTTGGCCAGGCTGTTGACGAACCAGCCGGCCAGAAGCAGGCGAAATGGCCTATTGCCGGCGAGGCCGGCGATGTCGCGCCATGGCGATGCGGCGGCGGCAACGACCTTACGCCGGGGCTCGGCGACTCCGGCCAGCAGTAGCATGAAGAGCGGCACGCCGACGGCAATGGCTGCCCAGGCGACAAACAACAGCGCCTCCCGTTCGCCATAGCCCAGTGCGGCGGCGGCGGCCGGAACCGCGCCGGCGAGCAGGATGCCGCAGAGCGTGAATCCTTCTCGCACCGATGTCACCTGCGTTCGCCCGCCATAGTCGTCGGACAGGTCAGCGCCCCAGGCCTGGTAGGGAATCATGATCAAAGACCAGCCCAGGTACAAGACGGCAGCCCAGACGGCGAGGTATCCCGGGCCAACCCCTGGCTGCGGCCCGAGCAGGAAGAGCGCCCCGACTGCGGCCGTTACCGCCCCCAGCAGCACCAGCGGCTTGCGGCGCCCCCACGGGCTCTTCAGCCTGTCGGAGACAACACCTATGAGCGGATCGGAAACGACGTCCAGGGCCCGCGCCACGAACAATGCCATTCCTGTCGCGGTGAGGCCCAGGCCGAGTCCTTCCGCATAGACAGCCGGCAAGTGCACAAGCAGCGGAATGGTGGGCATGCCGAGCGCCAAGCCGGCTGCACCGTATCGCACATCGCGCCACAACAGTTTCGAGATCGGCATGATGGAGGCTAAGGCTTGGTTAGGCGGAATTGGCCGACGTTGATGGATCCTGCGCGAAAGCCGGCCGAGGTATAGGCCAAGTAATATTCCCACATCCGCTTAAACCGCCGGTCGAACCCCATCGCCTCGAATTCCGGCCAGCGCTCCTGGAAGGCCACGCTCCAGAAGTCGAGGGTGCGGGCGTAGGATTCGCCGAAAAACAAGGCGTCAGCGTAACCTAGGCCCGCCGCTTCGGCATGCTGGCGGATCGTGCCGGGAGATAGCAACATACCGCCCGGAAAAATGTACTTCTGAATAAAATCAACACTATGCCGGTAGTAGTCGAAGCGTTCATCGGCGACGGTAATGACCTGAATCATCGCTGCACCTTGCGGCGCGAGGCATTGCGACACGATATTGAAATATGTGGACCAGTAACGTTCACCGACGGCCTCGAGCATCTCGACAGAAACGATCCGATCGAAGGTGCCGTCGAGTTCCCGATAATCCCGCAGCTGCACGTCGACGAGCGCTTCTAGCCTTGCTGCGGCGACGAGCTCACGGGCGCAGGCGAATTGCTCCTTCGAAATTGTGATCGCCGTGACATGGGCGCCGGTTTCCCGAGCGATGAAGGTGGCGAGCCCGCCCCAGCCGCAGCCGATTTCGAGAACGCGATGGCCGGGACCGATCTCCAGTTTCCGGACAATGCGTCGAAACTTGTTCGCCTGGGCTTCGGCCAGACTCTCTCCCTGAGTTTCGAACAGGGCCGACGAGTAAGTCATGGATGGATCGAGCCATTCCCGGAAGAAGCGGTTCCCGAGATCGTAGTGGCTGGCAATGTTCCTCTTGCTACCGACAGGTGAATTGCGGCGCAGGTACTGAACCCCATTATGAATGATGCGCGACAGATTGCTGCCAGTCAGGCTTTGGTCAAGTGGACCCATGTTTGCCGTACCAAAATCGAACAGGTGCTCCAGCGAAGGCGTTGTCCAGTCTTCGGCCAAATAGCCCTCGGCAAGACCGATGTAACCGTCGACCAGCAGCCGCGTGACGGCGCGGAGCCTGTTAATTTGGATCAACGCATGTGGACCCATGTGCACGCCCGCAACACATAGTTCGCGGCCGTTCCTGAAGACGAAAGTTATGGAACCCCGCTCAACGGAACCTGCGAGGCGGCGCAGGACGGCTTCGAAGACAGCGCGTGTCAGGGGTAGGCGCAACCTGTCTCCGGTCGCAAAAGATTTTGATTCCGGGCGATTGGCGGCAGCAGTCATGCGTCAACCCTCTTCATCGTGCTTCAGGATGCCAGGCCCGGATGCGGGCGCAGGCTTGGCGTGTGGAAAATAGGGAATGCCTTTCAGCCAGAGCCGAAGAGCCTCCCAATGAATGCCGGCAAGGACCTTGAAGGTCATCAGGGGGTAGCGCAGGGCCATGCGCGCCAGGGCGGCATCGGTCAGATCGCGGTGCCGGCCGCAGAATGCCGCGGCGAGAAGCAGGCCGTCCTTGTCTTCCTCCCGGATGACAACTTTCACCTCGTCGCCCGGCGCGACAACCCGAAAATCATAGGAACATTCCATGGGAATGAACGGGGACACGTAGAAGCGCTTTTCGCAGCGCTGACGAATGACGGTCCGGGACGGATCGGCCACGTCGAGCACATAGGCGTGGCGTTCGCCGAACGTATTGTGGACCTCGTAGACGATGGTCCGCAGCCTGCCATCGTCAGCATAGCAGAAATAGACGGTCAGGGGATTGAACACGTAGCCGAATAGCCGCGGATAGCACAGCATGAGAATGCGATGGCCGACTTCGCCGCAGCCGGCGGCAGCGAGCCGCGCCCGCACCCAGTCGCTGACGGGCCGTCCGTCACCGTGATCCTCATCGAAAACGCTGAACAACCCCCAACGATTGTATCGAAGCAGCCGCAGGTTTCCGCCCAACCCCTTCAGGTCGTCCACGTCGAGCAGCAGCGCAAATACCCCGTAACGCAGCCTGTGGCGGCGTGGGCGCAGGCGTTCATGCACTACGCGGCCAGTGTATATCGCTGGGTTGGTGACCATCAGGCTGCCACTTCCGCCGCCATCGGGCCAAGCACGATGCGTCGCGATTCCCCGGGAACGACCCAGGGCCTGCGGACGCCACCCACGGATTCGGCAGCCGCCAGTCCGGACTGAAGGGCGTCTTCGTGAAAGCCATGACCAAAATAGCTGCCGCAGAACCACGTGTTGCGGCGGCCCTGGAGCTGCCACAGCTCCTTCTGGGCCTGCAGGGCCGCGGCATCGAAATGCGGGTGCTCGTAGTCGAATTCACGGTGGATCAGGGTCTGCGCAGGCGGTGTCTTTGGATTGACGGTCACGAAAAGCGGGCGGCGTTCGTCAATCGCTTGCAGGCCGTTCATCCAATAAGTGACGCTGACGCCCTCCATGGTGTCGCCGAGGTAGTTCCAGCTTGACCAGACACGCCGCCGACGGGGCATGAGCGCCGGGTCTGAATGGAGTACCGCCCGGTTGGCGGTATAACGAAACGCTCCCAGTAGACGCCTCTCCTGCCTGTCAGGGTCGGCGAGCATGGCCAGGGCCTGGTCGGCGTGGGTGGCGATGACCACGGCATCGTGGCGGTGGCTTTCGCCGGATGTGGTGAGCAGGTCGACGCCGAAGGCATCGCGCCGGACTTTTCTCACGCCTTCCCCAATCCGCAGGCTATCACCAACGGCCTCGGTAAGGCGGCGCACATAAGTTCGGCTGCCACCGGTCACTGTGCGCCAGGGGATGCGCCGGCTGAATCGAAGCAACCCGTGGCTTTCAAAGAAGCGCACGAACGTCTCCACCGGGTGATCGCGCATTTCGTCTGCCCGTGTGGACCAGATCGCCGCACCCATGGGCAGGATGAACCGTTCGACGAATGCCTCGCCGTAGCCGCCCTGTTCGAGATAGCGCCCCAGGGATACCGCGCGGAAGCGATCAGGGAAGCGCATGACGTCGGGGGCTTCGGCATAGAAGCGCCGGATGTCGCGGACCATGTGCCAGAACGCCAGCCGGGTGATGTTCCGGCGTTGGCCGATCATGGCGTTGAAGGTCCTGCTCCCATATTCGAACGTGCCACCGCCGAGGGATACCGCAAACGACATGTCGCTGGGTTGCGTCTGAATGCCCAGATGGTCGAACAGCGCCACCAGATTCGGGTAGTTGACCTCGTTGTATACGATGAAGCCGGTATCGACAGCCTGATACTTTCCATCCGCCAACACGTCGACGGTATTTGCATGCCCGCCGAGACGGGCATCCTTCTCGTAGAGGGTGATACGATGGAACTGTCTAAGCAGCCAGGCGGCCGAGAGGCCGGCAATACCGGAGCCAATGACCGCGACGTCCAGAATTGGATGCGACCGAGGGGAAACACGATTCATATTCGACATACCGGCTTTGGGAATGGCCAACTTGCTTCACGACATTGATTACGGCAGTGAGAAGGTTTCGGATCATTTATTTCAAAATTTTGTGAACTGATAGCCGCCCTACCGCGTAATCAGGGCATGAACGGTGTTGCAACAATGATCTCGCCCATCGCCATGAGCCTTGTACTCCGCCAAGATAGGGTGCAGGGAAGGCGAGCAACATTGCGTTCAGGGGCGCGCGGATTTTTGGTGAGCGTTCAGTCAACGTCGGAAGAGCCGAAGCTCGAGACCCTTGTGCTTCGGATCGCCACCCACCGTGATGAATCTGCCTTTGCCGCACTCTTTGTTCGGATCGCTCCGCGCGTCAAAGGTCTGATGTTGCGCCTCAGAGTGGACGCTGCGACGGCCGATGAACTCGCCCAGGAGACGATGCTGCGGGTGTGGCAGAAGAGTAGCCTTTTCGATCCGAGCAAAGCTTCGGCCGCCACCTGGATATTTGCGATCGCCCGAAACCTTCGCGTTGACTGGATCCGTCGTGAAAACCGACCGGAACTGGACCTGAACGATCCGTCGCTCGTGCCACCTCCGGAACCTTCCGCCGAGGAGCATATCGACGCGCACAAGCGGCAGAAGACAGTCCGGGCATGCCTCGCTGACCTGCCTGACGATCAGCGCCAGGCCGTTCACTTGTCGTTTATTGAAGGGCTGTCCCACCAGGAAATCGCCGACCGGCTCGACATCCCCTTGGGAACCGTGAAGTCCCGTCTGCGCTTGTCCTTTGACAAGTTGCGAACCTTGCTGAGGAGTTTGTGATGGCCGAGCACCATCCAGGGTCCGATCTGCTGTTCAGCTACGCGGCTGGCACATTGGGTGAAAGCTGGAGCTTGGCGATCGCGACACATCTGGCGCTGTGCCCCCACTGTCGCGACAACGTGGCCCTAGCCGAGGAACTGGGCGGCACAATTATGGCAGAGGTTGAGCCAGAACCAATGGCACCAGGGTCATGGCAGGAACTGGTTTTACGGCTGGACGGGCGGGAGGTGATCCCAGCGCCATTGCCCGCTATGCCGACGGCAAGCGTTCCCCCGACATTCCCGCAACCCCTGCGCCGCTACATCGGCGGCGATGCCCGGGATGTGGCGTGGAAGCGCCTCGGTGGCGGGGCATACCAGTTCCTGATCCCCACCGCGGACAGCGGTCGCGCTCGCCTTCTGCTCATCCTGGCGGGAAAGCCCGTACCCCGGCACGGCCACCGCGGCCGCGAGCTGACCCTGGTTCTGTCCGGCTGCTTTTCCGACCATCTCGGTGCGTTTGCCCGTGGCGACCTTGAAGACGGCGACGAGGACCTCGTCCACCAGCCGGTGGCGGGAGACGCCGATGACTGTATCTGCCTCGCCGTAACCAACGCGCCACTTCGCTTCACTTCGTTGATCCACAGGCTCTCGCAGCCACTTATCGGGATTTGAGGTGCGCTCCTTCCTTTGTTCGGCGGTGTCAGACCAAATTGGCTTGAGGCTGGGAAGGGGGTTTCGTAGCCTCTGCGGGTGAGAAACCCGTTCCGCTATTTCAACAGTTCGCCCGAGGTGATCCGCCTGACGGTGATGATGTACATCCGCTATCCGTTATCGCTGCGCCAGGTCGAGGATTTGCTGTTCGAGCGCGGTATCGACACCTGCCATGAGACGGTGCGGTTTTGGTGGAATCGGTTCGGTCCGATGTTCGCTGCGGAGATCAAAAAGCGGCGCATCCAACATGGATGCTATTCGTTGTGGCGCTGGCAACTGGATGAGGTGTTTGTGCGGATCAACGGCGAGACGCATTACCTCTGGCGTGCCGTCGATCACGAAGGCGAAGTGCTTGAGGTTTTCGCGACGAAACGCAGGGATCGAAAGGCGGCACTTAAGTTTCTGAAGCGGGCCATGAAGCGCTATGGCAACCCGCATTCCGTCGTGACCGACCGTCTCCGATCATATCGCGCTGCGATGAAAAGCATCGGCAACGCCAGTGCTCAGGAATGCGGCCGGTGGCTCAACGACAGAGCCGAAAACTCGCACCAACCATTCCGACGACGAGAGGGCGCCATGTCTAAATTCAGGGACATCAAGACGCTCCAAAAGTTCGTCTCAGTGATCGGCCCCCATTAGGTGGTCCGGGTTGAATGTTAGTGCATTGCTTCCTCCCTGGCCATTGCCGGCTGTAGGTGGAGCGAAGCGGAACCGGAAGGCGGCAATGGCGGCGTCGCGGTTTCCGGGGC